>NZ_JAPVXV010000001.1:0-575341 GCF_041431435.1 Veillonella atypica
AGGCGGATGCTTTTTGTTATCCATCTATATGGGTATGAAAGTTAATTATAATATTACCTTTATACGGGGGATGGTATCCAACTATAGCAATGCATGTGGTATGATGAATAGTGAATTATATTTGATAAGGAGACCGTTATGAAACAAGCTATATTAGTAGTGGCCTTTGGCTCAACAGTTGATTCCGCTCGTGAACATCAAATTGATGCTGTTGTAAACCGTATTAAAGAGAAATATACAGATTATGAAGTGCGTTTAGCCTTTTCATCGCGTATCATTGTAAAACGTTTACGAGACCGTGGTATTGAAATTCCTACAGAGCAAGGCGCATTAGATGCTCTCATTGGTGAAGGATATACAGATATTTATGTACAACCATTGCACTTCACTGGTGGTGAAGAATTTGATAAGTTGAAACATAATATTTTAAATCACGAACGGGCACAAGAACTGAATACATTGCGAGTAGGCAGACCATTGGTATACTATATGGGCCAAGAAGAACACCCGAATGATTATCAAATTTTAATCGACACATTTGTTACATCCTTATCCGTCAGCAATGAAGATGGTTTATTATTAGTTGGTCACGGTGGTTTAGGCTCTGGTAATTCTGCATATGGTTATTTGCAATACCAATTGATTCGCAGTGGCCTTAATCATGTTCGTGTAGCCACTTTGGAAAATGCTCCTTATGTAGAGGATGTGGCCGTACCTTGGGAATGGCTTGATGGTAAGAAACCTAATAAGATTTATGTGCACCCATTGCTCCTTGTACTTGGCGATCATGCGCTTAATGATTTATTTGGCGATGAAGAGGATAGTGTAGTCAATGTATTGAAAGAGGCTGGTTATGAAGTAGAAGAAATGCATCATGCCCTCGGTGAATATACAGAAATTCAAGATATCTATTGCCAACATATTCAAGATTGTATCGATGATATATACGGTAAGCGCAGCAGTCATCGACCAGCGATTCCGAATGTGAAATAAGAGTAGACTTTCACAAACATTTTGAATATATTTAATAAATTAGGTATAATAGTAATGTTAATCATATTGAAATATAGAATAGGAGAATCATCATGAAAGGTAAATTATATGGCATAGGTGTTGGTCCTGGGGACTCTGAATTAATGACTGTGAAAGCTGCGCGTATTGTAGGCGAAGCAGACGTTATCATTACACCTAAAACAGAAAAGAAAGATGGTTCTGTAGCCCTTAATATTGCAAAACCATACATTCAAGAACATACTGAAATCGTTCCAGTTGTATTCCCAATGGTGCTCGATGATGCTACACAACAAGAAGGTTGGGAAGAGGCTAAGCGCGTTATCGTATCTTATTTAGAACAAGGTAAAAATGTTGTTTTCTTAACACTTGGCGATCCAATGTTCTATAGTACATATATGTACGTATATCGTTTGATTGAAAATACAGGCTTTGAAATTGAAACAATTCCTGGTATCACTGCATTCTGTGCCATTGGTTCCCATCTTGGCTATCCGATCGTAGAAAAAGAAGAGGTTTTGGCTATCGTTCCAGCCACTGCACCTAAGGAAAAAATTGATGCTGTTATGGCTGTTGCCGATGATGCAGTTATCATGAAGGTGTATAAAAACTTTGATGAAGTGCAAGAAGTATTGTTGAAACACAATATGGCTGACGACGCGGTTATGATTTCTCGCGTTGGCTTGCCTGATGAACAAGTTTTCGTAGGTCTTGATAATATGCCTAAGGACAAGAAATTAAACTATTTGTCCACAATTTTGGCAAAACGTAAAGATCGTTAATTGACTATACTCTGATATCTGAATGCTTTTAGTGAAAGCCGTATAGATAGTATTAATAAGAGGTAATACATATGAATACTGTACCCATTCCACGTGTTGTTATAGCTGGTACCAATTCCGGTGTCGGCAAAACGACTATTGTTGCGGGCCTTCTCGCAGCGTATCGAGCAAGTGGCCATGGGGTGCAATCCTTTAAAGTGGGCCCGGATTATATCGATCCGGGCTTTCATAAAATTGCATCGGGCCGTGAAAGTTATAATTTAGATTCTTGGTTAGTTCCACCGGATACATTGCCAACATTTTTTGCATCCATGTCGGGCGATGCAGATCTGGCCATTATTGAAGGCGTTATGGGGCTCTATGATGGTGGCCGAGAGGGTGTGAGCAGTACGGCTCAAATTGCTAAGCAATTAGGTGCTCCTGTTGTGCTCGTTATCGATTGTAAGGCCATGGGTGAAAGCGCAGCAGCCATTGCCATGGGCTTTAGAGAGTATGATAAGGATGTGGATTTTAAAGGCGTCATTTTAAATCGTTTAGGTTCTGATAATCATGAACGTATGGTCCGCGAAGGTATGGAAAAAATTGGCGTTCCTGTTATTGGTGCTATACGCCGTGATGATCGCATGCATTCTCCTGAACGCCATCTTGGTTTGACACCGGTTACAGAAGTTGATCCTACAGAGGCCATTGCAACGATTCAGCATGCCGTGGAATCTATGGTAGATTTAGAGGCACTCTATAAGGTAGCGGCCAGTGCAGCACCTATGTCGGCACCGATTGATGCAACCATGGGAGTTACCAAACGAACAAAAATTGGCGTTGCCTATGATGAAGCCTTTTCGTTCTACTACCCAGCCAGCTTATCTGCCCTTGAAGCTCAAGGCGCTGAGCTAGTTTACTTTAGCCCTTTAAAAGATAGCGCTATTCCTGATGTAGATGGCCTCGTATTTGGCGGTGGTTTCCCTGAAATGTTCTTGCAGGCTTTATCCGAAAATACGGCCATGAAGGAATCAATCCGTAAAGCTAATCAATGTAGTATGCCTATCTATGCTGAATGTGGTGGCCTTATGTACCTTTGTGAACATATTCACGATTTTGATGGTAATGTGTTTGATACAGTTGGTGTTGTGCCTGCCAATTGTGTAATGCAACAAAAACTGCAAAAGGTAGGATATGTAACGGCAACGGCTAAACGCAATACATTACTTGGCAATACAGGAACAGCTTTGCATGGTCATGAATTCCATTTCTCCACCATGGAACCAACCATTGAAGATTTCCCTTGGGCCTTTCACTTAGAAGGGGGCCGCAAACCGCAGTCCTATGATGGCGGGTATGCCACCGATAATGTGTTGGCATCCTATCTACATCTTAACTTTGCTGGTTCTCTTGAAGGGGCAAAGCATTTTGTAGACATGTGCGAAGCCTTTGGTCATACTAAATAAATCTATTATATTAGTATTAAATCGTCATATTAACAATAGATGCAGCCCTACATCGTGTGACATAAATAATAGGAGTATAGAAATGAGCGAACGTGGTTTAATTCTCGTAAATACAGGTAATGGTAAAGGAAAAACAACAGCCGCTTTAGGTGTTGTTTTACGTGCTGTAGGACAAGGCTTGAAAGTTTTGATTCTACAATTCATCAAAAGCGGTCATGGATACGGTGAACTAGAAGGCCTGAAAAAACTGGGGGATGCGGTTACCATTAAATCCATGGGCAAAGGATTTATCTACTACAACCGAGATAAAGTTACTGTAGAAGAACTAGAAAAACACAAAGCAGCAGCTCAAGAAGCGTGGAAAACACTAGTAGAAGAAGTCAACTCCGACAAATGGGATCTCATCGTTATGGACGAAATCAACAATGCCATTAACTATGAACTCATCGATGTTAACTCCGTTGTAGATATGCTTAAACAAAAACCAGAGCGACTACATGTCATCCTAACAGGCCGCTATGCAAAACCTGAAATCATTGACATCGCTGATACAGTGACCGAAATGAACGTAGTAAAACACGCTTATGAAAAAGGCATAAAAGCGGCAAAAGGAATCGAGTTTTAGTAGGTCGAGGCGAAGCCAATGACCTATAGATGGATGGAGGCGCGTAGCGCCAAACATTCATCAAACTTAAATCGTATCAATTTTATAAATACAAAAGCAGCAAGAGTGTGCGAGGCTTGGCCGACGCACACTCTTTTTGTGATACTTGAAAGTTTTATATGATGTAGCGATAGTAGGCCTCCGGAGGCGACTTTGGCCCTGTCCCTACGGGACAGACCCGGCCGGTGTTTCCCTCTTACCATGGAGTTTTCCGAAAATTTCCTAGAGTGCTGTGAAGTGATGTGGGCTGTGGCGACTTTTGGCCCTTCCGTTAGGAAGACCCGGCCGATGGAGCCACAGCCCACATCACTTCACAAATAAATAGAAAATTTTCGAAAAAGTCCTTGATTAAACTATATCGAAAATGTATAATATAGTCATAGGCACAAGGTGCTAATATTCTTAGACATTAAGTATGTATATAACTATAACCAGGAGGTTAACTATGGCTGTACATGATTACATTAAATCTGGCGATTTCGCTACTGAAAAACACGTTCCTGTTATCGAAGCTGCTGATAAAGTAAAAGCAGGTGAAGCATTCGACGTAAAATTATCTGTTGGTAAAGACATTGCTCATCCAAACACTGTGGAACATCACATTGAATGGATTAAATTGTACTTCGTAGCTGAAGGTACTCAATTGCCTTACGAAGTTGGTGAATTATCCTTCAACGTACATGGTGACGGTGCAACAGCAAACGAAGGTCCTGTACATGCAGTTTCCGCAGGTACATTGGCAGTATCCTTGAATAAATCTGGTAAATTGATTGCTGTATCTTACTGCAACATCCATGGTTTATGGGAATCTGAAAAAGCTATCGTAGTTGAATAATAAATTGTATTTGACTGTAAAAGGCCAGCCTTAGGGCTGGCCTTTTTTGAATGGAGCGTATGACAAGTTACGAACATTAACGATTGATTATAAATATAATGTATGTCCGCTATAAAAAGAAATTTGTTCTTTTATAGTGGAAAAATACCTGTATATCCCTTTACAGTGCGGTTTGTTTTGTGGTAAAGTATATGCATGTTATTTTTTAGTACAATGATAAATGAGGGATAATAGTGGCATTAATCGTCAAAAAGTTTGGTGGCAGTTCTGTTGCAACACCTGAGAAAATATTTAATATCGTTGATCGTGTCCTTCATGAAAAGAAAGAGGACGATCGCATTGTAATAGTTGTATCTGCTATGGGGGATACAACAGATGACTTGGTATCTTTGGCAAAACAAGTAACATCTAAACCATATGGTCGTGAAATGGACCGCTTGTTGTCTACTGGCGAACAAGTAACGATTGCATTGATGGCTATGGCGTTTAATGAACGCGGTCAAAAGGCTATTTCTTTAACTGGTGATCAAGCAGGTATTACAAGTAGTGATAACTTTAATAAGGGTCGTATTTTAGGTGTAGATCCTAATCGTGTATTCGAAGCATTGGATGCAGGCAATATCGTTGTTGTTGCTGGTTTCCAAGGTATTACCGAATACGGTGACATGGTAACATTAGGCCGTGGTGGTTCTGATACAACAGCGGTTGCTTTAGCAGGCGCTATGAAAGCCGATGTATGTGAAATCTTTACAGATGTAGAAGGTGTATACTCTACTGACCCTCGCGTAGCAAAGGAAGCTTTTAAACTAGAAGAAGTTACGTATGGCGAAATGCTTGAAATGGCACGTTTAGGTGCAGGCGTAATGCAACCGCGTGCTGTTGAAATGGGTTTCCGTTATGGTGTACCAATTCATGTTCGTTCTACATTCAGTAATAATACAGGCACAATTATTCGGGAGGATTATACCGTGGAATCTAATAAACACGTAATTACAGGCGTAGCCGATGATACAAATACAGCAAAAGTAGCTCTTGTGGGCGTTGAAAATAAACCTGGTATTGCAGCAAAAGTATTCAAAGCATTAGCAGAAAAAAATGTTGATGTGGATATGATTGTTCAATCTATTCGTTCCGTAGGTGAACCTAAAACTGACCTTATCTTCACAATTGCTCTTGATGATGTGGTACTGGCACGTGAAGTGTTGAAAGAATTACAACAAACTGTTGATATCGAAGCTGTTAATATTGATGAAAATATGGCAAAAGTATCTATCATTGGCGCTGGTATGTTGGGTCAACCTGGCGTAGCCGCTCAAATGTTTGATATCCTTAGTAAAGAAGGCATCAATATTGAAATCATCAGTACTTCTGAAATCAGTATTTCTTGCTTGGTTGCACAAAACCGCGTAAAAGATGCAGTTCGTGTTATTCATAATGGTCTTTTGTTAAACGAACGAGGCTAATATACATGATGGATAGTCTACGCACATTTATGGATGAAATGCTCGATGATCAAGGGCGTAAGGAAGGTTTTATTAGCGATTTATTAGCGAATTTAAAAACACAACCTATCCCCACATTAGAGCAAGCACAGACAGGCTATACAACAGTGAGCAATTTACATGGTATATTTTATAATTATGATGCGTCAGAGGTGACCATATCTTATAAGGTAGTACCAGATATGTATGCTCCCTATACAATGAGTTTTCGCCAATTTGAGGTTGTTCTCGAAGGGCTTTTGACAAGTCGACGCAATCAAAAGTGGCAAATCAAACAAGATAAATAATAAAATCAGGACACTCCTATAAGGGTGTCCTAATTTATTTTGTTATTATATGCAACATTCATATCTCATAAATAAGAATAAGTTATAGATAATCTTTGTAATTTGATAATAATTCTTGAAAATTCGTGTAAATCTTCGTAATGTGGTATAATAGATAGTCAATAATAGATTAAGATTTTACATATATATATACATTATAAATAAATTAGAAAGAAGGGTATCTATGGAACTGAATAAAATATATTCTGGTTTTCGCCTTGATCGCATAGAACGTATTGATGAAATCAATGGTACAGCCTATGAAATGAAACATGAAAAATCTGGTGCTCGTCTTATTTATATTGACTCACCAGACACTAATAAAGTATTTAATATTGCCTTTAGAACGACTCCTCAAGATAGCACAGGTGTCGCTCATATCATGGAGCACTCTGTGCTTTGTGGTTCTCGTAAATTTCCATTAAAAGAACCATTTGTAGAACTTGTAAAAGGTTCTTTGAATACATTCTTAAATGCTATGACCTATCCGGATAAAACGATGTATCCTGTAGCAAGCAAGAATGACAAGGATTTCCACAATTTAATGGATGTATACCTCGATGCTGTTTTCTATCCACGGGCAGCAAAGGATCCAGAAATTATGATGCAAGAAGGTTGGCATTATGAGCTTGATTCTGTTGATGATGAGTTAACGTATAAGGGCGTTGTATTCAACGAGATGAAAGGGGTTTACTCCTCTCCAGATTCCGTACTAGAACGCGAATTGATGCATTCCTTGTTCCCTGATACAACATATGGTGTTGACTCCGGTGGTAATCCAGATAATATTACGGACTTGACTTACGAAAAATTCAAGAAATTCTACGATGTGTACTATCACCCATCCAACAGCTATATTTTCCTATATGGCACAATGGATATTGAAGAACAATTGCGCTTTATCAACGATGAATATTTGAGCCATTTTGATGCTATTGAAATCGATACTGAGGTGACTGAGCAGGCTCCGTTTAAGGAAGGTAAAGTGATTACATATCCTTATAGTGTAGGCTCTGATGAAAGTACGGATAATCGTACGTTACATGCATTCTCCTATGTATTGCCCGATGTAACACCAGAACAAAGCCTTGCTTTTGAGGTATTAACACATGCTTTATTAACATCTCCTGCAGCACCTTTAAAACAAGCATTGGTGAAAGCCGGCATTGGTTCTGATGTATCTGGTTATTACCTAGATAGCATCCGTCAACCAATTTGGGTTGTTCAAGCCAGCGGCTCTAATATGGATAAACAAGGTCAATTACAAGAGATTGTTGAATCTACATTACAACAATTTTGTAAGGATGGCATCGACAAGGAATTATTAGAAGCTTCTCTTAATAGCATTGAGTTTACCCTTCGTGAAAGCGACTTTGGTGGTCGTCCAATCGGTTTAGCTTATATTATCCGCATGATGGACAATTGGTTATACGGTAAGGATCCAATTGAGTTGTTACATTATGAAGAAGCATTAGTTAATATTCGCAAAGGCCTTCAAGGTTCTTACTTTGAGGATTTGATTCGTCATTCCTTATTGGATAATCATCATAAGTCTCTCGTATCCTTGTATCCTGAACAAGGA
The DNA here is from genome assembly GCF_041431435.1 of Veillonella atypica. Classification (NCBI taxonomy): domain Bacteria; kingdom Bacillati; phylum Bacillota; class Negativicutes; order Veillonellales; family Veillonellaceae; genus Veillonella; species Veillonella atypica. The sequence goes on from NZ_JAPVXV010000001.1 coordinate 8,148, forward strand.
TTGCAAGATAAAAAGGATGCAGATGTTAAGGAACAATTAGCAGCTATCAAAGCTTCTATGTCACAAGATGAGCTAGAAGGTATCGTTGAACAAACAAAACGCCTTAAACTTCGTCAAGAGACACCAGATAGTGAAGAAGCGCTAGCTACTATTCCACTTTTAGAATTGTCTGATTTGAGTCCAGAAGTGGAAGATGTGGAACGTCGTGAAAGTACGATTGGTCATACAAAACTTCATTTTGTTCCTACTTTCACAAAGGGTATCAATTATGTGGCTTACTATTTTAAGCTAGATTGCCTCACTGAGGACGAATTATTCTATGCAGATATCTTAAGTGATATCATCGGCCGCGTAGATACATCCAAACGTTCTTATGAAGATTTGGCAAAATTAATCAATCTAAATCTTGGTGGTTTGAGTGCTGATATTACAGGCATTAGTAAAGCAGGACAACGAGATGAATTCGTACCGCTCATGGTTGTACGTAGTAAGGTATTGCATGCTAAATTACCTGAATTGTGCAACATCGTAAATGAAGTTATTCACGATGCTCAATACACCGATGTAACGCGTTTAACAGAACTTGTACAAGAAGGCAAAGCTATTTGGGATAATGAGGCGTTCCGTAGAGGAAACACCATCGTTAGTCAACGGGTAATGGCTAAGGTATCAAAGGTTGGTAAATTCCGCGATGACGGTAATTTAGGGTATTATCAAAAAATCAGCGAATTAGCTACTAATCCTGCAGCATTACCATTATTGCCAGAAAAATTAGCTGATGTAGCTCGCAAGATTTTCCGTTCTAACAATGTAGAAATCATGTTTGTAGGTGAAGAACATGAATTAGTACCATTTACAGAGTTAATGGAACCATTGCTCAGTACTTGGAATGCAGAGGAATTGCCAAATAATGTGTTAACCATAGAACATACAACGAGCAATGAAGGTATTGTCACAGCTGGTAAGGTTCAATATGTGGCTCAAGGTGGTAATTTCATCGATCATGGATTTACTCATGTTGGTGCTATGAGCGTATTAGAAACAATTTTGCGTTATGAATACTTATGGATTCGCATTCGTGTACAAGGTGGGGCCTATGGCGCATTTGCTAACTTCTACGACGATGGAAATATGATTTTCTGTAGCTATCGAGATCCAAATCTTGTGGAAACACTTAATGTATATAAAGAGTTACCTGAATACTTACGTCAATTTACATTAACAGATCGAGAAATGCGTAAATATATTATCGGCACTATGAGTGGTCTTGATTTACCAATGACACCAGCATTGCGTGGCCCTCGTGCCATGGGGCTATACTTTAGTGGTGCCAATATTGAAGATAAGGTAGCATTTAGAAAACAAGTCATTGCCTGTAAGCCAGAAGATATCGTAGCTCTTGCAGATGTGGTAGAACCTGTGTTAAAGGATAATCATATTTGCTCTATGGGTAACGAACAAAAAATCAAAGATGCTGGTGTCTTTGATAGCATTGTATCCCTTGGCTAATATATAGTTTGTAAACTGAGGTCATCCTCACCATGTGTTAATATAATAATGTATTAATATAATAGTATATTATTAGAGTGCATATAAGGAGATACTATTTATGAAAGGACGATTCGCACCTAGCCCAACGGGGTATATCCACCTAGGGAATGTGTGGATCGCCCTTTTGTCGTATATATCGACCCGTAACCAACATGGTACCTATGTGGTACGCATGGAAGATATCGATATGCAGCGCTCTAAGCGTTCTTTTGGCGAAGCCTTGCTAGATGATTTAGAATGGCTTGGCTTTGAATGGGATGAGGGCCCTCGTGTGGGTGGACCAGAACCATCATACTGGCAAAGTGAACGGTTGCCAATGTATGATGAGGTCTTACAACGATTAGAGAATACAGGTCTAATCTATCCATGTTTTTGTAATCGTACTCGCTTGCAATCCATTGCTTCTGCACCTCATCGAGGTGAAGTCGTTCATCATTATGATGGACATTGTCGTAGTTTAAATAGTGCCACAGTGAAATTGAAGAGATTAGAAAAAAATCCGTCAATGCGTATTAAGGTGACTGATTCTACTATGGATTTCAACGATATATACCAAGGTCTGCAGCATTTTGTATTGCGCCATGGTATTGATGATTTTGTATTGCGCCGTGGAGATGGGATGTATGCCTATAATTTGGCGGTCGTACTAGATGATATAGCAATGGGGGTTACCGAAATCATTCGGGGGCACGATTTACTGGAAACTACGGCTCAACAAATGTATTTATATAGTACGTTACAGGCTGAGCCACCATGCTATGGCCATGCACCACTTCTCATGGATAACGATGGCCATAGGCTTTCAAAACGGCAGAAAAGTATAACTGTAAAAGAATTGAGAGAGACTGGATGGTCAGCAGAGCGTATTTTAGGTGAATTAGCCGTGTTAGCAGGATTTATTCCTAAATGTGATGCACCAAGCATCTCCTTAAAATCATTACTAACATATACTGTGCGAACTGAAGAATTACGTTGTGAACATATCGTTTTAAAAAAATCGATATAATATATTGACAGTTTTCGATATTAATATATAATAGTATATAAGAGGTGGTAAGAATGACTATTAAAGATGCATTAGCTGAAAAAGTTTGGGCTGTAATAGGTGCCACTCATAAAACCGATAAGTTTGGGTATAAGATTTATAAGTGCTTAAAAGAGCATGGATATGAAGTCTATCCGGTTAATCCAAATGTAACGAGTATCGATGGCGATACTTGTTATCCAAGTCTATCTTCGTTGCCAGTTGTTCCTAGCGTTGTTGATTTTGTTGTACCAGAAGCAGCTGGGCTTGCAGCAGTTGATGAATGTAAACAATTGGGCATTAAGATGATTTGGTTACAACCAGGTGCGGATAAACCAGCAGTTTTAGCTAAGGCTAAAGAGGTAGGTTTGGATTACATTCAAGATTGTGTATTAGTTCAATTGCCTTAGGAGGAAATAATGAGCGAATTAAAAGAGTTAAAAACAGCAGAATATCAAGATCTTCTTAATCAAGGTGGCGTAACAGTTATTGATTTCTGGGCTCCATGGTGCGGTTACTGTGTACGTATGATGCCAGTTATTGAAGAAATCGCTGGTGAACTAGAAGGTAAAGCAAACTTTGTAAAAGTAAATGCTGATGAAGAACCAAGCTTGGCACGTGATTTACAAGTAGAAGTATTACCTACATTTGTAATTTTGAAAGATGGCGAAGTAGTAGATCGTAAAATTGGTTTCTTACCAAAAGGTGATTTGCAAGGTGCTATCGAATCTAAATTCTAATTAGATTAATAAACGGTAAAATATATAAGGCCTATTAATGTATACATATACATTGATAGGCCTTTTTTATCTGTGTAAATAAAAATACAAGTAAAAATATTAATTAAATATAAAATGAAGAGGAAAATTTCTATATCGGAAAAATTTGATAAACAAGGCTTTTTCAAGATTGTTGCCATATAAAACGATGAGTAAAATATGAAGCATAAGTTTAACTTATTAAAAAAACGCTTTAATTTTAAAATATCTTGTGCTAGTATTTAATTAGATATTGTGAATATTTAGTGAAGTATATTCCAGTATTTTTCATTTATTTCATCTGTGCGGGGTGAGAGCCGCATAAGTTGGGAGGGAACTTAATATGAATAAGGTATTCAAAGTAGTATGGAGTGCGACTAAGAATGCATATGTAGTAACATCTGAGTTAGCTAAGTCGCATCAAAAAACAGCAACTACAATTGTGGCTGCAATTTTGTTAAGTGCCAGTTTGGGTGGAGGCATTGCTTCTGCATCCACACCTGCAGATTGGTATAGAACTGATCTTATTGGTAGTCAAAAATGGTTAACACCTGGCCAAGGTAGTCAAGCAGTTGAACAACAACCAATTGATTTACATCAACAAGATCAACAACAATGGCAACAACAAGACCAACAACAATGGGGCCAACAATCTCAAAAACAAGGCTCTGGTAAGGTTATTGTTGATTTAACTAATATTAAAAATCAAGTTAACCAAAATACTTACAATATTAGCGTATTGAAAGGTAATGTTAACTGCCTTAATAGTAAATTCTATTGTTTAGCTGATAAGGTATCTAAAAATACATTAGCGATTAATAATCTTAATGTAAAAGTTGATACACTTAATAACAGTGTGAAAAACATTGAAAACAAAGTTACAAATAATGTAACTAAAAATGTTATCAACAAGGTTACTAACAATGTTATTAATCAAGTAAACAATACTGTAAACGCAAAAATTGATGTTAAAATTGAAGAAAATAATAAGAATATTATTAATCAAGTAAATAACAACATCAAAAAAGAAATTCAAAATAATAACACTACTATCATCAATCAAGTAAATCAAAATATTGATCAAACGATTAATAATAAGATTGAAAATAACAATACAACGATTATTAATCAAGTAAATCAAAATATTGATGCTAAGATTGAAAATAACAATACAACAATCATTAATAAAGTAGACCAAAATATTGATGCTAAGATTGAAAAGAATAATACGTCTATCATCAATACAGTAAACAAAACTATTAATGAAAGTATTCAAAACAACAATACTGTTATTAATAACAACATTAAAAACGAAATCAATGCTAACAATGTAGAAATCAACAAGACTATTAAGAATGAAATTAATGCTAATAACACTGTTATTAACAATAATATCAAAAATAGCATTGAAGCGAATAATGTTGAAATTAACAAAACAATTGTTAATAAGATTGACGAAAATAATGTAAAAATCAATCAAAATATTGCTAATGTTAAAAACGAATTACAAGCGAATATTAACAAGGTAGATGTTAAGGTAGATGCTAATAGTAAAGCTATCAATAACTTGACTGTTAACGTTAACAATAACAGCAAGTCTATTGCTGACTTGTCTAAACAAGTTAACGAAAACACTAAAAATATCACTTTCAACAATACTATTGCGATAGAAAACCGTAAACTTATCGGCGATAACAAAAAAGACATCAATGATAATAAAAAAGCTATCGAAGAGTTGAAAGGTAAAGTTGGTACTACTATCAACAACATCAACACAACAATTGATAATAAGATTACTGAAAACAACACTAAAATTATCAATCAAATTAATAAAGATGTAGACGTTAAAATTGATAATAGTAAAACAAATATTATCAATACAGTAAACACAAACATTGATAATAAAATTAACGCTAACAACACAATTATTAACGCTAATATCGACAATAGCATTAAACAAAATAATGTTGAAATTAATAAGACAATTAAAAATGAAATTAATGCTAACAACACAACTATTATCAATAAAGTGAATGCTGATGTTGATGCTAAGATTAATGTTATTAAAACTGACATTAACAATATCAATACTACAATTAACAATGTAAACGCTAAGGTTGATGGCAATACAACAAAAATTGTAGACAATAGTAAACGCATTGCTGCTAATGAAGTAAATATTGCGAATAATACTACAAACATTAATAAAAATGCGACAGCTATTACAAACTTAACGAATACCGTTAATAGCAATCAAGAATATGCGAAAACTCGTATCAATTATGTACTTGAAGCCGTGGGCAACCATGAAGGCCGTTTACAAGCTGTAGAAAATGATGTTAAGAACATTAAGACCGATTTGAGCAATACTACAAATCAAGTTAATATCAATACAAAAGACATTGCTGATTTGAAGGGTAAAGTTGGTCAAAATATTGGTAATGTTCAAGTAGATATCAACAATATTAAAAACGATATTACAAACATCAATAAGAAGATTGATCAAAACGACATCGCTATCAATACAAAAGTAGATAACAAAGTTAATGAAATCAATACTAAGATTGACAACAAAGTAATTGCTATTGATCAAAAAATTGATAACAAAGTAATTGAAATCAATGCAAACATTGATAATAATGTAAATATTATTAACAAGAAAATCGATAATAATGTAAATGTTATCAATACAAAAATTGATAATAATAATATTACTATCAATAAAAAAGTTGATAATAAAGTAAACGAAATCAATACTAAGATTGATAACAAGGTTAACGAAATTAATGCTAAGATTGATAAGAATGATTTGTCTATCAATACGAAGGTAGATAATAAAGTTAATGAAATCAATACTAAGATTGATAATAAAGTAACTGAAATCAACACAAACATTGATAATAAGGTTAATGAAATCAATACGAAGATTGATAACAATGTTATCGACTTGAGCAAGAAAATCGATGCTAATATCGTTGATGTTAACAAGAAAATTGATGCTAATACAACAGCAATCAATAATGTTAATGTCCGTGTCGATGGCGTTAAAGGTGATGTAGATGGTCTTACTAAACGTGTAGATCGTCATGACGAACGTTTAGACTACTTGCAAGGCAATATTGTAGATAACTCTACACGTATTAGTGCTAACGAAGATGATATCAAGAAATTGAAAGGCCAAATTGGTACTACAATCACTAATGTAGAAAATACAATCAATGCTAAGATTGAAGCTAACAATACAGTGATTAGAAATGATATCAATACTGCAATCACTAATAACAACACTGTTATCAATAAGAACATCGAAACAGCAATCAATAATAACAATACAGTAATCAATAATAATATTGAAACTGCTATTACTAACAACAATACTACAATTCTTAATAAAGTTGATAAAAATATCGACGTTAAAATCAATGAAAATAACACAACAATCCTTAATAAGGTTGATAAAAACATCGATGTAAAAATCAATGAAAATAACAAACAAATCAACAACACAATCAATACTAAGATTGGTGAAGTGAACGTTAAGATTGATGGCGTTAAAGGTGATTTAAATGGTCTTAAAGGCGACTTGGATGGCCTTAAAGGTCGCGTAGATCGTCATGATCAACGTTTAGATTACTTAGAAGGCAATATTGTAGATAACTCTACACGCATTAGTGCTGTTGAAGATAATGTAAAGGTTAATACTACTAACATTGCAAACAATACTAAGAATATCAATATCAATGCTAAAGCTATCGATGAATTGAAAGGTCAAGTAGGTCAATCCTCTACTGTTATCAACGATATTAAAAACCAAATCACTAATATTAATGGTAAGGTAGAAAATAACACTACTAATATCACAAACAATACTAAGAATATCGCTGTTAATGCACAAGCTATCGTGGATAATAGCAAACGCATCAACGAAACAAATGTTAAGGTAGAAAATAACACTACTAACATTGCGAACAATACTAAGAATATCGCTGTTAATGCACAAGCTATCGTAGATAATAGCAAACGTATCAACGAAACAAACGTTAAAGTAGATGCTAATACAACAGCTATTAACAACGTAAATGTTAAAGTGGATGGCATTAAAGGTGATATTAATAACATCAATGTAAAAGTTGATGGTATTAAAGGCGATTTAGATGGCTTAACTAAACGCGTAGATCAAAATACAAAAGATATTAATGTAGCTGGTACAATTGCCCTTGAAAACCGTAAGTTTATCGGCGACAACAAGGTTGCTATTGAAAATAATACTAAGAATATCAATATCAACGCTAAAGCTATTGATGAATTGAAAGGCAAAGTAGGTCAATCCTCTACAGTTATCAACGATATTAAAACTCAAATCACTAATATCAATGGTAAGGTAGAAAATAACACTACTAACATCACAAACAATACTAAGAACATCGCTGTAAACGCACAAGCTATTGTAGATAATAGCAAACGCATCAACGAAACGAATGTTAAGGTAGAAAACAATACTACTAACATTGCAAACAATACTAAGAATATCGCTGTTAATGCACAAGCTATCGTAGATAATAGCAAACGCATTGATGCAACAAATGTAAAAGTTGATGCTAATGCAACTAATATTGCAAACAATACAACAGCTATTAACAATATAAATGTAAAAGTTGATGGTGTTAAAGGTGATGTAGCAGGTCTTACTAAACGTGTAGACCGTCATGATCAACGTTTGGATTACTTACAAGATAACATCGCAGATCATTCTACACGTATCAGTGTTGTAGAAGATGGTGTGAAATCCAATACTAAAGCTATTGATGAATTAAAAGGCCATATTGGTACTCAAATCACAAATATCGAAAACACTATTACTAACAAAATTAATGAAAATAATGTAGTTATTAATAAGTCTATCGATAACAAGATTACTGAAAATAACACTACAATTCTTAACAAGGTTGATAAAAATATTGATGTAAAAATCAATGAAAACAACAAACAAATTAACAACACAATTAATACGAAGATTGGTGATGTAAATGTTAAGATTGATGGCGTTAAAGGTGATGTAGCAGGTCTTAAAGCTCGCGTAGATCGTCATGATCAACGTCTTGATTACATTGATGGCAACATTATTCATCATTCTGAACGTATCTCTGCTAATGAAGATGCTATCAAGAAATTGAATGGTAAAATTGGTACAACAATCACAAATGTAGAAAATACAATCAATACTAAGATTGAAGCAAACAACACTGTGATTAGAAACGATATCAACACCGCAATTACTAATAACAACACAGTAATCAACAAGAACATTGAAACTGCTATTAATAATAACAATACAGTAATCAATAAGAATATTGAAACTGCAATTAACAACAACAACACAACTATTATTAACAAAGTTGATAAAAATATCGATGCGAAGATTATTGAAAATAATAAAAATATCGATAGCAAGATCAATAATGTAAATGTAAAAGTTGATGCGAATGCAAAATCTATTGAAAACAATAGTAAATCTATTACAGCTATTCAAAATAATGTAGCTAATATTAATAGTAAAGTTGATGTGAATGCAGCAGATATTAAAGCAATTCGCACTGATGTAACTAATAATACAAACGCTATTGCTAGTGTATCTAAACAAGTAGCTGGTAATACAGCAAACATTGCAGATGTTTCTGCTAAGGTAAATGCTAACTCCACTCGTATTGATGCAAATGCAGCGGCTATTGGTAACTTGAACGGCAAAGTTGATTCTAATGCGAAAGCTATTGAATCCTTGAAAGGTCAAGTAGGTAAAGGTAACACTACAATCGTTAATGTTGAAAAGAAAGTTGAAAACATCACAAACAACATTAAAGCTCAAAATAGTGTCATCAATGCTAATACTGTAAATATTCAAAACAATACTTCCAACATTAACAACATTAAAGCTAATGTAGTAAATGTTGAAAAGAATGTTAACAATATCAAAGCCGATGTAACTATCGTGAAGAATGATATTACTAACATCAATGCGAAGGTTGATGCGAAGATTAATATTGTGAACAACAATGTTGAAAACATCAAGAATGATGTGAAGACCATCAATAATCAAGTTACAAATATTAAGAATGATGTAACAAGCATCAAATCTGATGTAACCAGCATTAAATCTGATGTGACAAATGTGAATGCTAAGGTTGAAAACAATATTAAGATTATCAATGGTATCCAATCAGATGTATCTGGCTTGAAAGATCAAGTTGGCAAAAATACACAAGCAATCAAAGATTTGCAAAATGTAAGTGCTGATGTATCTAAGGTAAAAGAACAAGTTAATGCGAATACAATCAAAGCTAACGCTAACGAAGAACGCATTAAAAATGTTCAAAGCCAAGTAGAAGTTAATACTGATAGAATCAAACACAATACTGAAAATATCAATATTAACAAAGCTGCTATCAAACAAAATGCTGAAGCAATTCAAAATACTAACGTAACAGTTCAAAAAGTAATCAACAAGGTTGATGAACATACTGCAGCAATTAATAGTGTATCTGCTCAAGTTAACAAAAATACTAACAATATTGCCTCTATCAATGCATCCGTTATTGAAAATACAAACAATATTACAAAAGTAAATAACCAAGTAACAGCAAATACTACTAATATTGCTAAAGTATCTAATCAAGTTACTACGAATATCAATAATATCAATGTAAATGCTAAGAATATTAGCGTGAATACAGAAAATATTAAAAACATTGATAGCCGTGTAACCACTAATGCAAATGCTATTGTTGGTATTACTGAATCTGTGAAAGCAAATGCTACTAATATTAACACTGTTAATAATCGTGTAACAGAAGTATCTAACCAAGTTAATACAAATACACAAAGTATTGCTACTGTAACAAATCAAGTTAATGACAATACTAAATTAACTAAGGCAGTAGGTGCGATTGCATTGGAAAACAATGAACGTATCAATGTAATGGGCTTACAAGTTAACAAGAATACTGCAGATATTAGTACATTAGCTGAAGCTGCAAATTACAGCTTGCGTGCAAGTGCATTAACAATGCAAGATCATGAAACTATTGAACAACATACAGCACAAATTCAAGATAACTCTCGTCGCATTAGTAGTGTAGAACGTGAAGTTAAAACAGTAGGTGCATCTGCAGCCGCATTGGCAGCATTGAAACCTATTGAATACCATGAAGGCCAAAAAGCTCAAATCATGGCAGCTGTTGGAACATACAAAGGTAAAACAGCAACTGCATTAGGTGTTGCTCATTATGCAAATCCTGATTTGTTATTCCACGCTGGTGCTGCTTATGATGGTGATAATGGTGTAATGGCAAATGCTGGTGTAACTATTGGTATAGGCTCCGCTCCTACAGCACCTTCCAAACCTGCATCTCCAGCAACTGTAAAAGTTCTAGAAGATAAGGTTGCTAGCTTAGAAGCACAAAATAAAGAAATTAAAGAAGTGCTTGAAAAAGTATTAGCTGCTAATCCTCAAGTAGCTAAAAAGACAACTAAATAAGATACCTCCCAAAAGGTAGGCACTGAATACCTGTCTATCTAAGGTATGTATAACCGCGTAGTACACTCGTGCTACGCGGTTTTCTTTTGATTTGAAGATGAAGGAAAATTCATAATTTCACCAATTTTTATGTTTTATTTATTGTAACGAGTGGGGGATTGTGGTAAAATTTACCATATAGTGGTGAATGAGGATTGTAAGGCGGTGATGTTAGATGTTCATGGGTGAATATAATCACACTATAGATGCAAAAGGACGGTTGATTATACCTGCCAAAATACGTGAACAACTAGGTGATCACTGTGTACTTTCAAAAGGCCTCGATAACTGCATCGCTATATATACTGCCGAAAGTTGGGAGCAACTTTCAAAAACATTACAATCATTACCATCTAATAAAGCAAATGCGCGTGCTATCAAACGATTTTACTTTGGTAGTGCTGCAGAACTTGAATTTGATAAACAAGGCCGAATCTTAGTGCCAAGCGCCCTTCGTGAGCATGCTGAGCTACAAAAGGATGCGGTTATTATTGGTACTGGTGATAAGGTTGAAATTTGGAGCCGCGAACGCTTTGATGCATATGATGCGGAAGTGGCTGACAGCGTAGAGTCCTTGGCTGAAGGATTAGAAGGCATTGTGTTGTAGGAGGCTATCGTGGAATTTAATCATGTCAGTGTGCTGTTGAATGAAACGGTGGATTCTGTTGTTACCAATCCTGATGGTATCTATGTTGACTGTACCTTAGGTGGCGCTGGTCACTCTCATGCCGTAGGTGAACGATTGAGCTCACAAGGCATGATTATCGGTTTAGATCAAGATGAAGATGCCTTAGCGGTAGCGAGACAACGCTTGTCTGATTTAACTTGTCAGGTTATGACGATACCTACAAATTTTTCAGATTTAAAACATGCTTTAGAAGAGCAAGGTATTTATGAAGTTGATGGATTTATATTCGATTTAGGAGTTTCTAGTTATCAATTAGATACACCGGAACGCGGTTTTTCGTATATGAATGATGGACCTCTTGATATGCGTATGGATAAAGAGGCACCTATTACTGCGGAAATCGTCGTGAATGAATATGAATCTGATAAATTATTACAGATTATCCGTGATTACGGTGAAGAACGCTGGGCTAAACGTATTGTTGAATTTATCGTGGCAGCCCGTAATGAAAAGAGAATTACCACTACTGGCGAACTGGTGTCAATTATAAAAAAAGCTATACCAGCAAAAGCAAGACAGGATGGTCCGCATCCTGCAAAACGTACATTTCAAGCGATACGCATTGAAGTGAATCGAGAACTTGCTATTTTGCATGATAGTTTTGTAGATGCTGTGAGTATGTTGAAGCCAAAGGGGAGAATTGGTGTTATTACATTCCATTCCTTAGAGGATCGCATCACAAAACAAACATTTAAAGAGCTAAGTACAGCTTGTATTTGTCCGCCAGAATTACCAGTTTGTGTATGTCATCATAAGGCTGTTCTTAAGGCTAAAAATAAGGCCATTGAGCCTAGTGCAGGGGAAGTAGAAATGAATCCTCGTTCTAGAAGTGCAAAACTTAGAGTAGGGATTAAATTGTAGTATTGGAAGGGGTTATTTTAATGTTAGCGAGAAAGGCTGTTGTGGGCCACGTTAAACGTGATGTGTTGCTAGGTGTACAAGCGAGAAAAGCGAGAGCTAGTGTTGTTTTTGATATTAGTCCATTGATGAGACAAATCATTCAAGGTATAGCAATCCTTGTTGGTTTTTTGATGATCATGATGGCTATGAACGCATATACTACAAAATTAGGTTATGAAGTAGTTAAAACACAACAAACTGTAGTACAATTAGCAAAGGATAATGATACCCTTGATGTAGAGGTGGCATCCTTAAAATCTCCAGTACGCATTCAAAAAATTGCGGAAGAACAATTGGGGATGGTTTTGCCTGATTCCTTTGTGTATAGCACTAAAAGTACGACTTCAGAACGCAATGTACAAACGAAACAGCAAATTATAGATTAGCAGGCAAAAGCAGCTCTTATGGGCTGCTTTAATTTGCGTATATAGAGGAGAATGTAGTATGAAAACCTTAAAAGATATTATAAGTACGTTAGATGTACAACAAGTACAAGGTGATCAAAATGTATCTATTCAAGATATAACAGCTGATTCTAGAGCAGTAAAACCAAATAGCTTGTTCATCGCTCTTGATGGGGCTACAGTTGATGGTCACAATTACATCGATAAAGCGGTTGCTGCTGGTGCTGTTGCCGTTATCGTATCAAAACCGGTTACTGTACCTGATGATGTGTGTGTTATCACCGTTTCTGATACACGTCAAGCTATGATGGCGTGTGTTCCATACTTCTTTGATTATCCAGCTAATCGCATGCGTATGGTCGGTGTTACAGGCACAAATGGTAAGACGACTACGACTCATATGATTCGCCATATTCTTAAGGCTCAAGGTCACAAGGTGGGGGTCATTGGTACTGTCCATATTATGATTGGTGATACGAGTTATCCAATTCATAATACGACACCAGATGTTGTTGATTTACAGCATATTTTACATCAAATGGTTCAAGAAAACGTGGAATACTGTGTAATGGAAGTATCTTCTCATGCATTGGCACTCGGCCGTGTTAGCGGTGTTGAATTTGATACGGCAGTATTTACGAATTTGACGCAAGATCACTTGGATTTCCATAAAACATTTGAAAATTATTTGGCCGCTAAATGTAAATTGTTTGAACAAGTTAGTGCGCCTAATCAAGTAAAAGATAATAAAGGTGCTGTTATTAATATCGATGATTCCTATGGTCATCGTGTTATGGAAAAAACTACAGCTCCAACAATTACATACAGTACATTAGGCAAGGGCACATTGAATGCATCAGATGTTCATATGTCTACTAAGAATAGCCAGTATACTGTGAATTATAAGGGAGAAAGCTACCCTGTATCGATGAATACTACAGGCTTATTTAACGTGTATAATACATTGGCTGCCATTGGAGCTTGTCTACAAGAAGGCATCTCCATGGAAGCGATTGATACGGCGTTAAAAACCTTTAGTTCCGTTCCTGGACGTTTTGAATTAATTGAAGAAGGGCAAGATTTTGCCGTTGTTGTCGATTATGCTCATACACCAGATGGTTTGCAAAATATTTTAGAAACTGCAAAGGCAATTAAAGAAAATCGTATAATTATCGTGTTTGGCTGCGGTGGCGACCGCGATGCTACAAAACGTCCAATTATGGGTCGTATTGCTGCAGAGTACGGTGATAAGATTTATGTAACATCCGATAATCCACGAACTGAAGATCCTGTACAAATTGTTAAGGATGTTGAAGTGGGTGTAAAAGAAGCACTTCGCGACGGTACTTCTTATGAGGTAATTGTGGATCGTAGAGAAGCAATTAATCATGCAATTCATGATGCAAAAGCAGGTGATATCGTTATTATCGCTGGTAAAGGTCATGAAAATTATCAAATATTAAAAAATGAAACAATTCATTTTGATGACCGAGAAGAGGCTCGAAAAGCTCTTAAGGAGATCTAATATGGCAGAATTTACATTACAAGAAATAATTGATGCTACTAGTGGCACATGTAAGGGCGATGTAAGTTTACAATTTAAAGATATATCTACAGATACGCGTACGATTGAGGCGGGATATGTATTTGTAGCCTTGCGAGGCGATACATTTGATGGTCATGATTTTATTAATACGGCCATTGAAAAAGGGGCAACAGCAGCAATCGTTGAAAAGGGACGCAGTGTAGACGGTATTATTTGTGTTGAAGTGGAAAACACGCTAAAGGCATACCAAGACTTGGCGAACTTTCACAGACGACGCTATCAAATTCCTGTAGTAGCCATTACTGGCTCATCAGGTAAGACGACGACAAAAGAAATGGTAGCCGCGGTTCTTAGTACTGAGTTTAATGTATTAAAAACAGAAAAGAATTTTAATAATGAAATTGGTTTACCAAAAACATTGTTGCAACTTTCACCAGAACACGAAGCCTGTGTTGTAGAAATGGGGATGCGTGGATTAGGTCAAATTGAAGAATTAGCCCTTATTGCAGAACCGACAATTGGCATCATTACCAATGTAGGAACTAGTCATATTGAATTGTTGGGCTCTCAAGAAGCCATTGCTGAGGCAAAGGGTGAATTGATTAGATGTTTAGGCCCCGATAGTGTGGCCATTCTAAATGAAGATGATCATTTCGTAAAGGCCATGAGTTCCATTGCAAAAGGAAAAACTGTTACTTACGGTATTCATAGCAATGCTACGGTAATTGGCAGTCATTTACGCTATAAAAAGGATGGCATTAAGTTTACCTGCAAATGTTATGACGAAGTATTTGACGTATTTTTGCCTATGATTGGTGAGCATAATGTGTATGATGCGTTAGCTGCTATTGCTGCAGGTCGTGTGTTAGGCGTTAAATCTAGTAAGATTAAAAAAGGTCTTAGTGATTTTACAGGCACACCTATGCGTCAAGAAATTGTGGCATTTGAAGACATTGTTATTCTCAATGATGCGTATAATGCCAATCCTTCTTCTATGAGTGAGTCCATCAAAGCATTGGGTCAATTAGAAGGTAAACGTAAAATTGCTATGCTCGGTGATATGCTTGAACTAGGTGATTTTACGGAGGAAGGCCATCGACAAGTTGGCAGATTATTGGCCGAAGAAGGATATAGCGTTGTATTTACCTTTGGTGAGGCGGCAAATTTCATTGCTAAAGAAGCGAAATTAGCAGGTTTAGAGGTACATCGTTGTAATAGTCATCTCGAAATGGCCAATGCCTACAATGATATTCGTGAAAAAGGCGATGTTATTTTGGTAAAAGGTTCCAGAGGTCTTCGAATGGAACGTGTTGTAGAGGAATTAAAAGAACGTGAATAGAAGGTTATAACGGCTAGATTCTTCTAGCCGTATTGGCCGTTATTAGAGAATAGGGGAGTAATATGATTTACCACATTCTATTAGCATTTGTAGTGACATTTATAATTACATTAGTATTGGGCAAAATTGGTATTCCTATGCTTAAATCATTGCATGCTCAACAAAGTATACGTGAGGAAGGTCCTGAAAGCCATCAAGCTAAGGCTGGCACACCGACTATGGGTGGTGCATTTATGATGGTAGCTCTTACGATTGGTGTGGCTATTTTTGCACCATGGAATGTGGCTACAGGTATGTTGTTATTCCTTACACTTGGGCATTGTTTACTCGGATTCTTTGATGACTTTGTAAAAGCTGTTAAAAAACGTAATCTTGGTTTAACGGCAAAACAAAAATTATTAGGTCAATTTATTTTAGCGGCTATATTCTGTTACTTTATTACTGAAATTATGGTCATTCCTACAACATTATGGATTCCTGTTGTAGCTGCACATATCCAATTGGGCTTTGCCTATTATATTTTAGCTTTCTTGATCATTGTAGGCGCTACTAATGCGGTTAATCTTACAGATGGTCTCGATGGTTTAGCATCCGGTACATCCGCTGTAGCAGCGATTGCGTTTTCTGTAATCGGCTTGATGATTTACTCCACTGAAAGTTCTGTGGCTGCTGAAAGTGTAGCTTTCTTTGGCGCCATTGTAACTGCCGTATGTTTAGGATTCTTGGTGTTTAATATTAATCCAGCTAAGGTATTTATGGGCGATACAGGCTCCTTGGCTCTTGGCGGCGCCTTTGCAGGCATGGCTATTTTAACTAAAACAGAATTATTACTCGTAGTGATTGGCGGTATTTTCGTAATGGAAGCCTTGTCTGTTATCATTCAAGTCATTTCCTTTAAAACACGAGGCGTGCGCGTATTTAAGATGAGTCCAATTCATCATCATTTTGAGTTATCCGGTTGGTCTGAACAAACTGTAGTTAATCGCTTCTGGTTCGGTGGTGCTGTTCTAGCCATTTTAGGGGTTATACTTGCAACTGTAACAATTTGATATAAGAAACGTATCTTTGCAAATTGATAGTTAAGTACGTGAAAATACTTAACTTGAACGGCATTTAATGGTATTCTTATAAGATGAGATAAAAATTTTTCGTGCTTAGTGATTTAGGTGATATAAATGGATTATGGAGAGAAAAATATTCTTGTTCTTGGTGCTGGTTCCAGTGGAATTGGTGCCGCATGGGTATTGGCACAGTTACATGCAAATGTAGTTTTAAATGATTATAAACCAGTAGATTTTGAACCATCTACGCGTAAACGATTGGAAGAAGCTGGTGTAACTATCATTACAGGGCGACAAGATAATAACTTGCTTGATGGTGTAGATCGTATCATCATTTCTCCGGGCATTGCCTTATCCATTCCAATAGTACAAGAGGCTTTGCATCGTAAGATTGATGTAGTAAGTGAAGTAGAGCTTGCTTATGATGTTTGCAAATCTCCTATTTTAGGTGTTACTGGCACAAATGGTAAAACCACTACAACCACCCTATTAACGCAAGTTATGGAATCTACTGGTCTTCCTGTCAAGGTGGGCGGAAATATTGGTGACTCTCTAAGTGAAGCCGCGTATCATATGCCAGAAGGTGGTTATCTAGTAGCTGAACTCTCTAGTTATCAATTAGAAACGATTAAATCCTTTTGCCCATTAGGCGCTATTGTATTAAATGTAACGCCTGATCATTTAGCACGTCATAAGACGATGGAAAACTATGCAGCTGCGAAGGCTCGTATTTTTATGAATCAAAATCCTGAGAATTTTGTTGTCCTCAATGATGATGATTCTATTGTTCGGGCGATGAAAAAAGATGCACATGGTAAGGTTCTCAGCATTAGCCAACATCATAAGGTTGATAGCGGTGCGTATTTTGAAGGGAATACATGCTATGCCGTATTAGATGGTAAAGCTACTCCGGTTATTGATACAGAACATATCCACATTAAGGGCTCTCACAATATTGAAAATATATTGGCTGTAATTGCCTTAACATATGCTTTAGGTGTAGAGGTAGAGCATATTAAACATACCATTGAACAGTTTCATGGCGTAGAACACAGATTGGAACGGGTTACAACATTCCATGATGTTACATTCTATAATGATTCTAAGGCTACTAATACAGACTCTGTAGTAAAAGCTTTAGATGCCTTTGATAAACCGGTTATTTTATTGGCTGGTGGTCATGATAAGATGACGCCTTTAGAAGACTTTATGGAGATTGTGAAAGCACATACTAAAGAGGTCATTTTTATGGGGGAAGCAGCAGATCGATTTGAATCCGTTGCTGTAAAAATGGGGGTTCAACATATTCATCGTGCACAGTCTATGAAAGAAGCTGTTGCATTGGGTTATCAATTAGCAAAAGCTGGAGATATTGTATTGCTTTCACCAGCATGTTCCAGCTTTGATTGGTATAGTTGCTTTGAAGAGCGGGGCGAAGATTTTAAAAACTGTGTTAGAGAATTAGAGGAAAGGGGCTAAGGGCGTGAAACGAATCATCATTTCTGGCGGTGGTACGGGTGGTCATATTTACCCGGCTATTACGATATATAAGGAAATCATGAAACAGCAACCTGATGCTAAGGTCCTCTATGTGGGAACAGAACATGGTTTAGAAGCTGATTTGGTACCGAAGGAGAACATTGATTTTGTTACATTACCTGTACAAGGTCTGCAACGAAAACTTTCACTAGGTACGTTGGTAACAATGGGGAAAACGGCATTTTCTCTTATAAAGGCCAATTTAATTATTTCAGACTTTAAACCAGATGTTGTTATTGGCACAGGTGGTTATGTATGTGGTCCTATTTTAATGGCTGCAGCATTACGCAATATTCCTACATTAATTCAAGAGCAAAATGTTATTGCTGGTATTACGAATAAAATCTTGAGCCGTTTTGTTGATATAGTCGCCGTTGGTTATAATGAAGCAGCCAAATCGTTTGGTAAGGCGAAACGTGTCGTATATACGGGTAATCCAGTACGCCCTGATGTACTTGTAGATTCTCGTGCAGAAGGCCGCCAATTTTTTGGACTGTCTGATGATATTTTTACAGTCCTCATCGCTGGTGGTTCTCGTGGGGCACGTACAATTAATACGGCCATGATAGATGTACATAAACATTTTCAAGGTAAACCGGGCATTAAGTTGGTACACATTACAGGAAATGGGGAATATAACGCTGTATTAGAGCAACTAGGTATTGACGATGGTACTGGTTTGGGAGAATCATCGTTGATTTTGCCATATTTACATGATATGCCAAAGGCGCTAGCCGCTACGGATTTGGCTGTATTTAGATCTGGTGCTATCGGACTGGCTGAATTGGCAGTACGTGGTATTCCATCTATATTGGTGCCATATCCTTATGCTGCAGAAGATCATCAAACGTATAATGCGCGCATTTTCGTACAAGATGGGGCTGCGCATATGATTGTAGATAAGGTTTTGACGAGCCATGATTTAATTGGTGAAATCGAAATGTTTATGGCAAATCGTGAATTGTTGGCTCAAATGGGGGCTAGTGCGTTGCGTTTAGGAAAACCGAATGCAGCTCATGATATTGCTGAATTAGCGTTATCTATTGCGAAATAGTTAAGGAGAGTAATTATGTTAGAAGGTATCCATAAGATTCATCTCATCGGTATAGGTGGATCTGGTATGCGCGCTATTGCGAATATTTTAATTCAAAAAGGATATGAAGTATCTGGTTCTGATGTTAAAGAATCTGATGTAATTGAACGTTTTAGACAAATGGGGGCTACCGTTCATATCGGTCATAATGCTGATTATGTACAAGGTGTAGATGCTGTAGTTCGTTCAACAGCTATTCGTGAAGATAATCCGGAAATCGTAGCAGCAAAGGAACAAGGTATCACTATTTTACATCGCTCTGACATTGTAAAAGCCGTATTGGATGTTACGAATGGTATTGCCGTAGCCGGTGCTCATGGTAAAACATCAACTACATCTATGATTGGTCAAATTCTCGTAGAAGGACAAATGGAACCAACTGTTATTATCGGTGGCGAAGTTGATTACCTCAAGGGGAGTAGTTGTTTAGGTAAGGGTGAATACTCTGTTGTTGAAGCCGATGAAAGTGATGGTTCATTCTTAAAATTAAGACCTAAGACGATTGTTATTACGAATATCGAAGATGATCATATGGATCATTATAAGACGATGGAAAATCTATTGAATGCATTCTGTCAATTCGTTGAAACATTACCTGTTGATGGTAAAGCAGTTGTTTGCGGCGATAATGATAACATTCGTTATGTTATGAGCAAAGTGGAACGTCAATTTATCACATATGGTTTAGAAGAGTCTAATGATTATGTAGCAAAAAATATCCACTATGAAGATAGTTCTTTAGTTTACGATGTAGTTCGTAAAGGTGAAACATTGGGCAGAGTGTCCTTACGTGTACCAGGTAATCATAATGTGCTAAATTCTTTAGCATCTTTTATTGTGGCCCACGAATGTTGTCACGTTCCGGTGCCATCCATTGTGAAAGCATTAGGTAAATTTATCGGTGCTAAACGTCGTTTTGAAACAAAGGGGCATGTAGCTGGTGTATGGGTAGTCGATGATTATGCTCATCATCCAACAGAAATCAAAGCAACTTTAAAAGCCGCTAAGGAATTAGAAAAACATCGTGTTATCTGTGTGTTCCAACCTCATCGCTATTCTCGTACATCCTTATTGAAAGACGAGTTTGCTACGGCTTTCACCAGTGCAGACGAAATTTATATGACAGATATATACAGCTCTGGAGAAGATCCAATTAGCGGCATTGATGGTCATACAATTCCGAATATTATTAGTGAAGTAACGCATCAACATGTAAATTATGTGGAAGATGTAAATGATTTGCCAGCAGTCCTTGCGAAGGTGGTACGACCAAATGATTTGGTTATTACTATGGGGGCAGGTTCGATTAATCAATATGGTCCAAAGTTATTAGCGTTATTGGAAGAAGGTTTACAATGAAAGATAAACATATCATCGTATTAATGGGTGGTCCATCTGCTGAGGCTGAAGTCTCTCGTAGAACTGGCGCAGCCATCGCAGAGGCTTTGATTAGC
The DNA here is from genome assembly GCF_041431435.1 of Veillonella atypica. Classification (NCBI taxonomy): domain Bacteria; kingdom Bacillati; phylum Bacillota; class Negativicutes; order Veillonellales; family Veillonellaceae; genus Veillonella; species Veillonella atypica. The sequence continues at coordinate 29,075 of NZ_JAPVXV010000001.1, forward strand.
AAGGGGTATCACGTTTCCACATTAGAACTAAATCCTCGTACTGTATTACAAGACATTGAAAACCTTAAGGGCGATGTTGTATTTAATGCGATTCATGGACGTTATGGTGAAGATGGTGCCTTGCAAGGTGCATTAGAGATGGCTGAAATTCCATATACTGGATCCGGTATCATGGCACATTCTGTAGGAATGAATAAAAAAGTAAGTAAAGATGTGTTCAAAGGCGCTCACATTCCTACGGCGGAATCTATTTCCTACAATGGCAATCTACAGTCGAAAGAAGATATCATTAAAGATATTGAATCTAAATTTTCCTTGCCGGTTGTATTGAAACCAGCAACACAAGGTTCAAGTATTGGCGTTACCATTGTAAAAGAAGAAGGTCAATTGGCTAAAGCTGTTACAGAGGCGCTTACCTATGACCCAATTCTTGTGGTGGAACAATATTTAAATGGTCGTGAATTTACCGTTTCTGTATTGGATGGTAAGGCATTGGCTATCATTGAAATTAGACCACATTCTGGTGAATATGATTACGCTAGTAAATATACAGCAGGTGCTACTGATTATTTAGTACCGGCTCCAATCAGTGCAGATATGACAAAAGAAATGCAAGCTATTGGCGAACTTGTGTATCGTGAAGTACAAGCGAGTGGGGCTATTCGCGTTGATGTTATGACTGATGATAAAGATAATATGTATGTATTGGAATACAATACGATTCCAGGTATGACGGCTACTTCTTTGGTGCCAAAGGCTGCTAAAGAGGTGGGCATAGATTTTCCTGAATTATGTGAAAAAATCTTATTAACAGCAGGTTATGGGAAGTTTTAAATGCTGTAGTATGTAAGGAGAGTAGTTATGGATGATTTTAAGCAACATCCACCCAACTCAAATCAGATAGATACGGAGCATCATAGACCCGACTTTCTTCATCCTGAGACTGAGCCAATCCACAAGGATGATGGAGATTCAATACATAACAGTGAGCGTGAATTAGCTCGTAAACGTAAACAAGAGAAAGCGGAGGTTAGAAAGAAATTTCTAAAAATAGGTGGTGTTGTAGCCATAGTGTTGCTAGGCTTATTTAATCTACCTATTCCGCTTGGTTCTATTAAAGTTATTGGATCTGATAAGGTTACTGTACAGGATGTAGAGGTTGCTGGTGATATTGGGGAACCAGTCAATGTACTTCGTATCAATAGAGAAAACTTGCGACACCGATTATCAAAGGATCTTCGTATTGAAGACGCTCAAATTGGTTACGAATTGCCGTTAACAATGGTGGTCCGTGTAGTCGAGCGTAAGGCTATTGCTGTGATACCAGCTCAATTTGGATATTTAACCTTGGATAAGAATGGGCAAGTGATTGCATCTGATAGTGTCATTGAAGACACGACGGTGCCTATGATTTCTGGTGTTAAGGGTGGTAATATACTGCTAGGTGATATGGTTACCGATAAGCCGATTGTACAGGCTCTTGATTATCTGCGTGCCTTAGATGATGATACATTTAAGCAAATTGCAGAAATTAATATTGGTGATCCTAATAATATGATGGCGTATACCGTATCAGGTATACAGATTCGACTAGGCGATGGCGAAGATTTGAAAAGCAAAGCCGATTTAACAGCGTCTATGCTAAAAGATTTACCTAAGAGTCAAGGTAATGTTCAATATATAGATGTTAATCCGTCATCTCCTTTCATTAAAACCGATAAGGTAACGGTGCAACCAAAATCTAATAAATCTAAGTCAGACACTAGCCAATCTGAGAAAAAGGATACATCAAAACAAAGTGCTAATGTATCAAAATCAAAACAAGATTAGTTATAAGCACAAAAAGGGTGGATGATGTTGTGAAACATGAACGATGGGCTATTGGTCTTGTCAGCTTTGTATTGGGATTCATGGTGATTACTCAGTACAAGATGACACAAGATAATATTCAAGAGAATATACGGCTACAACGAACTGGTGATTTGGTGGCTCAGTTAAAAGATGCAGAACATGAAAAGGATGCTTTACTAAAGCAAATTGAGCAATTAAAAGCCAGTGGTTCCGGTTCCAGTGCAGATGAAACATTACTTCGCAAAGCCGCATTGACTAATGTCAAAGGACCTGGGGTGACCGTTCTAATAGAGGATAGTGCTAAACCAATTCAAGGGGGCGAAAATCCTAACCTATATGTAATTCATGATGAAGATATTTTACGTATCGTCAATGAATTACGAGCTGGTGGTGCTGAAGCATTGGCAATCAATGATCAACGTTTGATTGGTACATCTGAAATCCGTTGTTCAGGTCCTACGATTACCGTGAATGGTAAGGTGTATGGCGCTCCATTTACAGTTAAGGCCATAGGGGATCCTAAAACATTGAATTCAGCCCTCACTATGCGTGGAGGTATTGTAGACTCTTTAAAACATTGGGGCATTAAGGTGACCATAAAAGAGGAGCCATCCATTGCCATTCCGGCATTTACCGGTTCTTATAGAGAAGAGCATTTACAATCAAATGAGTTAGGAGGTAAAGAATGAATATTTATATCTTTGCTATCATTGGACTCATAGTAGGTGTTGTTGTAGGATGGTTTACACCATTACATATTCCAGCAAGCTATGCTAATTATACTTCTGTAGCTGTGCTAGCTGCATTAGATGCGGTATTTGGTGGCAGTCGTGCCGCATTAGAGAGACTATTTGATTTAAGTAATTTTATCAGTGGATTCTTCTCAAATGTAATACTTGCTGTTGTATTAGTATATATTGGCGATTTAATTGGGATTAATTTATACTACGTTGCCTTGATTGGTTTTGGGTTACGAGTTTTTATTAATTTAGCTGCTATTCGAAAGAATATTATGACTAAACGTTTCTAATTATCAAGATTCGATTATAGTTGTAGTGGAAAGTTTTTAAATTTTAGTGTAAAATAAATGTAATTGTTATAATTAACTCAGTATATAAATAGATGTATTCGTATTTATATTGACAGAAATAGATAACGATAAGAGGAGGAAGTTCGATGTCTGATTTTGCAAATATTAAAGTTATCGGTGTCGGTGGTGGCGGTAATAACGCTGTTAACCGCATGGTTGAAAGTGAACTAAATGGGGTTCAATTCTTATCCGTTAACACTGAAAGCCAAGTACTTGAATTGTCCAAGGCTGATGTAACTATTCAAATCGGTGAAAAAGTTACTAAAGGTCTTGGTGCTGGTGCTAATCCACAAATCGGTGAAGCAGCTGCTCAAGAAAGTCGCGAAGATATCATTAAAGCTCTTGAAGGTGCTGATATGGTATTCGTAACTGCTGGTATGGGTGGTGGTACAGGTACTGGTGCTGCTCCTGTAGTTGCTGAATGCGCTAAAGAAGTAGGCGCATTGACTGTAGGCGTTGTAACAAAACCTTTTGCATTTGAAGGTAAACGTCGTCGTGCTGCAGCAGAAAAAGGCATTGAATTCTTGACTCAAAAAGTTGATACAATTATCGTTATTCCTAATGACAAATTGTTACAAGTTGTAGATAAAAAATGCTCCTTGTCTGATGCATTTGGTAAAGCTGATGATGTTCTTCGCCAAGGTATCAAAGGCATTTCCGATTTGATCCAAATCCCTGGTTTAATCAACCTTGACTTTGCAGACGTTAAGACTATCATGACTGAACAAGGCGAAGCTTTGATGGGTATTGGTTTAGCTACTGGTGAAAACCGCGCTGCAGACGCTGCTAAGATGGCTATCAACAGCCCATTGTTGGAAACTTCCATCGATGGTGCTAAAGGCATCTTGCTTAATATTTCCGGTAGTGCAAACTTGAGCTTGTTCGAAATTAACGAAGCAGCTGAAATTATTTCTGATGCAGCAGATCCTGATGCCAATATCATCTTCGGTTCTGTTATTGATGAAAGCTTGGGCGATAGCGTTCAAGTTACAGTTGTTGCAACTGGTTTTAACTCCAGTACTAAGAATGTTCCAGAATTCGGTAAAACAACAACTGCTGCACGTCCAGCAACAAACACATCTGCTCCTACAAGCAGCATCCCTGATATCCCTGTATTCATGAAACGCTAATATTTAAGATATATACTTATACAATATTAGAATAAAAGTAACTTATTAAGACACATATTTATGTGTGTATAGGAGGTACAAATGAAAAAATTAGTATTATTATCTTTAGCTGCAACAGTGATTACTGGCAGTGCATTCGCTGCATCCGTGCCTGTAACTAAAATCAGTGATAATTCCACAAAAATTCAAGCTGATTATGCGTTCAATCAACGCGTATCTAATAGCGGTGGCACTAACAATGATGGCTTTGGTGTATCTTTAGAACATGATTTAAGCAATAAATCTGCTCTTCAATACTCTTATAACAAAGTAAATGCTAAAAATGGCGATATTAAAGATCACCAATTGGCTTATGTTTACAAAGTACATCCAAATGTAAATATTTACGGTGCTGGTACAGCTATCCGTACACATGACACTGAGTTAGGTGTTCAAGCTGGTGTAATTGGTCACGTGCCTTTGACTGACAAAGTTAACGGCTTTGCTAAAGCTGGTTGGGGCAACGATATTAAACAATCCTATCAAGTAGGTGCTCAATATGAAGTTAAACCTAACATTGATTTGAATGTTTATTATGGTTATGACAAATATAGCGTAAACGATAATGACAAGACTTCCAAAGGCTTACATGCTGGTGTAGGTTATACATTCTAATCGTCATATATGCAATTGAAACCACTCATCTTTGATGGGTGGTTTTTTGTATTATTGTCTTTAGACTGGTTCGCGACGTAGTCGCGAATCATAAAACCACCCGCTATGCGGGTGCGGCAACGAAAGTTATACAAAAAATCACCTTGCTTAAGTATAATGTAGGTGTTCAAGCCGCATTATATACAAAAGAAAGGTGATTTTATATGGCAACAAAGACACAGAGCCTTGCGCACATAAAATGGTTATGCAAATACCACATAGTATTTACACCTAAGTATAGACGTAAAGTTATATATAATCAATACAGAAATAGTTTACGTGAAATACTGAGACGTTTATGTGGATATAAGGGCGTCAAGATTATAGAGGGGGAGCTTATGGCAGATCATGTGCATATGCTAGTGTTAATTCCACCTAAAATATCAGTTTCATCTTTTATGGGATATCTAAAGGGTAAAAGTGCGCTAATGATGTTCGATAAACACGCAAACTTAAAGTATAAATTTGGAAATAGACACTTTTGGTCCGAGGGATATTATGTAAGTACGGTAGGATTAAATGAAGCTACCGTAAAAAAATATATACGTGAGCAAGAGTTACATGACCAAATGAAAGATAAACTTAGTGTAAAAGAATATGAGGACCCTTTTAAGGGTAGCAAGTAATACATATCCCCTTTAAGGGGGCCGTTACGAGTCAATGGCTATGCGGCTTGAACGTAGTGAAAGCCAGCGCCTTTAGACGCTGGCCTAGTACTACGGGCTTATAGCCCGTGAGCAAACCACCCGTTTTACGGGTGGTTCTGATTCACTCATGTATACAATATTTTTCATGAATACTCATTGTATAAATGCTTAACTTTAGGTATGATATTGATGTAATAGTTCTTTTTAGTTAGGATGGTGTATGCGATGACAAGTGTAGCAGCGAAACACGCAAGAGGAAAAAAATTAAAAGATGTAATCTTTGTAACTGCAGGACAGGCGGCGGAAGATACAAAATTAAATGGTCGTGAAAATGTAGTAAATGGTACTTTGGGTGCTATTTATGATGAAGAAGGTAATTTAGTATTCTTAAAAACTGTAAAAGAAGAATATTTAAATTTATCTGACACCGAACATATTGGATATGCCCCTATTGCAGGGATTCTACAATATTTGGAATGTGCTGAAAAAGAATGCTTTGGTGATTCTCGTCCTGACGGCTTTATTCGTAGCATCGCAACCACTGGTGGTACAGGCGGTATTCATCATTTGGTACATAACTATACTGAACCTGGTGATGAAGTATTAACTGCAGATTGGTACTGGGGTGCATACCGCATTATTTGCAGTGATAATGGACGTACACTTGTTACATACTCTTTATTTGATGAACATAATAACTTTAATCATGATGCATTCCAACATCGTGTTAAGGAATTAGCTGCTAAACAAACAAATGTTGTTATCTTATTTAATACACCAGGTAATAATCCTACAGGATATTCTGTAGAGGATAAGGACTGGGATTCTATTCTTAGTTTCTTGAAAGAATTAGTTGCTATTGGTCGCAATAACGTCATCATTGGTATCGATGTGGCTTATTTGGATTATTCTGGTGAAAAAGAAGAAGTCCGCGCATTCTTTAAAAAGATGGGGCACTTACCAAAGGAAATCCTAGTTTGTGTATGTTATAGCTTATCTAAGGGCTTTACAATGTATGGTCAACGTGTTGGCGCTATGATTGGTATTTCTTCTGATGAAGAAATCGCCGATGAATTCTTAGAAGTGAATAAATCGACTAGCCGTGCAACCTGGTCTAATATTTGTCGTCCAGCAATGCGCACTATGGCTAATATCGTTTCTGATCCTGATAAATTTAAGGCTTATGAGGACGAACGTAATTGTTATTATCAATTGATTCGCGATCGTGCAGATATCTTTAAACAAGAGGCAGCACAAGTGGGCTTACCTATGTTGCCATATCGTGGTGGTTTCTTTATAACTATACCAACTGATTCTGGTACCGCTATTTGTGAAGAACTTAAAAAAGAACATATTTATTGCATTGCCTTAGGCAATGGTATTCGTATCGCTGCATGTGGTATTCCTAAATTCCAAATGAAGGGATTAGCTGAAAAAATCTATGATGCAATGAAACGATTAGGCAAATTATAAAGAAATGAATTTAAAAAGGCACTTCAAATTGAAGTGCCTTTTAGTGTTAGTGAATGTCCTTACGTTCTTTAATTTCTTTATCTGCCTCTAACGCTAAGTTTTCAAGCGCTTTTTTAGGTGCTGTTCGTTCACCTGTTTTAGGATCAACAAATTCAACGCGATCTAAGGTGTCTGTGATTTGTCCTTTAATAAAGCCTAAATAGATGTTATATAGCTCTTTCTTTTCGGCTAATTCTTCAGGTGTTAGTTCTTGACCTGATTTTTTCTTAGCTGCTAGTTCATTTATACGTTTTAATGTATCGTTAATATTGGTCATAATTGCCTCCTGTATTCTATATTAGAATAACATAATTTATTATAACATAGAACTTAATGAATACGTATGGTAAGATATAAATTGTACGAGTTCGTACTTTCACAGGTGAGAAAGGAGTTTATCGTGCGTGTTACGAAAGCAATTAAGGCAGAACAATTAGCATTATTAGAAGAACATTATTTTGATGCTAAACCTGCTCTTGAATACACAAATGAATTTGAATTATTAGTTGCTGTTGTGTTATCTGCACAGTGCACAGATGAGAGGGTTAACATTGTTACAAAACGATTGTTCCCTGCATTAAATCATCCGGCTAAGATGCTAGAGGTTGGTGTTACAAAACTAGAAGCTCTTATCAAGGATTGTGGTTTGTATAAATCAAAGGCAAAGAATTTGATTGCCACTTGTCATATATTGGTAGAACAATATCATGGAGAAGTGCCACGTGAATTTGATCAGCTCGTTGAATTACCCGGTGTAGGTCGAAAAACGGCAAACGTTGTGGTATCCGTATTATTCGGAACACCAGCTATTGCGGTGGATACACATGTGTTCCGTGTAGCAAACCGATTGAAATTAGGTATTGCAAAGACGCCAGAAGAAATGGAACAAAAATTGCAAAAGGCTATACCAAAAGAGAAGTGGTCTGCAGCTCATCATTGGCTGATTTATCATGGACGACGTGTTTGTAAAGCTCGTAAGCCTCTATGTGAAACTTGTTTTTTACATCATCTTTGTCCGTCAGCAGGAAAGGTTTAATATGAAAAAGAATAATGAAGAACTAATTGCCCTTTGTGCTCAATATGGCATAGAAGGTATTGATATCGTCAACGAATTAATGCGTTTTAAAGTATTAGATCAATTGCTTTCTAGCAATGCGAATTCTCGTGAATGGGGTGTTACACCAGAGGACTTATATGGATTAGCTGAGAAATCTACGGTGGAATCCTTTGGACCTATTTCATATGATGTAAATACTTTTCGTGCATTGTACGGCCCTTCATTTACGGTAGAACTCTTTGATTTTATTAGTGATACTGGAATTCTAGATGGTCTTGACGTAGGAACTATATGGGAAACGCCTGTTCGTGAAAGTATAGAAAGTCATAGTAAAACAGGAGAGCTCGTCTTATATGCGTATGTAGAAGAATACGCTGGCATGATAGATGAAATTTTACAATCTTATGAGGATAAAAAGGTTGTCCTCTATACAGCATCTTCTGTATGCTATAGCATTATTTCTCGATTGTATCCAATGGCTCAGATTATTAATCAATGGCCTCATCGTAGCTATTTTGACCATATCTTTACAGGTACGGTTGGTATGTTCCAATCCTCTGAAGATATTGTAGAAGAGGTAGCTAATGGTTTGCATAATTTGGTTCCAGAAGGGACTGCTCAATTATTCTTACCAGCAACGATGGCACAAAATCAATTGGGATTGAATAATATGGCATTACAATTCTTTTTGAACCAAAAACGTGTAGAATCTATTCGTGAATGGACTCCACTTGGGGCTTATGAAATCATTTATGGTAAATATGATGTTAAAAAGATGCGTGTAGGCCTTCGTGAACGAGTTGGTGATGACTGGAAAGCTATTAATTATATTCCATTGCCTCATGGCGTCTTTGCTCAATTACCGGTATTTACTGTATTAAACTACGGTTTGTCTTTACGTTCTATTTTATTGCCTGGCGGTCAAACTGATGTAGCTTTAGGTCAGGATGGCATTTATTGTATAGATAGTCGTGTTTCAGAACTAGGACGTGCGGCACTTCGTGAAAATGGAGCGTATTACTTAGCTTTTACCCGCTATAGTGACCATGTAGAGGTGTCTATGGGTACAGAAGCACCTAGTACGGGTGTATATTGGATGTTCCCTGATGTAGAATTGGCATATATGTGGTATACATATTTCTCTAGCACAATTGGGCAAACCTTAATGCAAGAGATTTCTATGCTCGTTCAAACAGAAGAATCCTTCGGCTATATGCTTAGCAGCGTACGTCGCCGTGTACTCGATGTAAATGATGAATCGCTACTAGTTAATGCGGCCAAAAATATTGATGAAGCGTATAAAGAGACTATCAAATCTGCACGAGCATCATGGCAAGAAAATATGAATTCTTTGGGTGCTGACGTAATGCCTCCGACGACATCCATCGATATTGAAGACTACAGTGACTATAAAAAATAATTGTCAATATAGGTAATTTGGTTTACAATATATCGTATCGATTTAGAACTACATAATTTGACACATAGTGTACACTGTAATTAGGTGAGGAGGGAGGTAACAATGGCTGTTATTAATTTCGAAATTTTCAAAGTTATCGGCACATTATCAGAAGATAAAGATGGCTGGAAAAAACAACTTACATGCACAAGCTGGGGGAAATATAATCCTAAATTTGATCTTCGTGCTTGGGATAGCGAATATACAAGTATGAAAAAAGGGATTACTCTTTCCTTGGAAGAATTGATTGCATTACGCGATCTTTTGAATGAAAGTGATTTAGAAACTATCTTAGCGGAAGCAATTGAAGAAAAACAGGCTTCTAAAGAGTAGTTTCTTGATTTGTACGCATTATCGTGCTATAATCTATAAGAATAATATTGATTGCTGGAAAGAGGTGTATAGAATGAAACAAGGTATTCATCCAGACTATAAAGAAGCTACAGTTACTTGCGGTTGTGGTAACACATTCAAAACTGGCTCTGTAAAAGAAGACCTTCGTGTAGACGTTTGCTCCAAATGCCATCCGTTCTTCACTGGTCAACAACGTGCGGCTCAAGCTCGTGGTCGTATCGAACAATTTAACAAACGTTACGGTAAATAATAGTTTATGTAGCGAAACAATTATTGGCAGGGCTTTGGGCTCTGCCTCTATTTGTTTATGAAAGGAAATCCTTTGGCAAAAGAACGTATTAAGAAGTTCGTTGGTGGACAAGCTGTCATTGAAGGCGTCATGATGCGTGGCCCAGGATATACGGCGACAGCTGTACGTGAGCCTTCCGGTTCTATCGTGGTGCAAAAGGAAGCTACCACGTCCATTCAAGAGCGATATCCTATATTAAAGAAACCTTTTTTACGAGGCTGTATAGCCTTATATGAATCTCTTGTTATCGGTATGAAGGCCTTGTCCTTCTCTGCGAAAGCGGCTGGTGATGAAGAGGAAGAAATGTCGAATAGTGAAATTGCCATTACCATGGTATTTTCCACACTATTTGCAATCGCTTTATTTGTGGCCCTTCCTACATTTGTAGTTAAATTTATTCCTGGTATTCAAGATAATCACTTTATTTTGAACCTGGTTGAAGGTGCTATTCGATTGGCTTTGTTTTTGCTCTATATATGGGGTATTGGTCAAACTAAGGATATACAACGTGTATTCCAATACCATGGAGCAGAGCATAAAACCATTCATGCTTATGAAAATGATCTACCTTTGACCGTAGAAAATGTGCGTGCTCAATCTCGTTTACATCCGAGATGCGGGACTAATTTTCTACTCATTGTAATGGTAGTTAGTATATTTGTATTTGCCTTTTTAGGTTGGCCTAATTTGCTAGAGCGCATTGTGTCACGTGTTTTACTGATGCCCGTTGTAGCAGGTATTGCCTATGAATTTATTCGTTTTGCAGGACGTAGTGAAAGCTCCTTTGTAAAATCTCTCGTTAAACCGGGCTTGGCGTTGCAATATATGACGACCCGTGAACCAGAAGCAGATCAAATCGAAGTGGCTATTCGTGCTCTAGAAGAGGTACGTCCTCCAGAAGAAGATGCTTATGAAGATGAAACATATTAAGATTGAGGTTATATATGTTAGTAGATAAATTACAAGTTATTGAAGATAAATTTATGGATCTAGAGCAACGCATCAGTGACCCTGAAGTCATTGCGCGTCAAGATGAATGGCGTAAACTAACACGTCAACATGCCCAATTATCTGAAACTGTAGAAGCTTTTAGAGAATATAAAAAGGTGTTAGCTGGTATTGATGAAGCCATGGAAGTCATTGAAGACAAAACAATGGATGAAGAATTCCGTGAAATGGCTCAAGAAGAATTGAAAGAATTAAAACCTCAAAAAGAGGAATTAGAAGAAAAATTACAAATTCTTTTATTACCAAAAGACCCTAACGATGATAAAAATATTATTATCGAAATTCGCGGTGGCGCTGGTGGCGATGAAGCGGCATTGTTTGCAGGCGACTTATTCCGTATGTATACAAAATATGCTGAAAGCCAAGGGTGGCGTTGTGAAATTATCGATGCTAATGAACCTGAACTAGGCGGTTTTAAAGAGGTTGTATTCTCTGTAGATGGTGAGAATGTATATTCCAAGATGAAATTTGAATCTGGTGTACATCGTGTACAACGGGTTCCAGCTACAGAAACACAAGGCCGTGTACATACATCTACGGTTACTGTGGCAGTACTTCCTGAAATGGAAGATGTTGATATTGAAATCAATGATAAGGATTTGAAAATCGATACATATCGCGCTAGTGGTGCCGGTGGTCAGCATATTAATAAAACAGAATCTGCTGTCCGTATTACCCACTTACCAACAGGTATTGTCGTAGCTTGTCAGGATCAACGTTCTCAGCTACAAAACAGAGAAAAAGCGATGCGCGTATTGCGTGCAAAATTGCAAGATAAAGCCGAACAAGAGGCTACAGCTAGCATGGCCGCAGACCGCAAGAGCCAAGTTGGTACAGGTGATCGTAGTGAACGTATTCGTACCTATAACTATCCACAAGGTCGTGTAACAGATCATCGTATCAATTTAACATTGTATAAATTGGATGCCATTTTAAATGGTGATCTCGATGAAATTATTCAAGCCTTAAATGCCGCTGATCAAGCAGCTAAAATGCAGGAGGCTAATACAAATGTATAAGGAGATTTGGACGATTGGTCGTATTCTCCAGTGGACAGAGCAGTACTTTCAAAGCAAGGGGATGGATACACCTCGTCTTGATGGGGAAGTACTGCTTTCTCACGTTTTAGGGAAGAATCGTATATATCTATATACGAATTATGATCAACCATTAGAGCAAGAAGAACTAGATCGATTTAGGCCGCTTGTCATTGAACGGGCTAAAGGATATTCTGTAGCATCTTTAACAGGAACAAAAGATTTTATGGGATTGACATTTGCTGTAAATGATAAGGTCCTCATTCCTCGTCCTGATACAGAAACATTAGTAGAATATGTATTAAGTACGTATCATCAACAAGACGCTATTCGTATTCTTGATATGTGTACGGGACCTGGTACTATTTTACTAAGCCTCTTACATTATTTGCCTACAGCAACGGGGATGGGCCTTGATATTTCTCGTGATGCACTTGAAATAGCCACAAAGAATCAAGAAGCATTTAAGCTAGAGAATCGTAGCGAATTTCACGAATCAGATATGTTTTCTTATTTAGAACATCATAATGAGTTGTTTGATGTGATTGTATCTAATCCGCCGTATATTCGATTAGAGGATAAGAAAATCCTGTCTCCTGATGTACTTAATGAGCCTCATATTGCATTATTTGGTGGTGAAGATGGACTTGATTTCTATCGTCAGTTAGCTATGGAGTGCGTTACATATTTAAAACCTCATGGACTTGTAGCTTTTGAGGTAGGATATGATCAAGCTGAAGATGTAAAATCTTTACTGGAGGCTGTTGGCTCCTATGTAGATATATCTTTTGCAGTAGATTTAGCGGGCATTAATCGTGTTGTGACGGCTCGCGTAAAGGGGTGAGAATGTGGAGACTAAAATCATTACCGAACTTACAAGAGATAATCTTCAATTAGTTGCACATGCGTTGCGTAATGGTGATGTTGTAGCAATTCCTACGGAAACCGTATATGGTCTTGGTGCTAATGGCCTCGATGCAGATGCAATGGATAAAATTTATGCTGCTAAAGGTCGTCCTTCAGATAATCCATTAATATTACATGTACCCAATGCGGAAAGCATTAAACCGCTTGTGAAAGAAATACCTGAAACAGCAAAGGCCTTGATTGAGGCTTTTTGGCCTGGTCCTTTAACAATTACATTGCCTAAATCAGATCTCGTGCCTGACCGTGCAACTGGTGGTTTAAATCGCGTGGCATTACGTTGTCCAGACCACGCTGTATGCCGTAACATATTAGAATTGGCCGGTGTGCCCATCGCAGCGCCTAGTGCTAATATTTCAGGCCGTCCAAGCCCGACTACGGCACAATCCGTTTATGATGATATGAATGGACGTATTCCTTATATTGTGGATGCTGGAATCTGTACGATCGGTGTGGAATCTACTGTTGTAGAGGTTCGAGATGATGGAGTGACCATCTTACGACCCGGTGGAATTACAAAAGAAATGTTAGAACAAGTTGTGGATAATGTGTCCTATGATCCATTTTTGTCGTCTCAAAATGAAGCGCCAAAGGCTCCTGGTATGAAGTATAAGCATTATGCTCCAGATGCACCTATGCGTGCATTTATAGGTAATCCCAAGGATGTGGCGGAAGCTTTCAATAATGTAATTCATGAACAGGACACTAAGCGTGGTGCATTTTTGGTTAGCCAAGAAACATATGAATTGTTAAAAGATAGTGTACACGGTGAATTTCATGTATATGGACATAGTGGTGATGCGGTTGCCTTAGCTCACGATTTTTATAAGACATTACATCATTTTAATGAATGTGATGTAGACTATATTTTAGCAGAAGGTGTTGTGAATACAGGCCTCGGCGTAGCGGTTATGAATCGCATGGAAAAGGCGTGTGCTGGTCATATTATCTATTTATAAGCAATTATGTAATATTTATTATGTCCATTCATAATAGAAAAATGTCTTTACATATTGGATGTATTTGCTATAATGTATAAATAGCCACAGAAATTGTGGCGGTAAGGATGTCATTATGAATATTTTGTATGTATGTACTGGTAATACCTGTCGTAGCCCAATGGCAGAAGGTATTACGCGGACCTTGGCAACAGAGCTTGGTCTAGATGTGAATGTAGTTTCTGCTGGATTATTTGCTGCTTATGGTGCCAAGCCTACAGAAGAAGCTGTGATTGCGATTCAATCTATCGCCGATATTTCTGGCCATGAATCAAGACCTCTTACAATGGAGCTTGTCAATTCAGCGGATTTGATTATTGGTATGACACAAGATCATAAATCTGTGTTACTTCGTCAATTTCCTTTTGAAGTAGCTAAAATTCAAACCCTTGCTGAATGGGGGCATGGTACAGGAGATGTGGTAGATCCTTTCGGTTCAAATCAAGACGTGTATAATCAATGTGCTGAGCAAATTTATAATTTGGTGAAAGCTGGATTAGTAGCATCAAAAGAATAGGAGATAGAGCTATGAAAATTGCTATTGGTTGTGATCATGGTGGATTACATTTAAAACAAGAAATTAAGGAATTATTGTCTACATTAGGCCATGAAGTGGAAGATTTTGGTACACATAGTACAGAATCTTGTGATTATCCGGATATTGCTGAACCAGTGGCACATGCCGTTGTAGATGGTGCAGCAGATCGAGGCATCTTAATCTGTGGTACAGGCATTGGGATTGGTATTGCAGCCAACAAAATTGCAGGTGTACGTGCAGCGCTTTGTCACGATACATTTTCCGCACATGCGAGTCGCGAACATAATAATGCCAATATTCTTACGATGGGGGAACGCGTTATTGGACCGGGCCTTGCAAAGGATATTGTTACAATTTGGCTTAATACAGAATTTGAAGGCGGACGTCACGCGCGTCGCGTAGAAAAAATTTCTGCTCTTGAAAAATAATACATCTTTATTCAATTAGTTATCACATTATATTTATATATGTTTCAAGGAGGATTCCCATGAGTTTCTTAGCAAAACAAGACCCTAATGTTAAAGCAGTTATCGATCAAGAATTAATGCGTCAACGCGATAAATTAGAAATGATCGCTTCTGAAAATATCGTATCCCAAGCCGTTATGGAAGCTCAAGGTAGTGTATTGACTAACAAATACGCTGAAGGCTACCCTGGCAAACGTTATTATGGTGGTTGCGAACATGTGGACGTAGTAGAAACATTGGCTATTGAACGCGCTAAACGTTTATTTGGTGCAGAACATGCAAATGTACAACCACATTCTGGGTCTCAAGCTAACTTTGCTGTATATTTTGCTATGTTAAAACCTGGTGACACTATTGTTGGTATGAACTTGTCCCATGGTGGTCACTTAACACATGGTTCTCCTGTAAACGTATCTGGCACATATTTCAATGTTGTTCCTTACGGTGTTAATGCAGAAACTCAACAAATCGACTATGATGAATTCCGCAAAATCGTGTTAGAAGCAAAACCTAAATTGATTATTGCTGGGGGCAGTGCTTACAGCCGTCAAATCGACTTCAAGAAAATGGCTGATGTAGCTCATGAAGTAGGCGCGATTTTTATGGTAGATATGGCTCACTTTGCGGGCCTTGTAGCTGCTGGTTTACATCCAAATCCAGTAGAATATGCAGATATCGTTACAACTACAACACATAAAACATTGCGTGGCCCTCGTGGCGGTATGATTTTGTGCAAAGAAGAATATGCAAAAGCTGTTGATAAAGCTGTATTCCCTGGTATCCAAGGTGGTCCTTTGATGCATGTTATCGCTGCAAAAGCTGTTGCATTAGGTGAAGCATTACAACCAGAATTTAAAGTATACGCTGAACAAGTTATTAAAAATGCAAAAGTATTGGCTGCTGAATTGATAGCTAAAGGTTTGACTATCGTTTCTGGTGGTACAGATACACATGTTATGCTTGTAGATGTGCGCAATACAGGTTTGACTGGTAAAGAAGCAGAACATCTTCTTGATGAAATTGGTATCACAGCTAATAAAAATACAATTCCATTCGATCCAGCTAGCCCATTTGTAACTAGTGGTGTTCGTTTAGGTACACCTGCATTGACTACACGTGGTCTTAAAGAAGACGATATGAAAGAAATTGCAGATATTATTGCTACAGTACTTCAAAACCCAGAAGATACAGCAAAACATCAAGATGCTGCAAAACGCGTAGCTGCATTATGTGAAAAATATCCTTTATATCCTAACTTATAATTTATAGGTATCGGTATAGTAAGAACCCAAAAGGGTGAGTAAGAGTTTTTCTTGCTCACCCTTTTTATGTTGTAGTGGTCATATTTATATGGCAGGATTTGTAAATATGTGATAGAGTATGTATGAATAGTAAAAGGCCGAAATAATGATTTCGGATTCGGATTGTTTTTATAGGGGGCATAATCATGAACGTTAATGTTATGACACATCCATTGATTCATCATAAGGTTACATTGATGCGTGATGTACAAACAGGTTCAAAAGATTTCCGTGAATTATTAGATGAAATTACATTGTTGATGGGCTATGAAATTACACGCAATTTGCCATTAGAAGATGTAGAAGTGCAAACACCATTGACTAAGATGACAGGTAAACGCATTGCCGGCAAAAAATTAGGCATTATTCCGATTCTTCGTGCTGGTCTTGGCATGGTAAATGGCATGCTTAGCTTGATTCCAACAGCTAAGGTTGGTCATGTCGGTTTATATCGTGATCCAGAAACATTAAAACCAGTAGAATATTATTGCAAATTACCTAGTGATGTAGGCGAACGCGATTTCATCGTTACAGATCCAATGTTAGCTACTGGTGGTAGTGCATCTGCAGCGATTACGTTATTGAAAGAGAAAGGTGCAAAGAGTATTAAATTGATGTGCCTTGTAGCAGCACCTGAAGGTGTAGAGGTTGTTAATAAAGAACATCCTGATGTACCTATTTATGTAGCCGCTCTTGATGAAACATTGAATGAACATGGCTATATCTTACCTGGTTTAGGTGATGCAGGGGACCGTATTTTCGGTACAAAATAATCACGATATATGATAGACATATATCTATAAATACGATGTAAAAGACGCCCGAAAGGGCGTTTTTTACTTGAATAAAGTTGTAATAAGGTATAAAATAATCATGTAGAAGTATTTTTTTATTCTAGGTGGGACTAATTTTGTTTGTCTGGGACGAATATCGTTATCCTTATCAAAGGGTAAAGGAGGAACCCTATGAATGAGTTGTTAATGGTATGCGAGCGTATAGCACCGGAATTAATGACCGTCTTAAAGGATCGCTACAAATTATTGAGTCATCTAGCCTATGAAGAACCTCTTGGCCGTAGGAGTTTAGCACTAGCTACGGATATATCAGAACGTGCAGTACGATCTCATGTTGATGCATTACGTGGTAACGGATTAGTTGAAATCTCTAAACCTGGTATCTATCTAAGTGCTGAAGGACGAGAACTAGTTCCCAAATTAAGGAGTATTCTTTATGAATATGAGCGTGTTGGCGAATTAGAGCAACGGTTGAAAGCGGCATTACATATTGATGATGTTATTATCACACCAAGTGAAGGATCATTAATGTTAAAACGCTTAGGTTTTACTGCTGCGAAAGTGGTTCAACGTATGGTAACCGATGAGTCTGTTATAGCCGTTAGTGGCGGTAGTACCATGGCGGCAATGGCTGATGAAATGCCTAGTAGTGTGTTGCATCCCGTGGTTGTACCAGCCCGTGGTGGTGTTGGTGAAGTCGTCGAATATCAAGCGAATGTAATCGCCTCTGTATTAGCAGAACGTTGGCATGGCTCGTATAAGATGCTTCATTTACCAGATGGGCTATCTAAAGATTCCCTAGATATGCTTGTAACATTAGAACCACAAATCAAGGAGATTAGCGAATTAATCCATAGAACTGATATATTAGTTTTTGGTATTGGTCAAGCACTCCATATGGCCGATGTACGACATATACCGGAGGATGTGCGCCGTCAACTCGTTGATGGCGATGCCGTAGGTGAAGCATTAGGTCAGTATTGCTCTATGGATGGTTCTATCGTCTATGCGACGAATAACATAGGGCTTTCATTAAGGGATATAGTGAATATACCGCATGTCGTAGCTGTAGCAGGTGGCTTTGATAAAGCTGGTGCTATTATTAGCGTTATGAGGTCTTGTAAAAAGGGAATCCTCATAATAGATGACCAAGCAGCAGAAGGTATGCGCCAATTACTAAATATTCCTGCGTTATAATTTAGTTTATTATTTTTAGTATTATATAGTTCTTTTGAGGAGGACAAAACAATGGCAGTTAAAGTTGGTATTAATGGTTTCGGTCGTATTGGTAAATGTGTAGTACGTGCGGCAATTAATAATCCAGATGTTGAAGTAGTAGCTATTAATGCGACTGGTGATAATGAGGGTACTGCATTATTGTTAAAATACGATTCCGTACATGGCACAATCCCTAATGAAGTAACATTTGACGATGAAAATATTTATGTAGATGGCAAAAAAATCCGCGTATTCCATGACCGTGATGCTTCTAAATTGCCTTGGTCTGAAGAAGGCGTAGAAATCGTTATGGAATGTACTGGTAAATACCGCGATGCAGAAGAAGCAAAGGTTCATTTGAATCAACCTACTGTTAAGAAAGTATTGATTTCTGCACCTGGTAAAAATGAAGACTTAACAATGGTTATGGGCGTTAACCAAGATATGTACGATCCTGCAAAACATCACATTATTTCTAATGCATCTTGTACAACTAACTGCTTGGCTCCATTTGCTAAAGTATTATGTGATGAATTTGGTATCAAACGTGGTATGATGACTACAATTCATTCTTATACAAATGACCAAAAAATTCTTGATGCACGTCATAAAGATCCACGCCGTGCTCGTGCAGCAGCTATGTCTATCATTCCTACAACAACTGGTGCAGCAAAGGCTGTTGCTAAAGTATTGCCTCAATTAAAAGGTAAATTAGATGGTTTTGCATTGCGTGTTCCTACACCAGATGTATCCGCTACAGATCTTGTTTGCGAACTTGAAAAAACTGCTACAAAAGAAGAAATCAACGAAGCATTCCGCAAAGCAGCAGCTGGTGAATTAAAAGGTATTCTTGGTGTATCCGATGTGCCATTGGTATCCTGTGACTTTAGTTCTGATCCTCGTAGTTCCATTGTTGATGCTGATTTGACAATGGTTATGGATGGTAACATGGTGAAAGTTGTTTCTTGGTACGATAATGAATGGGGCTATTCTGAACGCCTTATCGATATGGCAGCTTTCGTAGCTAGTAAAGGTCTATAATGGGAGGAAATTCTAGGATGAAATTAACCATTTTAGATATGAATGTAGATAATAAACGCGTTTTTGTACGTGTAGATTTCAATGTGCCTATGAAGGATGGTGTCATCACTGATGACACTCGCATTCGTGGTGCACTAGATACAATCAAATATTTAATCGACCACAATGCTAAGGTAATTCTTGCATCTCACTTTGGTCGTCCAAAGGGTGAACGTAAACCGGATATGACATTGGCTCCTTGTGCTAAACGTTTATCTGAGCTTATCAACAAACCAGTTGCGTTTGTCGATGATTGTGTTGGTCCTAAGGTTGAGGCAGCTGTTGAAGCATTACAACCTGGCGATGTGTTGATGCTTGAAAACTTGCGTTACCATAACGAAGAAACTAAAAACGATCCTGAGTTTGCTAAACAATTAGCCTCTCTTGCTGATGTAGCTATCAATGATGCATTTGGTGTATCTCATCGTAATGCAGCATCTGTAGTTGGCATTGCTGATTACATCCCTATGGGTGCAGGTTTCTTACTTAAAAAAGAAATTGATGCACTAAGTGCCGCTGTAGTACATCCAAAAACACCTATGGCTGCCATTATCGGTGGTGCTAAGGTAACAGATAAGATTTCTGTTATTTCCAATCTATTACCTAAGGTAGATGTTATGATTATCGGCGGCGGTATGGCGAATGCTTTCATTAAGGCTCAAGGCTGTAACATCGGTAGTTCCTTATATGAAGATGGTCAAGATGCTATCGCTACAGATTTAGTTATGGAGGCACGCGTTGCAGGTGCTAGATTATTGACACCTATCGATGCTGTAGTGGCAGATGCTTTCAGCAATGATGCGAACACAAAAATCGTGGATGTCGATAACATCGAAGATGGCTGGATGATTTTGGATATCGGTCCTAAAACACGTGACTTATATACAGAAGCATTGGCTAATATGAAAACTATCATTTGGAATGGCCCAATGGGCGTATTTGAAATGGATAATTTTGCAGCTGGTACGAATGCAGTAGCTAAAGCCGTTGCAGAATCTGATGCTATGACTATCGTTGGTGGTGGTGATTCTGTAGCTGCTATTGAAAAAAGCGGCTTAGCAGATAAAATTAGCCATATTTCGACTGGTGGCGGTGCATCCCTTGAATTATTGGAAGGTAAGGTTTTGCCAGGTATTGCTGCTTTAACAGAGGCCTAATATGAGAAAACAAATTATTGCAGGAAACTGGAAGATGAACGGAACCATTGCATCTGGTTCTATCTTGATTGAAGCATTTACTAGTTTTCTAGGTGATAAAAACTTGGACTGTGAAGTAGTAGTTTGTCCACCCTTTACTGCGCTTGAGAGAGCTGTGTCCTTAACACGAGATACACAGGTTGGCGTAGGGGCTCAAAATATGGATTATCATGATGCTGGTGCATTTACTGGCGAAGTTTCTCCGTTGATGTTAACGGAACTCGGTGTGTCCTATGTCATTATTGGCCATTCCGAACGCCGTGAGTACTATGGTGAAACAGATGCTATGGTTAATGAAAAGATTAAGAGTGCATTTCATCATAATTTGCAACCTATTGTCTGTGTTGGTGAAAGCCTTGCTCAGAGAGAGGCAAATGAAACGATTTCTTTCATTCACGGACAATTACAATGTGCATTACAAGATATTCCAGCGGATCAAGTGGAACAATTGATTATCGCTTATGAACCAATTTGGGCTATTGGTACGGGCAAGACTGCGACTGCTGATCAAGCAGAGGAAGTATGTAAATCCATACGTGATTATATAGCGGAACTATATACCTCTGCTGTAGCAGAATCAGTTCGAATTCAATATGGTGGTAGTGTAAAGGCTAATAATGCGCGTGAAATTTTAAGTGAGCCTAATATTGATGGAGCCCTCGTTGGAGGCGCTTCGTTAATCGTGGATGAATTTAATGAAATCATCATGGAGGCTCAAGACGTAAGTAAATAACATACTAGAGGTATAAATATGGCAAAATTACAGGCACCCGTAATGCTAGTCATCCTAGATGGCTTTGGTATGGGGGACCAAACAGATACGACGAATGCCGTAGTACAAGCAAAACCAAGTTATTTTAATTATTTGTGGGATACGTATCCTCATACAACATTACAAGCTTCAGGTCTTGCAGTCGGTTTGCCAGAAGGGCAAATGGGTAATTCAGAAGTTGGACATCTCAACCTTGGTTCCGGCCGTATTGTATATCAAGACTTAACGCGTATTACGAAGGATGTAGAGAGTGGCGAGTTTTTTCAAAAGCCTGTAATACAAGAGTTATACAAGCATGCTAAGCATGGTAAATTACAAATTATTGGCCTTGTATCTGATGGCAATGTACATTGTTCTTTAGAGCATATTAAGGCCGTAATTGCTGGTGCTAAACATGAAGGCATTAAAGAGGTATATGTGCATGCGCTTCTCGATGGACGCGATGTGCCACCACAATCAGCATTAACCTATCTTAAGGACTTAGAATCCTTTATGTCCGATATAAACTGTGGGAAAATTGCTACTGTAAGTGGCCGTTACTATGGGATGGATCGCGATAACCGGTGGGACCGTGAGGAATTAGCCTATAATACTATTGTCAATGGTGTTGGTAATAAGGCTAATTCTGCGTGTGACGCAGTTACACAATCCTATAATGATGGTGTTAATGATGAATTTGTAGTGCCTACAGTTATCGAGCCAGAAGGTATGATTTCTGATGGAGATGCCGTTATATTCTGTAACTTTAGACCTGATAGAGCTCGTGAATTGACGAAGGCTTTAATATTACCTGATTTTGAAGGTTTTAAACGAGAACCTATAGCTATCTTTATGGCGACAATGACTAAGTATGAGGATGGATTGCCTGTTCATATTGTCTATGAAAAGGATACGTTGCATCATACATTAGGTGAAGTCCTTGCTAAGGGTGGCTATCGTCAATTACGTATTGCTGAAACAGAGAAGTACGCACATGTAACATATTTCTTTAATGGCGGTAATGAGGTTCCCTTTGAAGGTGAAGACCGTATTCTTGTGCCTTCTCCAGCAGTGGCAACCTACGATTTACAACCTGAAATGAGTGCTCCTGAGGTGACAGCTAAGGTAGTTGATGCCATTCATAGTGGTCAATACGATATGATTATCCTAAATTACGCAAATCCAGATATGGTAGGGCATACAGGAGATTTTAAAGCTGCAGTGAAAGCAATTCAAACTGTGGATGCAGGATTAGAACGTATTGCGAAGGCTATATTAGAGGTTGGAGGTCAGCTTTTAGTTACCGCCGATCATGGTAATGCAGAGCAAATGGTGAATCATGAGACTGGAAAACCTCATACAGCCCATACAACGAATGTTGTGCCATTGATTTTAGTGGAAGCTCAGGATATACATAAACAACTTAAATCAGGTAAATTATGTGATATTGCACCGACAATGTTAGCGTTGGCTCATATTGATAAGCCAAGTAATATGACCGGTGAAAGTTTGTTATTAGATTAATTTAGTATATAAATAAGAGGTAGTATTATGGCAGTAATTGAACAAGTCGTAGCTCGTGAAATTTTGGATTCTCGTGGTAATCCTACAGTAGAAGTAGAAGTATGTTTAGAAGATGGTACAATTGCAACAGCTGCAGTTCCTTCTGGTGCATCTACGGGGATGTTTGAAGCAGTAGAACTTCGCGATGGCGATAAAAAACGCTATGGTGGCAAAGGTGTTTTACAAGCTGTAGACAATGTAAATGCTAAAATTGGCCCAGCTATTATCGGCTATGATGCGACTGAACAAGTGGCGATTGATAATTTAATGCTTAAACTTGATGGCACAGATAACAAAGCTAACTTGGGTGCCAATGCAATTTTAGGTGTATCTATGGCTGTGGCACGTGCTGCTGCTGAATCTTTAGATTTGCCTTTGTTCTTATATCTAGGTGGTTTTAATGCTAAAGAACTTCCTGTTCCAATGATGAACATTCTAAATGGTGGTGCTCATGCTGATAATAATGTAGACCTTCAAGAGTTTATGATTATGCCAGTAGGGGCCAAAACATTTAGCGATGCATTGCGTAGCTGTGCAGAAGTATATCATACATTGAAATCCGTGCTTCACGATAAAGGTCTCAGCACTGCTGTAGGCGATGAAGGCGGTTTTGCACCAAACTTAGCATCTAATGAAGAAGCTTTGGAAGTAATCTGCGAAGCTATTAAACGTGCCGGTTATGAACTTGGTACAGATTTTAAATTAGCTCTCGATGTGGCTTCCAGTGAAATCTATAAAGATGGTAAATATCATCTAGAAGGCGAAGGCAAAGTATTGAGCGCTAGCGAAATGGTTGATTTCTATGAATACTTAGTCGATAAATATCCTATCGTATCTATCGAAGATGGCCTTGCAGAAGAAGATTGGGATGGATGGAAAGTATTAACAGAACGTCTTGGTAAGCGTGTTCAACTTGTAGGTGATGATTTATTCGTTACTAATACAAAACGTCTTGAAAAGGGTATCGACCTTGGTGTAGCTAATTCCATTCTTGTAAAAGTAAATCAAATTGGTACATTAACTGAAGCCTTTGATGCTATGGAAACTGCAAAACGCGCTGGCTACACATGCGTAGTATCTCATCGCTCAGGCGAAACAGAAGATACATTTATTGCAGATATCGCAGTAGCTGTTAATGCGGGCCAAATTAAAACAGGTGCGCCTGCACGTTCTGAACGTGTTGCTAAATATAATCAATTGCTTCGCATTGAAGAAATGTTATACGAAACAGCACAATATAAAGGTGATGCAGTATTCTATAATTTGAAAAAATAGAATAATACATTTTATTTTAGAATCACATACTAGATAAGAGACTCTTTTGAGTAGTGAAAACTCAAGAGAGTCTCTTTTTTTGTTGTTTTTTTGCGTACCTGTACACGCATTGTGGATTATTTAGAAATAAAGAGGAGTTTTTCTTGTTGTACAGAATTACATAGTGCAATGAGCAAAGGTGATGTATAAACACACCGCAAGGTATGAAGGAGGGGGTGACATTGTATGTAGATGTTGCATTGGATTCAATCATTACGTATGCCATTACGATTAGTGCTAGTGATATACATTTTGATCCTATTCCGGATGGTGTACAAGTACGATTGAGAATTGATGGATTATTAACGGATTATATGTTTATCGATGCTACTGATGCGGAAATGATTGTGAACCGCATCAAGGTATTCAGTGGCATGGATATTAGCGAAAAGAGATTGCCTCAAGATGGGCGATGGGAATGGACAGCTAAATCGTATGCTGTCACCATGCGTGTATCTAGTTTGCCTAGTCTATATGGTGAGGCCATTGTGTGTCGTCTAATGGGAAATGAAGGGGTGCACAAAAATTTATTAGAACTGGGTATGTCAGTCGATTTACAGGAGAAGATTACCGCATTACTAAAACGACCCTATGGTCTCATTACTATTTGTGGACCTACGGGAAGTGGTAAAACGGCTACCTTATATGCCATGTTACGCATGTTGAATTTAAAGGAAACAAAACTTATATGTTTAGAGGATCCTGTAGAAGCGGCCATTGATGGAGCCATTCAAATAGGGATTAATGAAAAGATTGGATTTACCTTTTCGAAAGGGTTACGCACTGTATTACGGCAAGATCCTGACTCTATTATGATTGGTGAAATACGAGACCATGAGACGGCACAGCTAGCTGTAAAAGCCGCTTTAACCGGACATCGTGTAATTACCACGGTTCATACGAATACCGCACTAGGTGTTATTGGACGCCTTATTGATATGGGAGTTGAACCATATTTATTACATGCTACGTTAATTGGCTCACTATCGCAGCGTCTTGTAAGACGTATTAATAGCACTACAAATTCTTATCAAGGACGATTAGGTTTGTTTGAATATGTAGAGATACCATCTAGTGATATTGATTGGAATCATGTTGATACATAT
Source organism: Veillonella atypica (assembly GCF_041431435.1). Classification (NCBI taxonomy): domain Bacteria; kingdom Bacillati; phylum Bacillota; class Negativicutes; order Veillonellales; family Veillonellaceae; genus Veillonella; species Veillonella atypica. The sequence goes on from NZ_JAPVXV010000001.1 coordinate 54,452, forward strand.
CTATATGTTTCATTGCAAGATTCGGCGCAGACTGCTATTAATTCGGGCATTACAACAGTAGAGGAGGTACATCGTGCAGGCATCTTATTGTGATTGTGTAGTGACAACCGACTCGATGATAACAATAGAAGATGTAATTTCCCTATCGTTAGAGCATAGTGCTACTGATATACATTTAGAGGTGGGAACACCGATTTATATTCGAGCTGCTAATGGGTTGGAATCTATTTCAAGTATTTGCAGTGTGGATATGATTAAAGATGTATTACAACGATGTGGCGTCACACATGATGAATGGCACTCTGTAGATAATGCTTTCACCAGCAATGGCATTCGAATTCGGGCTCATATTTATAGGGCTAATCATAGAATTTGTGGAACATTGAGATTACTCTGTCATGCTAATTTATCGCTTGATACATCTAAAGATAGTGATGTATTAAAACAAATTTGTGAATATCATGATGGGTTAGTCCTTGTTACAGGCCCTACAGGTAGTGGCAAATCATATACCTTAGCTTGTTGCATAGAATATATAAATAAAACTATGAATAAACACATAATAACGTTAGAAGATCCTGTGGAATATGAGTTCATACCATTGCAGTCAATTATTCATCAGCGCCAACTCGGAATTGATGTGGATTCGATGGCGCATGGGATACGTGATGCCTTACGAGAGGATCCAGATGTCATTATGGTAGGAGAGTTGAGAGACCGAGATACGTTAGAGGCCGCATTACATGCTGCGGAAACAGGTCATCTTGTGCTTGCAACCATGCATACACAACGAGCAGTTATGGCCGTGCAACGCATGATATCTTTATTTCCTGGTGAACAACAAGATGAAGTGCGCAGTCAAGTATCACAAGTATTGCGTGCAGTCATATGTCAACGTTTGTTACGATGGGAAACCTCGTTTATAACAATACGGGATATTCTGTTAAATACGAATGCAGTGGCAAATCTAATTAGAAATCGAAAGGAACCTCAAATTGTTTCAATCCAAGAAACGCAGGCCCCCATGAAGACATTAGAAATGGCAGTGCGTGATGTAAAAACGCAATATGGATCAGTTCACCAATTACATGCTTTATTGGAACAACAATTATCATAGAGGAATTACATGAATGCTTATGAATATACAGCGATAACAACAGACAAGAAAAGAATACAAGGCTTATTATGGGCCGATTCTGAGGATGAGGTTAGCACTAAACTCAAGTTAGAAGGATATGTCATTTGTAGTATAGCTAGATCCTCTAGCAAATCGGTACGTTGGAATCATAAACAAGTGAGTACCACAGCATATCAACTGGGATTACTACTACAATCAGGTATTTCCCTTAGGCGTTCGCTAGAACTTTTAATAGATGGCTCAAAAACGATGTTATATCGCTCTTTATACGAGGGTATACAACGAGGTCAACCTTTATCAGAGGCTCTTCGAGAAAAAGGATTTCCTCCTATAGCATTGGCATTGCTTGAAAGTGGTGAAATGTCAGGGAATGTTGGGGAAGCTTTGCAGTATATAGCTTCTTATTATGAACGAGAACGAAAATACCAACAAAAGATAGTAAGTGCTATTTCATATCCTCTATTCTTACTGGTGCTTATGAATGTATTTTTCTTGGTTACTATATTATTTATTATTCCATCGTTCACCCGCGTATTTGCTACTATGCATATAGAATTACCATGGATGACAAAAGGTTTATTTGTATTAGGAACTTCCCTTCGAGAACATCCATTACTGTATGTTAGTGGGCATGTGGTTTTTATTGGAATACTCATATATGCTTTTAAACAATCTGCAATTCGATATAGATTTGATAGATGGTTATGGCAGTTGGCTCAACATAATACATTTTTAACATCTCTATATTACACGAATATTTTACATATTTGGTCATTATTGCTAGATTCGGGAATTTCAATTATCAATACTATAGATATTACAAAGCATATATGGCGAAATTCGTATGGTGAATCCTGTAGTAATCAAGTTTATGACATGCTTTGTAAAGGACATTCTTTTTGTGAAAGTTTAAAATCATCGTCTGTAGGGAACCCATTTATATGGCAAATGGTCGCTGTTGGAGAAGAAAGTGGTGAATTGGTAGCCATGTTGAATCATTGTAGTCACTATTATGAATCGTTGTTAACACAATATATAGCAAGAATGGAGCGCCTTATGGAACCTATACTCCTCACTATTATGGGCGTTGGCATTGCAGTCCTCGTTATATCCGTCATGTATCCATTATTTACATCAATATCATCTCTAGGTGGTCAATGAAAGGAGACTTTTTAAAATGCTTATGTATTGTAGAGAACTACTAACTCAATTAGAACGATCGTTTTTTAGATATATTAGTTTGCGTCGCATGCAACGAACTAAACAAGGTGGATTTACACTGGTAGAACTTATGGTGGTAGTAGCTGTTATTGCTATTTTGGCAGCTATTGCAATGCCTCAATTTATGTCCGCTGCCGATAAGGCAAAAAATGCTAAACAAGTGGCAGATATGCAAATCATACGTAATGCGACACAACTCTACATGATTGATAAAAGTTTAGATACGCCACCAACAGTAGAAAAATTATATCAAGAAGGTTACTTAACGGAGCATGTTAAAACTACAAAAGGTAAGGAATATGTTATTACCTATGAACAAGTTGCTGGTAATGCCGGTAAGTCTGTAGTCGTTACGGCCCCTGAAACATAAAGGATTTTGCAATGAAAGGGAGAAAGGAATATATCTGTTTAGTTATATGGATATTGTCAATTGTAATCCCATTAATGTATAGGAATTACACACTATTTGAAATTATATGTTATAGCTTCTTTTCACTATTTCTCGTAATAGGTGCTACCATTGATAAGCTATATTTCATATTACCCGATGAAGGTGCTATCGCTCTTACGATTATAGGTATCCTTTATAGCATCGTTGAACAGCATGCAGTTTTCGACACCTGTGTACATGTTTTGATCGTTGCTAGTATCAGTATTGCATTACGCATATTGAGTCGAGGTGGTCTTGGTTGGGGCGATATTAAATGGATGAGTGCTATATCCATATGGCTAACAAACATACAAATTATAGTTATGATTTACGTTTCTTGTTTTGCTAGTATCCTCTATCTCGCCAGCTTATATAGTATTCGTAATACAGGTAGACGGTATATTCCTTTTGGCCCTTTCTTGTGCATTGGTGCATGGAGTGCTTTGCATTTTGCTAATGTATGGGAGGCGATATATTGGTCGGTGATAAAACACATTATTGTAATGGCTCTATATTAGTAGAGTGGCTTGTGGCGATTACCATTCTACTATCCTTGATTGGTATAGGCCTAAGTAGTATCGTTACCATACCATCACGTCATGAGTTGAATAGAAGTACTGAAGAAGTCGTATTAGCTATTAAGAAGGTTCAATTATGGGCTATGTTAGGCCACCGAGACGAGCGGATGGCACAAGGTGAATTTATTTTAAAGAAACATTCCTATTCAATTCAAGAAGGGCTTATGCAGCATCATGTAGAGATAGAATTACCAGAATATATAGAAAGTGCTCATACTATGAAGCGCGTTTATTTTTCTGCTTATGGATTGCCTTATGATGGGACAGAATTTATTTTACAAGACTTACAAACCGGTGCGACAAATCGCATATGGATCTCTGTACAAACAGGGCGTATTCGGTGGGAATCATTGTGATTATGACATGTGTACAAATAAGAACGTATCCAAACTACAAACATAGATTACGAACAGAACAATCTGGATTTTTATATGGTGATGCACTTATGGCAGTAACCTTAGTATTACTCATATTGCCAATCATACTTTATGTCTTGAGTAGTACCTTATCGATAGTAAAGACTACGTATACTCATGACTATATATTGCAGGATTCATTATCTTATATAGAAGCAGGGAAAGCGGTATATGATTCTGGTGGTGTACCAACAACAGGAACTATCTCATCATCGAATGGACATAATTTATCCAATATAACATTTAAACAAAGTGTTACAGAAGAAGTGGTAAATGGTGTATCTATACTACGATTTAGCGTACAAGCCGTTGATAATGGAGTTACTATTTATGAAATATCTACGTTTCTTGGACCGAGTTATCGTTGAAAAGCATAGGACAAAATCATTCAATGGATTTATATTACCATCTTTACTTATTAGCGTTTTGATTAGTTCTTTCGTGATTCTCGTAATCATGACAATATGTATGACGTGTTATATATGGACCGAGCGAATTGATGATAGCCTGGCCATGTTAGAGGATGGCCGTTATACAAGACGCGCTATCGTATCTCATATTATTTGGAATCATTCTATGGTATCCATCAATGATCAGGGAGACCTGTTATCTATCAATGATACAAGCCGTACTGCGTTTACCGTTACTAGAAGGGCCTTATATAGAAAATTAAGTGATGGTAGCTTACAACCCTTGAGTGGAAGCCGCATCATAGGTACTGATGATAAGCGTAAACTGGATGCTACCAAACCGTTTTCTATGAATCCTAATAGATTGGTTACTTTTAAATGGTCTATAAATAACCGGTTTAATAGTCAAACAGAGTATGCAAAAGGGTATGGAGGCATAGCACAGTATGAGGTGGCAACGGCGGTATCAACACATTCAGATTGGTTTAAAAAAACGAAGCATCTCTGACTATTCTTCTGGCATGGTTAGCTATGTAGCCATATATATTATGCTCATTTTATTAGTACTTATTTTAGGAATGAATAGGCTTGCGACCCTGTCACTAAGTAATACAACGGATGAAATGAGACTTATTGCATCTCATTATGCAGCAGAGCGTGGTGCACGATGGTTCTGTACGTATTGCAATAACGGTGGCCGTTGGGATTATAGCGAGGCTATTGATGTGGAAAAAAGCGATACTATCCATATATATATTAAGGCGGACCCAAAGGTTAGTAATCCTAAACATGTGATGAGCTGTGCTGTTTTAGATGGTGTATCAAGTCGTGTTCACATATATGTAAAAGAAAAAGAAAATCATACATTAGAGGTTATTAGTGTAAAACCATATTAAGGAGGACATCACTATGAAAGAGAAAAAACAGATACATACAGGGCTTTGTATTACGGATGATAGAATTGTTGCCACTACAGCACATATTGAAAATAAAACTATGATTATTACTGATGCAATGGAAATGAAACGGTCTAGTACAATTGATGAAGATATAGCTGAATTTATCAATACTTATAATTTAGAAGAGGGTGAATATAGTATTGTTGCTTGTATACCTACGGAAATGACGATGGCTAGTTTTGATCCTCATGATTTTGATGTAAAGGAATTTATAAAGTGGAATATAGAAGATACATTTAATTTTGGAGAACATGAATTTGAACTTGATGCTTGCCGTAGAGAGTATCCACGACATAATTATTATTTGTTTTTAGCCGCCGTAGACCGGCATGAACTTGAATTACTACGCCAAGGTATACGCGATACATGTGCACCTGTCGATACTATTGACTGTTGGCCATTACCAGTTACGTATGGATTGATGCATAGAACAGGAACGGTTACGGGTATCGTAGAACCAGCCGGTATGCATTTATGGGCTTGGTGGAAGGATACTTGTGTGAAGGAATGTATTGTAAAGATAAATGGTGCAGATATTAGTACCGCATTGATTGAAATGGAAGAAATGTTGCAGCGATTTGGCGTAGAAGAAATTCAAGGTATACATTTTTATAATACTGATGATTTAAATGAAGAGCTGCGTATCGATATAAGCGCATTACAAGAGGTATACGGAAATACCGAATATATACCTATGATGTTTCTTGGACGAGGTCGCACGCGTTGCACATTAGGTGAATTAGATTGGGATATGGCGATTGGAATGGCTACGCGGGGGTTACGGTGGATTGGACAAGGATGGTAATGAAAGATTAATAAATTTTATGCCCCGTTCATTACGATGGTATATTTGGCTATGTAAATATAAGTTGTATATATATGCTACTGCAGGAGTGATTATATTACTCAGTGCTTTTTGTCTTGGTATGGGGGTCTATTCTTATAAAACTTATACTGAACAGGTAGCGAAGTACGAACAAATACAGATGGATGAACATTCCAAGCATATACGAGATCAATATCATGCTATGGAGGATACCATGTCGCGGTTGTTACAACATGGCGCACAATTAGACAATCAATATTGTCTTGTTACATTATTGGATGGAGCTATGACAACAAGAGGAACCATTACGTTACGACATATAGAATTTTCTGATGGAGGATTTACTGTTGATGGTGATGCAACAAATGATGAAGCTTATCATTCGTATGTTCAATATATTCAAGCTCATATGAAACAGGTGATTTGTGATGGGAAACAACAAGTGGAAAAAGCAGATGGACCTTGTTCATTCCATTTGGATGGACATACAAAACAGCATGACACCAAACCTAAGGAGGATATTCCTAGCGTGTAGTATAAGCATTATAATTGCTTTTTCTTCGTTATGGATATATAGATATTATACAGAGCAATATGAAGCGGTGGTAGAGAACATTGAATATTACCAAGTGGAAACTACAGTAAAAGAGCAATTTTTATCTTCTAATACATATGAGTTGATTTCATCCTTATTGCTGCATGAATATTGGGTAGATGATATATATCAAAGTATAAATAGAGAACCTTTAATTATAACGAGTAGTTCTCATCATGATGATGCATTAGATCTGACTCTGGTTGGAACCAGTCAGTCCTTTTTATCTTGGTATAATATGGTGCAACAGAAGATAAAGTATTGTCATATACAGATTATGTCTATTGATACAAAAGGAAATAGTATATTTTTTACATGCAAGGTTACGCCATTAGTGATGTAAAGAAAATGAACATACAATAATGAGTAATAATTCTCATTATTGTATGTTCATTTTTGTTTTTATGCCAATTTTATAGTAAAATAAATTTTAACGTAAGAATAAGGGGCAATAGTAACATGATAGTAAAACGAAATATTATTCTCATTGGGTCCATGGGAAGTGGAAAAAGCCATTTTGGACGTAATCTGGCAGATTTAAAAGGATGGCAATTCGTGGATACCGATCGAGTATTAGAAGGTCGTTTTGGGTTGCCCATTGCAGAAATTTATAAAAAGATTGGTGAAAAAGCATTTCGTCGTGCTGAATTAGAGGTTCTAAAAAAAGTTTCCCTATATCACGAGGCGGTTATTAGTGTAGGTGGAAATTTTCCTATAGAGCATAGAACGCTTAGATCGCTTAAGAAATTTTCTTTTATTATAGGTATACGAGCGGCACAATACCGAATTGTAAGCCGCGTCAATCGTCGTGTGGGCAAACGACCAACGATGGATTATACCAATGTTTCTGCCTTTGTTCATAATATGATTCAGGCATGGAAGCCAGTATATAAACAGTGTGATTATGTATTGGATACGACTAATGGACGTACCTATGATTTTATGAAAGCAATTGAGCGTCAATTGGATGCTATAGGTGTTCAATTTAAGGCGCGAAGACAACCCAAAACAACTGAAATTGTGTCTAAAGACATACAAGCTGAACCAAAGCAGCAGAAGGGAAATAGACATGAAAAAAATAGCATTACTAACAAGCGGCGGAGACGCACCAGGAATGAACGCAGCCATTCGCGCCATCACAAGAAAAGCAATCCATGAGGGCTTTAGCGTATATGGTATAGAACGAGGATTTGAGGGCATTATTAATAGTGAAATAAGGCCTTTACACGCTCGTGATGTGGGCGGTATTATTACCACTGGCGGTACAATTCTTAGAACGGCTCGCTATCCAGAGTTTAAAAATTTAGATGTGCAGCAACGAGCCTATCGAATATTACAAGATTTTGGTATCGATCATTTAATCGTTATTGGCGGTGATGGATCACAAGCTGGTGCAGAGGCTTTGATGCGGCTCGGTCAATCTACGATAACCATTCCTTGTACCATTGATAACGATATGAATGGTACTCAATATACGATTGGTTTTGACACCGCACTTAATACTGTAGTTGATGCGGTAGGACGTATTCGGGATACATCAAACTCTCATGAACGAGTGGCTATAATCGAAGTTATGGGGCGTCATGCAGGACACATTGCATTGCAAGCTGGGTTGGCGAGTGGTGCAGAGCTTGTATTAGTACCTGAATACCCAATGCCATTAGATGAGGTATGTGAACATATTAATAAGACTCATCAGTTAGGTAAAGAATATAGTATTATACTCGTTGCTGAAGGGGCCTACTCTAGTGGTGAGGTTAAAGAGTATATTAAACAACATACATACTTTGATCCAAGTTTAACAGTTCTTGGATATTTACAACGCGGCGGTGCACCATCTGCATTAGATGCCATTTTAGCTGCTCGTATGAGTGAGTTGGCAGTGGATTGCTTAGTACGTGGAGAGCATAATTGTATTACTGGGTATGTTGATGGTCAGATTCGAGCTATACCCTATGAAAACGCTAAAACAATGAAGTTTGGCATTGATAAAAGTCAGTATGAATTAATCTCTATATTGAGTCATTAAAATGAATTCGTAAAATTATATTGTATAATCGGTAAAATTCTAGTACAATATGGTAAATAATAATGAAATGACTCATTTATTAAGGAGTATATATGAAAGAATTATTTCAGAAGCACCGTAAACGTATTATTGGTGGTGTTATTGCTATCTGTTTATTAGGTGGTGGTGGCTATTATTATGTTCATACAAATGATAGTGCACAGACCCAGCAGAAATATACAACCGGCAAGGTTGAAAAGGGCGATGTAAAGACTAGTATTAGTGCTACGGGTACTATTAACCCTGTTAATTATGTAGACGTATCCACAAATGTGGCTGGTAAACTTGAAAAAGTATTGGTCAAGGAAAATGATCATGTTACGCAAGGTCAAGTGATCGCCTATATAGATACAAGACAATTACAAGCACAAGTTGATAATGCAAAGGCTGCTCTCGATAAAGCGCGTTTAGATATGAATCGCTATAAAGCGCTAATCGATCAAAATGCTGTAGCAGCGCAAACTTATGATGATGCTGTGACTGCATATGAACAAGCTCAGTCAACTTATGATAGAGTATCTGCTGATTTAAATGATGCTACTATCACTGCTCCTATGTCGGGTACAGTAGTAGGGACACCTCTTAAGGCCGGGCAAACGATTAGTACAGGCATTTCGACACAAATGATCATTGCGACCATTGCGGATTTATCTGATTTAGAAATTTATTTGACAGTTGATGAAACTGATATTGGCAATGTAAAAAATGGCTCTAAGGTAGAATTTACTGTTGACTCTAAGCCAGGTCAAACTTTCACAGGCTATGTATCTGAAATTGCAAAAGGTACTAAAGGGAATATGGGTGTTACAAGTAATAGCGTAGTGTACTATACTGTGAAAGTATCGATTCCAGCTGATATTTCCTCGAATTTCTTGCCATCTATGACCGCACGTGCCACAATCTTTGGCGATGATATTAAGAATACCCTTGTTGTACCATTAACAGCGGTACGTACTGATAAACAAGGTGAATATGTATATGTCATCAAAGATGGTCAACCTGTTAGAACTGCTGTATCTACAGGTGTAACGGGTGATACAAATGTTCAAATCTTAAGCGGCGTTTCCGAAGGTGATGAAATTATTGTTAGTGGTGATGTAACGGGCCCTAAGAATAACTCTCATGGACCATTTTAAGCGTAGGTGAACTATGAATCAGTCAGTTATTGATATTCAAGGTATTACAAAGACCTATGTAAATGGTAAGTTAACGGTTCCCGTTCTACATGGTATAGATTTACAGGTACAAAAAGGTGATTTCGTGTCTATCATGGGGCCTTCTGGTTCTGGTAAGTCTACCTTTATGAACATTTTAGGTTGCTTAGATAGACCTACATCTGGATCCTATCGCTTGAATGGTAATGAAGTAGCTAATCTCAGTGATGATGAATTAGCGTATGTACGTAATAAAGAAATAGGCTTTGTATTTCAAAGCTTCAATCTATTAACGAAACTAACGGCTATTGAAAATGTGGCGTTGCCCATGGTTTATGCAGGCATCGATAAAAAAACACGTACTGCTCGTGCAGAGGCTTTGCTTACATCTGTAGGCTTGGGTGACCGTATGGATCATTTACCAGCAGAACTATCCGGTGGTCAACGTCAACGTGTGGCGATTGCCCGTGCATTGGCCAATGACCCTGCTATCATCATGGCCGATGAACCGACAGGGAATTTGGATTCTAAATCGACTATAGATGTTATGAATATCTTTAGAGGCCTCTATGACGAAGGGCGTACCATAATTCTTGTTACCCATGAACCTGAAATTGCAACCTATGCAAGTCGAAACGTTGTATTGCGTGATGGCTTAATTGTGGAGGATAAGAAAAATGTAAATATGACTCCTGTTCAGGAGGTGACACATGTATAAAGAAAGTTTCTTAATGGCCTGGGCATCGTTGATTGCCAATAAAATGAGATCTATTTTAACGATGCTAGGTATTATTATTGGTGTAGCTGCTGTTATTGCCCTTGTGTCAATCGGTAATGGTGTTAAACAAGATATTCAGAATTCCATTTCTAGTTTAGGTTCCAATCTATTGATGGTTATGCCTGGTGCTCCACGTACACCGGGTGTGCGTCCATCACAGGGATCTATGAAATCTTTGAAGGTTTCTGATTATCAAGCTATTAGCAAATTAGATGGCGTCAAGGCAGCAAGTCCATATACAGCTAATTCTTATGTAACTATATACCAAAGTAAGAACTGGACTACTACTGTTAGTGGTGTAAGTAGTAATTTTCAAGATGTAAATAATTGGACCATGGCTGAAGGTCGATTTATCTCTAGCAAGAATGTAGAAAATCGTGAACGCGTAGCTGTTGTGGGACAAACCGTAGTTAAGAATTTATTTGCTGGTGAGGACCCAGTGGGTAAGGAAATTCGTGTTAAAAATATTCCGTTCCGCGTTATAGGTGTTCTTAACAGTAAAGGGAATGGTACTATGGGGAATGACCAAGATGATACTATCTTCATTCCTTACACGACGGCTATGGAGCGGGTAGAAGGTGTTGACTATCTTCGTATGGTCTACGTTGTTGCTAATGATGATAACGGTATTGACCGTTTGCAATCGGATATAGAAAATCTATTGCGTGTACGTCATAGCATTAAGGACACAAACCTTGATGATTTCAACATTCAGAATATGAAATCGATTATGGAAACGATGGAGCAGACGACAGGAACCTTGACCTTGTTCTTAGGTGCTGTAGCTGCTATTTCTCTTGTTGTAGGTGGTATTGGGATTATGAATATCATGCTCGTTTCCGTTACCGAACGGACTCGTGAAATTGGTATTCGTAAGGCCTTAGGTGCTACATACTTTGTCATTGTTACACAATTCTTAATCGAAGCTGTTGTAATCAGTCTTATGGGCGGTCTCATAGGCATTGCTCTCGGTATAGGTGCGTCAAAATTGATAGGATTGGCATCTGGTATGAGTACGGTTATTTCGGTACCTACTATCGTGTTATCCTTTGCATTCTCCATGGCCATCGGTTTGGTATTCGGTATTTATCCTGCGCGAAAAGCGGCTAAATTAAATCCAATTGATGCGTTACACTATGAATAGTATTGGTAGATGCGGATATTTGAGAGATCTCACATTCATATAATGTAATAGACATATTCGCATACAGTGCGTTGCATGATACAATTAAGTATGATGTAACGCACTATTTTTAATTTAGTGAGGAAATTATGGCAACAACATTATTGGAATATTTTAATGAATTACGTACACAGAATCCTTTTTCCTGGGTAAAAGATTCTGAGGTGACAACTGTAGAACCTGGTCATGCAGAAATGACGTTGCAAACAAATGAAACGGAGTACTGCAATTTTAGAGGGCACTTGCATGGTGCTGTTTGTATTGGCTTTGCAGATAGCTTGATGGGAACGGCATGCTTTACACTAGGAAAATCGGTGAGTACCATTGATATTAATGGTAACTATTTGAAAGCTGTCAAAGGTGGCACAGTATTGCGTGGTGTAGCGAATGTGGAACACAGTGGTAAAACTACGATGGTGGCTACTGCGCGTATTTATAATGAGTTAGGTGAAGTGGTACATATAGCAAGAGGTACGTTTTTTGTGGTAGAAGAGCGTCCTTTACCGGATTTACCTTGGAGATTCATTGAAGAAGATGACCCAAATTTGGTATAATGGGGGTTGAACTTTGTAATTTAGGAGGACGGTTGTATGGAACAAGAATTACAACGCATTAAAGAAGAAGCGTTATCTGCTATTAAAAGCGCTTCTGATGAACAAGCGTTGCAAGACGTACGCGTAAAATATTTAGGTAAAAAAGGTGAAGTAACGGCATTGCTAAAAGGGTTGGGTAAACTTTCCCCCGAAGAACGCCCTAAAATGGGGGCTCTTGTTAATGCAGTTCGTCAAGCATTAGAGGAAGAAATCGATGCATTGAAAACGTCTATGGAAGTAGCGGCTATGAACGCTCGCTTGGAAGAGGAAAAAATCGATATCACTCTACCTGGTAGAGCTCCAAAAACAGGTCATATTCATCCATTGACAACAGTAAACGAAATGATTGAAGATTTCTTCATGAAAATGGGCTATACCGTTGAAGAAGGTCCTGAAATCGAACAAGATCACTTTAACTTTGAGTGTCTTAATTTACCAAAAGATCATCCAGCACGCGATATGCAAGACTCTTTCTATATTACAGAAAATTTCTTGCTTAGAACTCATACATCTCCTGTACAAGCACGTACTATGCAACGTCATGAGCCGAACAGTCCAATTCGCATGATTGCGCCTGGTAAGGTATATCGCTGGGATTATGATGCTACGCATTCTCCAGTATTCCATCAAGTAGAAGGCTTGATTATTGATGAACATATTACATTTGCTGATTTGAAAGGCACTATCGAAACATTCCTACGTCATATGTTTGGCGATGACACAAAGGTACGTTTCCGTACAAGCTTCTTCCCATTCACAGAACCATCTGCAGAGGTTGATATTTCCTGTGTAATGTGCGGTGGTGAAGGCTGTCGTGTATGCTCTCATACAGGCTGGCTTGAAATCCTTGGCTGCGGTATGGTACATCCTCGTGTACTTGAACTTAATGGCTATGATCCTAATAAGGTGAAAGGTTTTGCCTTTGGTATGGGCGTAGAACGTATTGCTATGTTGTTATATGGTATTGGCGATTTACGTCTATTCTTTGAAGATGATATCCGTTTCTTGGAACAATTTTAGGAGGTAGAAATGAAAGCAAGCTTACAATGGATGAATGAATACGTACCTCTTGATCTAAATCGTCCTGCCCAAGAATTAGCGGATGAATTAACACAAGCAGGTATTCCTGTAGAAGAAGTACTTTCTATGGATCCAGGTTTGAAAAAAATCTATACTGGTAAAATCGTAGAAATTACAAAACACCCAGATGCAGATAAATTACAAGTATGCCAAGTACAATGCTTATCTGAAGATGGGGAAGAAATTACTAAACAAATCGTTACCGCTGCTACTAATGTAGCTGTAGGTCAAATCGTACCAGTTGCGTATCATAAATCTCGTTTGGCAGATGGTACAGAAATTAAAAAAGGTAAATTACGTGGTGTTGTATCAGAAGGCATGTTTTGCTCCGTTGCTGAATTCGGTATTTCTAGTGATTTGGTAAGACCGGAAGAAGCACAAGGCATTTATATTTTCCCTGAAGGCACACCAATCGGTTTAGATATTAAAGAAGCACTCATGCTTGACGATACTGTGTATGAATTTGAATTGACAGCTAATCGTGCAGACTGCTTCTCCATGGTTGGTTTGTCCCGTGAATTCGGTATCATGACAAATCAAAAGGCTTTATTCCCAGTTATTATGGTGAATGAAAATGGTGAGTCCATCGAAGGTAAAGCATCTGTAGCTATCGAAGCGCATGATCTTTGCACGCGATTTACATCCCGTCTTGTTACGAATGTTACCATCGAACCATCTCCATTGTGGATGCAAAATCGTTTGCGTAATAGCGGCATTCGCCCTATCAATAACGTAGTAGACGTAACAAACTACGTTATGCTTGAATTAGGTCAACCAATGCATGCTTACGATTATGATTGTGTAGCGGACCATACCCTTATTGCACGTCGTGCAAAAGCCGGTGAAACACTTACTACACTAGACGGTAATGAACGTGAACTCAATGAGTCCATGCTTATCATTGCAGATACAAAGGGCCCAATCGGCGTAGCTGGCGTTATGGGTGGTCTTACTAGTGAAGTAACAGATAAAACTACGAACGTCTTGTTCGAAGCTGCTGTATTTAATGGACCATCTATTCGTCGTACATCCAAAGCATTAGGTATGCGTTCCGAAGCATCCGGTCGTTTTGAACGCGGTGTAAACCATAAATATACAGCATATGCTATCGATCGTGCTGCACAATTGTTACAACAAATCTGTCCTTCCTGTAAGGTGAGTGTTGGCGTTATTGATGTATATCCAGAACCAGTAGAACAACGCACTGTAACTTTCACAGCAGAACAAATCAATGACTATCTTGGCACTTCTATTGAAAAAGATAGAATGGTAGATATTTTAACGAAGCTCGAATTTGGCATTACAGAATCTGGTGATACTATTGAAGCACTCGTTCCAACATGGCGCGATGATGTGACTGGTATGCCTGATATTGCTGAAGAAGTGGCGCGCATCGTAAGCTATGATAATATTGCGCCTACAATTCCTGTAGCGATACTATCCTCCGGCGGTATGACACCTAAGAAAGCGTTAACAAAAGAAGTAACGCATTACTTAGCTCATGCAGGTCTTAGCCAAATCATTACATTTAGTTTCATGCACAAAGATGGCCTTACGAATATGATGTTACCAGAAGGTGACAGTCGTTATACTGCTATTCCAATCTTAAATCCTATTTCCGAAGAGTTCCCATATATGAGAACTACGTTGGTGCCAGCTGTTATTGAAGCAGCTAAACGCAATATTGCACAACAAAACAAAGATTTGTGGTTATTTGAAACGGCTAATGTATATGAACCAAAGTCATTGCCATTAACAGAAGTACCGCATGAACGCCCTATGGCATGTGGTATTATGATGGGTAAGGTTACAGAGGCCGCATGGAACCAAGCGCAACGCGATACTGATTTCTATGATGTAAAAGGTGTAGTTGACGGTTTACTAGCTAAATTAGGATTGACTCAATATAATATTCAACCATCTAGTGAAAGCTATTACCATCCAGGCGTAAGTGCACATTACACAGTCAATGGTGTAACGATTGCTAACTATGGTGAATTACATCCACAAGTGGTTAAAAACTTCGATTTGTCTGGTAAAGTGTATATGTTTGAAATCGATTTGGAAGCTGTTTTATCCATTACAGTACCGCCATTTAGATATCAATCATTCAGTAAATTCCCAGGTACAAGTCGTGACTTGGCTATTGTAGCACCAGTATCTGTTACAAGTGGTGACATTGTAGCGCTTATTAAGGAACATGGCGGAGAATACTTAGAATCCGTATCTATCTTCGACGTTTACGAAGGGGAACATATTGAAGCGGGCTATCGTAGCTTAGCTTATAATTTACAATTTAGATCGATGGAAGGAACATTAAATGATGAAGACATTGATGGTGCAATTCAAGCGATTATTGATGCATTAGCAACTAAAAATTGTAAATTACGATAAATCATCGTGAAAGGGTTTACCTTATGGTAGACCCTTTTATGTCTATCTATCCCCTGTTGTATAATAGAAGGTATAGGTAATGAGTCAGAAAGGATTTATTATGGAATTATTAGCACCAGCGGGTACGATGGAAAATTTTATGGCTGCCTTGGAATCTGGGGCGGATGCTATATACTTAGGGGGCAAGGTCTTTAATGCACGGGCTCATGCAGCCAACTTTGGCATTGATGAGCTGCGTGAAGCTGTGCGATTGGCGCATATTCTAGATGTGTCTGTATATGTAACCGTTAATATTTTAATTGGAGACACTGAACTAGGGGAGCTTGAAAATTATCTTAAGGATTTAGACTCTATTGGTGTAGATGCCATCATCGTGCAGGACTTAGCAGTTGCAGAAATTGCAAAACGTGTTGCACCAAACATCCATCTTCACGGTAGTACACAAATGACGGCTGCTACACTAGATGCGGTTCGGTTTTACGAAAGTTTAGGCTTTACTCGCGTTGTATTGGCTCGTGAATTAAGTCTTAAGGAAATTCAACATATATGCAAACATTGTAAGGCAGAAATTGAAGTATTTGTACATGGTGCATTATGTGTATGTTACTCAGGTCAATGTTTGATGAGTTCTTTCATCGGTGGCCGCAGTGGTAATCGAGGTGCTTGTGCACAGCCTTGCCGCTTACCTTATGAATTATTGGATTCTAAGGGTGAAAGTGTGTTACCTAAACATGAAGCCTATTTGTTGAGTCCAAAGGATCTTAACTACAGCGAGCATATGAATGAACTTGTAGCGGCTGGTGTTACATCCTTTAAGGTAGAAGGTCGTATGAAAAAGGTTTCCTATGTACGTCAAGTGATAGGCACATATAGAGAAATATTGGATAAGGCGTCCATTCAAGAAAATCAACGTAAAGCACTAGCCTCTGGATTTAATCGTGGATTTTCCACAGCCTATTTAGAAGATACGGTAGGTCGACAAATGATGACCGTAGTGGCGCCAAATCACCAGGGTAAGCCAATCGGCGAATCGTATACGAAAAAAGGGGAAGTTTACTTATCCTTAACAGAACCTATTGAACAAGGTTCATTAGTTAAAATATTACAATCTAATGGCAGTGTTACCTATTATACGGTAGATGACGAATGGACATGTGTATCCGATACGCTGTATAAAGGGCGACCAGCAGAGGGCTTAGCAGTAGGTCAATTATATTTAGCATCTACACCAAAGAATACAAAGTCACGAGGCTTACAAGAGTTTACCCGTAAATATGATATGTCTGTATATCTCAGTGTTGGTTCTAATGGTGAAACAAATTATACTGAATTAACTGCCATCCTAGACTCTGGCCTTAGTGTGACTGTTACAAATGAGTATGTGCCAGCTATTGCTAATAAAGTGCCCACATCGTTAGAGAAGGTAACAGAACAGTTAGGTCGGTTAGGTAATACGTTATTTAGGCTTTCTTATGTAGATATTCCTGATGGCCCTTATATGTGGCCTGCTAGCGTTCTTAATGCACTACGTCGTGATGCTGTAACTGCATTAGAAACAGCGTTAATTACACATCATGTAGAATCATGGCAAGCATTGCAAGTAACAGGCGATGTAGATTATGATTTCAAGGCGCAACACGAGTTATCCTATGATACTTGTCCTATGATTTCAGCTCGTGTCGATGAAATAGAAGGTGTGAAAGCAGCAATTTCTGGTGGAGCACAAAAAATCGTTTTTGGTGGTGATAGACTGAGTCGTATACCATATGCGTTATCTATATATGATGAGGTAGCCCGTTTATGTGCTCAATCTGATGTGATTTGCACCTTTGCTACACCACGAGTTGTGAAAGATGATGAAGTAGAAGCATATAAACATACATTAGAGGCAATCGTACAGGCTCATCCAGATAGTATTTCCATTCACGTGCCACAAGCATTATTATGGCTCCGTGAATTAGGATATACAGGTGCCATTGAGGCTGATACAGGACTTAATATTTTCAATACACCTACATTGCATTTCTGGGAACAGTTACATATAAGTTGTGTAAATCCATCGCAAGAGTTGACCTTAAAACAAATTACGGAACTAGCTAAACATAGTCACGTTCCTATTGAGACGATGATACATGGCTATACGGAAATGATGATTTCCGAATATTGTGCTATTGCAAGTTTTGTTGGCACAGGTAGTAAAGTAAATTGTCCTATGCCATGTGTTAAGGAATCGTATTCGTTAAAGGATAGAAAAGGTGAAATATTCCCAATTCGTACGGATCCATACTGTCGTATGCACATCATGAATAGTCATGAAATGGATATGCGAGCCTATGTACCTATGTTATTACAAAAAGGAATTTCCATATTACGCATAGATGGTCGTCATATGAAACCAAGTTATGTGAAAGATATTGTATCCCAATATGTTGGCATAGCAACGGGTACGATGGAGGCACCACCTAAGAAAATAGATTCCCAAGGCGAATCTATTACACGGGGACATTATTTTAGAGGTATTTTATAGAACGAGGTAGTACATTGTTTAATGAAGATGTATTAGATTTTATAAAAATTAAAGAAGAGTTGGCTAGTCATTGTAGCTCTATTATTGCTAAAGAAATGGCTTTAGCATTAGAACCTATGACGAATCGAGAAAAGATTCAAGAGGCTTTAGATGAAACAGCAGAAGCACTACGCTCTTGGCAAACAGAAATCGAGCAACCTTTAGGGGGGACTCGAGATATACGTGAATCTTGTAAAAAGAGTCGTAAGGATTTTGTGCTTTCACGAGAAGCCATATGGGATGTCTATATAACTATAGGTGCCTATAAACGTATGGCGAAGTTCTTTAGAGCGAAGTATATGGAATACCCATTATTGTCTTTATGGATGCAAGACATGCCGAATATGGACCGTGTGGAACAACGGTTAAAACGTGTATTTGATGAAAAAGGGGAACTGCTCGATACAGCATCTCCTAAATTGGCGAGCCTACGGAATACGATTAGTAAGACGCGAGATCGTATTAAACACGATATTCAAGCCATATTGCATGACAAGGATAATCAGAAATATTTCCAAGAAGCGATTATTACGCAACGCAACAATCGTTATGTAATTCCTGTTAAGCAAGAATATCGCCAATATTTTGATGGTTTAATTCACGATCGATCTGCAACAGGGCAAACATTATATATTGAACCGATGCGACTTGTACAGCTAAATAATGATTTGCAAGAAGCTTTAATTGGTGAGGAGCAAGAGGTATTACGCATTTATAAGGAACTTTCAGCCCTTATCAAACAACATAGTAATGATCTGATGGATGCCTGTGAAAAGGTATCCCATATTGAATTTGTCTATGGGAAAGCAAAACTCGCTATAGCTCAAAAGGCAGTACAAGCCACATTGAGCGAAGGGCGTGACGTCAATTTGATGCGTGCTCGTCATCCGTTGATTCCTGCCAATACAGTTGTACCTACAGATATTCGTCTAGGTACGGATTATCGAATTTTATTGATTACTGGCTCCAACACGGGTGGTAAAACGGTGTCATTAAAAACACTTGGCTTATTATCCCTTATGAACCAAAGCGGTTTATTTATTCCTGCTGATCACGGTTCTATATTGCCGATTTTTCACAATATTTTTGCAGACATTGGGGATGAACAAAGCATTGAAGCTAGCTTGTCTACATTCTCTGCACATATGACACAAGTGATTTCTATTATTAAACATTGTGGTCCTAATGATCTTGTGCTACTCGATGAACTCGGCTCCGGCACAGATCCGGAGGAAGGTAGTGCTTTAGCTGTATCCATACTTGAATTCTTCCGCCAAAAAGGAACACTTATGATGGTAAGTACTCACTATAATGAGTTAAAGAACTATGCGTACCATACGGCAGGTATCGAGAATGGTCACGTTGAATTTGATGAGCGCACCTTAAAGCCTACCTATCGATTACATATTGGCGTAGCTGGTAGTAGTCATGCATTGAGCATTGCAGCGCGTTTAGGGCTACCAAAGGATATTGTCAATCGTGCACGCGATTACAAGTCTAAATTTGGCAGTAGTGAAATGGAAAATGTTCTAACCGATTTGAATGAACAATTACGTAAATCATCGGAACGCGAACGGGCACTCAAAAAAGAATTAGATGAAACACGTCGTATGCGCGGTCAATTAGAAAGAGAAAAGAAACAGTTTAATGAAAAACGCAAACAGATGTTAGCGAAGGCTCAAGCTGATGCGGAATCGATGAAACGTAGTCTCCGCGTAGAAGGGGAAGCCATCATTAAACAGTTAAAGGCTCAATTCTCTGAGACAAATAAGGATAAGCGCCTATCCGCTATCAATGCAGCTCGTAAAGGAATCTCTAATGTTCACGTGCCAGAGGCACCGGTGAACGATGATCGTAAGACATTATCTATTGATGCAGTTGCTATTGGTCAAGTTGTATATGTCACATCTTTGCGCTCGTTAGGGACGGTTTTATCCATTAAGGGCAATCGTGTTACTGTAGATATCAATGGTTTATCTGCTACTGTGAAAGTAAATGAATTGCAAACTACTACGAGAGAAGAATCCAATAAGATTCAACGAGATAATCTTAAGGCCCAACCTAAAACACGCAAAAAAGCAGGTGGCTCTGCCGTACAACGTCAAAAAGAAGTGCGTACAGAGATTAATATTCTCGGTCAAACCGTAGATGAAGCTGTTGTTTCTGTAGGTCGATTTATTGATCAAGCCCTATTAGGCGGCATCAACCAAGTTCGTATCATTCATGGTAAAGGGACTGGTGCATTGCGCGAAGGCGTACATCAGTATTTACGAACCTTGCCACAAGTAGCACATTTTGAAACTGCTGGCTATGATGAAGGTGGCGCAGGTGCTACAAATGTAGTGTTAAAATAATATACAATCCTTATGATAGTGCTAGATAAGAAGCAGACAACTATGAGTCTGCTTCTTTTTTTGTAATAGAAAAGAGGCAAAACCATGTGGTTTTGCCTCTTAGTATGTTGCTTCGCTAGTGGTTAGCGATCTTTTTTCTTCTCTTTTTTAGACTTCGATTGACTTGGTTTGGAATCTGTAGATTCTACCTTGGATGATGAGTCATCATCTTTTGAGATTGCATCATTCTTATCCTTACCATCCTTTTTATCTTTGTCATCTTTTTTGTCTTTGTCGTCCTTTTTCGGAGCTTCTTTTACTGGATTATAATGGCCCTCGCTGACAGCCGCTTGAGCACTAGCAGGTACATTAAAGTCAGAAGCAGGGGTATTAGCTAATGCGGCCGACATAAATTGTCTCCACATTACTGCCGGCGTTGAACCACCGGTAATACCTAATGTTTCAGATCCGTAGTCATCGCCTATCCAAACCGCAGCAACTAAATCAGGTGTATATCCAACGAACCAAGCATCTTTTTCATCATCTGTTGTACCTGTTTTACCAGCTGCAGGTCTACCGATAGCAGCATTGCCACCAGTACCACCAGTGATAACAGACTCTAACATATCTGTAATAATAGCCGCATCTTTTTCTTCAACGACGCGTTTTTCTTGGATGGAATTTTCTTCCACCACTTGTCCGTTTCGATCCACAATTTTTATGATTGCTGTAGGTTGAACCTTGACGCCACCATTAGCCAGTACGCCATAGGCTTCTGCCATTTCTAATGGTGAAACACCATGAGTTAAACCACCGAGTGCTGTTGATAAGTTGTTATCTTCATCAGTTAAGGTAGTAATACCCATCTTTTTAGCTAAGTCGATAATCTTAGACATGCCCACTTCATCAGCAATTTTTACAGCTGGTACGTTACGAGAATGTTGTAATGCATAACGGTAAGTAATATTGCCTTCATAGTTTCGTTCATAGTTTTGAGGACGCCATCCATTAAAATCAACAGGGCTGTCATCAACAATGGAACCTGGAGTTTTACCAGATTGAATAGCAGCTAAGTAAACAAATGGTTTCATAGCAGAGCCTGGTTGACGTTCCGCTTGTGATGCACGGTTAAAGGCATCATCTCCACGACCACCGACCATGGCAACAATATAACCGTTATGTGGATTCATTGCTACAATAGCACCTTGTGGTTGGTGTAGACCATTTTGGTCAGTATACATAGTTGGTAGATTTTGCATTGCTGCAACTGCAGCATTTTGAGCATCCATATCGAGAGTGGTATAAATTTTTAGACCATCTTTATAGATTGCATCATCACCATATTTTTCAGAAATTTGAGCAATTACGTAATTGATAAAATAAGATGCATTGTTGTTTTCGTGAGTTTGCTCTTGCTTAGCAACTAAACCTAAATCTGCTTCGCGAGCTGCATCGGCTTTATCTTGTGTGAGATAACCATACTTAACCATTTGGCCCAATACAACAGCCTGGCGTTTTTTACCGGCTTCTAAGTTGTTGAATGGGGAGTAGTAGTTCGGACTTTGAGGTAACCCAGCAAGCATAGCACATTGAGCTAATGTTAAATCGCGTACATCTTTACCAAAGTAAACATGAGCTGCTGATTGAACACCATAAGCACCTTGACCAAAATAAATTTGGTTCATATACATTTCAAGAATTTCTTGTTTGGTATAGTGCTGTTCGATTTTAAGTGCTAATAAAGCTTCGGAAATCTTACGTTTAAGAGTTCTGTCTTGGGAAAGAAATGCATTACGAGCCAATTGTTGTGTGATTGTAGAACCACCTTCGGATACACCACTATGTACAACATTAACCCAAATAGCACGTAAAATACCGATAGGGTCGATACCGTGATGGCTATAAAAACGGGAGTCTTCAGTAGCTACAAAAGCATCTTGTAATTCTTTTGGTACTTCATTAATTGGGACTGGCAAACGATTCTCTGTGGAGTGAACCGTAGTAATTAAATTGCCATGTACGTCATAAATCTGAGACGATGCAGATGGTCGTACGTTAGATACATCTGGAAGATTAGACATGGTAGCGCTTATAAAACCACAACCGCCACCGGCTACAATAAGAACAAGTAATAATACAATCATCCAAATCGTCTTTTTAGTTGATGCCTTTGGATTGCTCGGGTTAGGAGCTGGCTTACGACGAGCTCTTATATTTGAGTTATTACCCATAGAGTCACCTCTTTTTTAAAGTAAATATAACGTAAAATATATTACGCAGTTATAAATAGTATACCATAAAAGACATAAAACAAACACTATATATAATTGTGAAAGCCTATTTATAATGGTATACTATAAAGAACAGATTTTATGTAGGAGGATTTCCATGATTACAGCACAAGAACAAGTGCGCCAAATTACACATGGCGTATCTGGAATAATTAATGAAGAAGACTTAGTCAAAAAAATAGAACGTTCCATTAAAGAGAATAAACCATTGATCGTAAAATTGGGCCTCGATCCTACGGCTCCTGACATTCATTTAGGTCATACCGTACCACTTCGTAAGCTTCGTTTGTTTCAAGAATTTGGCCATCAAGTGGTTATTGTAATCGGCGGTTTTACAGCTCGTATTGGTGACCCTACTGGTAAAAGCGTAACACGCCCACCACTTACTAAGGAAGAAGTATTAAAAAATGCGGAAACCTATAAGACACAAATCTTTAAGGTATTAGACCCTGAAAAAACAATTGTACGCGATAATAGTGAATGGCTTGAATCCATGAACTTCGCTGATGTACTTCGTTTGGCAAGTTCGTATACAGTAGCACGTATGATGGAGCGCGATGACTTTGATAAACGTTACAAAGAAGGTCGTCCTATTGGTGTACATGAATTTATGTATCCATTGATGCAAGGTCAAGATTCTGTAGCATTGCATGCAGATGTTGAATTTGGTGGTACAGATCAAACTTTCAACTTACTTATGGGTCGTCACTTGCAAGATTTGGCAGGACAAGAACCTCAAGTAGTTATTACTATGCCATTGCTCGAAGGCCTTGACGGCGTTCAAAAGATGAGTAAATCCTTGGGAAATTACATCGGTATCGATGAAGCACCAAAAGATATGTATGGTAAAGCCATGTCTATTCCTGATGAATTGATGATGCGTTATTTCATGCTCGTTACGGATATGTCTATCGAAAATCAAGACGACATGGAAGAACGTTTGGAAAATGGCACATTGCACCCACGTGATGCAAAAATGCAATTGGCAAAAACTATCGTTCGTTTATATCATGGGGAACAAGCAGCGCAAGAAGCGGAAGATGAATTTAAACGCGTATTCCAACAACATGCATTGCCAACCGATATTCCTGAATATGCTATGGATAAACCTAGCGAAGCAATTTTCGTACCACAATTCTGTACGGATGCTGGTTTGACTGCTTCTAATGGTGAAGCACGCCGCTCCATTAAAGCTGGTGCATTCAAAGTCAATGGTGAAAAATACGGCGAAGAAAACCTAGTTCTTGAAGACGGCATGATCGTTCAAGTAGGTAAGCGTAAATTTATCAAAATTAAATTTAATTAGTTGATAATTTTTTGAGTAAATAATATTAATATAGAAATAATAGGGAGCTGATATAATTAGCTCCCTATTATTTTGATAGAAGACTATTTTAATATTTTTACCCTTAAAAAGCTTATAATTTAAAAATGTCTAGTATTAAGTGGAGTATAGCCTTGGAGAAAGATAATAAATGAAGAAATCATTACAATTATTGCTATTTAAACCGATATCTTCTGGTGCCACATATTTAATAAAAAATGAAACTATAAAATCAGCACTAATGTTGTTTTGTATCGCTTGGATTACAGTGCGTGGATTATATTTAATAAATGGAATTCATGTTAAAGCTTGGCAAAGTATTCATATTTTATATCTTGATACATTTGTTGGCTTTAATTTATCACCCTATTTAATTGATTTTTCTTATCGATTATTTCTTTCTATTTTGATTGCATTTATATGTTGGATTGTTATGCGAATTTGGGTTAAAGTAGACTTTTTAAAAGTTTTCATGGTAACCCTAGTAATATCTGCATTAAATTTTTTTGTTACTATTCCTAATATTTTAGTTTTTAATCTGGTTAAGAAGCTTTCAATTGATAGTCCTTTTTGGGGAAAAACTATATATGATTTTGTTCATTTTTTAGTAGGGCTATTTGAAATTTATGTATACTTTCTATTTACTGTACTCTTATACAGATTAACTAATTTAAACAAATGGGGCATAGCGATATTCTTATCGTTATTGTTGGTAGGTATATCAATCGTTTTCAAGCCTTTGGAAGCTTTTTTCAGTTGACTATTAAATAAAGAGGAATTTAATGTTTCGAGATTCAATAAGATTATTAGTACATCCTAATAAAGAGACGATACTAGATATAATTCAAGGTATTACATTTAAAGGTGCAATATGTTTATATACTCTGGCTTGGGTTATCTTGCGAATCATTATGGGGAATGCCGGTATTGATGTTCTTCATATTTTACCAATTCTTGATCATAAGCTAGTTTATGTTAATTACATAATAGTTTTTATTGTAGACTATATTTACATAATGTTTAAAACTATAATATTAGCATCCTTGTTATGGTTATTATTAAAATGGTGGCATTCAACCTCATTAAAAAGTTTTATAGTAATGACAATATATTCAATGGGGCTTTGCTTTTTATTTGCTAGTATAAAATTTTATCTTCAGTCTTATTTTTTGAGTTTGAATTACTTAGATAATAATTGGAGTTTTATAATGTGGAATATTGCCGGTCTATTTGGCAATATTTTAATTTTCTATTCTTGGATATTATACTTAATGATATTGTATCGCTTAACAAATATTAATAAGTATTTATTAATCGTTTGCACTGCGTTAATTTGTTATGTATTTTATGCAACGCAAATAACTATATCCATATAGTAGTTTTTAGAGATGGCCGTTTATAATTTAAATGGTCATCTTTTTGTTTTTGTAGTATATATTTGAAAATATGCCTATAAAAATTGACATAATTTTGATTAAGGTATACTATTTATATGTAAAAGGTTTAATGTGTTGCACTAATTACAAACAGGAGGTTCTCACATGAATCGCGAAACAGCTTATGTATTATGGTTTGATGAATTAAAACGTGAAGATGTAAATTTAGTAGGTGGTAAATCCTCATCCTTAGGTGAATTAACTTCCTCTACAAATGTACCTGTACCTTATGGTTTTGCAACAACTGCATATGGGTATCGTGAGTTTATGAAAGAAACTGGCCTTGAAGATCGTATTCGTCAAGAGTTAGATGATTTAGATGATGTAGAAAACTCTGCATTACTTCGCGAAGTTTGTACAAAAATTCGCCGCATGATTTGTCAAGAAGAAATGCCTGCTGCATTGGCTGAAGCTATTCGCAAATCGTATGAAGAACTAGGTGAAAAGGTAGGCGAAAAAGATCCGTTCGTAGCTGTTCGTTCTAGTGCAACTGCAGAAGACTTACCAGATGCTAGTTTTGCTGGTCAACAAGATACATATTTAAATGTTCGTGGTGCAGATACAATCATTGAAAAAGTAAAAGAATGTTATGCATCTACATTTACAGATCGTGCAACATATTACCGTGTAAAACAAGGCTTTGACCATATGACAGTAGCGTTGAGCGCAGCTGTTCAAATGATGGTATTCTCCAAAGCTGCTGGCGTTATGTTTACGGTTGACCTTGTAACAGGTAATGATAACAACATCCTAATCGAAGGTTCTTGGGGTCTTGGTGAATATGTAGTACAAGGTACAGTTACACCAGATAACTTCCGTGTAGATAAACAAAAAATGGTTATCACTGATCGCATGATTAATGATAAAAATATTCGCCTTGTACGTAAAGCTGATGGCGATTGCATAGAAGAAATCGTACCTGCTGATGAAGCTAATAAACAAGTTATTTCCGATGAACAAGTATTGGAATTAGCTGAATACGCCAAAGCTATTGAAAAACATTATGGCTGCTACATGGATATGGAATGGGGCGTAGATGAAAGAAATGGTAAAATCTGGATTCTTCAAGCTCGCCCAGAAACAGTATGGTCCAGAAAAGATAAATCTGAACAAACTGCAGAAACAAGCGCAGCTACTACTACAGATCGTGAAATCGTAGTTAAAGGTTTACCAGCATCTCCAGGTAAAGCTGCTGGTAAAGCACATGTTATCATCAATCCTGAAGATATTGATGAATTCAAAGAAGGCGAAATCCTTGTTACAGCTATGACTGCACCTGACTGGGTTCCAGCTATGAAAAAAGCCAAAGCTATCGTTACAGATGCTGGTGGTATGACTTGCCATGCGTCCATCGTTAGCCGTGAACTTGGTATTCCTTGTATCGTTGGTACTAAGAGCCGTAGCCATGAAGCTACAACTTCTATTAAAGAAGGCCAAATGATTACTGTTGATGCAACTAATGGTATTGTTTACGATGGTGTGTTAGAAGATGTTGTTAAACCAGCTGCACCACAAGAACAAGCTGTGGTAGCAAGTGAATATATTCCTGTAACTGGTACTAAGATTTACATGAACTTAGGCGATCCAGATTTGGCTGAAAAATACGGTGTATTGCCTTGTGATGGTATCGGTTTGATGCGTGAAGAGTTCATTTGGACTACATTCATCCATGAACATCCATTGCACCTTATCGAAACAGGTCGCAGTGATGTAGCTGTTAATACATTGGCTGAAGGTATGCGTAAAGTGTGTCAAGCGTTAGCACCTCGTCAAGTAGTAGTTCGTTTAAGCGATTTTAAATCTAGTGAATACCGCGACCTTAAAGGCGGCGACAAATTTGAACCACATGAATCCAGTGCATTACTTGGCTGGCGCGGTGCTTCTCGTTACTATGATCCTAAATACACACCTGCTTTCAAATTAGAATTAGAAGCAATCAAAAAAGTGCGTAATGAATTTGGTTTCAAAAACTTACAAGTTATGATTCCATTCTGCCGTACTGTTGAAGAAGCTGAACTCGTAACCAACTTGATGGCTCAAGAAGGACTTGTACGCGGTAAAGATTTCAAAATCTGGCTCATGGCTGAAATTCCAGCAAATATTATCCTAGCTGACCAATTCAACAAATACGTAGATGGTTACTCCATTGGTTCTAACGATTTGACAATGCTTGTTCTAGGTTGTGACCGCGATAATGAAACAGTCCAACACATTTATGATGAACGTAATTTAGCCGTTCGTAGAGCTATTCGTCATCTTATCGAAGTGGCTCATAAAGATGGTAAAACTGTATCCATCTGTGGCCAAGCACCAAGTGTTTACCCTGAACTTTGTGAATTCTTAGTTAAGAGTGGTATTGATTCCATCTCTGTTAACCCAGATGCGGTTAAAAATACTAAGAAAATGGTGGCTCAAATCGAGCAACGCATGATGATGGATGCACTTACAGGTCGTGGTCGTCAAGATGTAGAAGACCTTGAATGGTAATAAAGATATACTTTATTTGATGATGTAAAGAGGAGGCGAGAGCGCCTCCTCTTTTTCTAAAATGATACATAGGATATAATATTTATATGCGAAAGGAGGGACGGGTGTGAAACTTTCAAAACGACAAGAAGCAATAGCCCATATTGTACGTGAAAAAGGACCTGTTACGGGAAGTGCTATAGCGGAACATTTGGATGTGACACGATCTGCATTGCGTTCGGATTTAGCTGTGCTTACCATGATTGGCGTTCTCGAAGCAAGGCCTAATGTAGGATATTACTATGTTGGCTTGTCGCCTAAGGACCAAACTGCTGAAATTTTAAGGTCTTATAGCGTACATGATGTGCTTTCACAAGCCGTTATCGTATCGCCAGAGACTAATCTATATGATACAATCGTAACCATTTTTACAGAGGATGTGGGAACGATTTTGGTTTGCGAAGGTTCCTATTTACAAGGTGTTGTATCACGCAAAGATTTATTGCGTGCCTCCATAGGTCAAACCGATGCACATACAATGCCTATCTCAATGATTATGACACCCGTTAGCAAAGTTATCACCGTAGAACCATCGGATTCGTTGGCTGTGGCGGCGCAAAAAATGATTGACTATGAAGTTGATTGTTTACCTGTTATAGTTAGGGAAGACGATGAATCACAAGATAGTCCTAAGAAACGATTAAAGGTCGTAGGACGTGTATCTAAAACAACCGTTACTAAAGCGTTTTTAGAATGTAGTACTCAAGAGGTATAAAGAATGGCAGAAAAAATTATTTATGCGATATCTGACTCCTTAGGCGAAACTGCAGAGGCCGTTGCGAGAGCAACAGCAAGTCAGTACGACAAGGAACAAATTGAAATTGTTCGCATACCATATATCGAAGATAAGGCTCAAATTGATGAAATTATACGAGATGCTAAAAATGGCAATCACGTAATTTGTCATACCATTGTATCTTTAGAATTGCGCAATTATTTACATGAAAAAGCGGCAGAAAATAATATTCCTGCTGTTGATATTATGGGCCCTGTATTGGATGCCGTAGGTACAGTAGCATCTACGAAGCCACGCATGACGGCTGGCATGGTGCATAAGCTAGACCAAGAATATTTTAAGAAGGTAGAGGCTATCGAGTTTGCCGTTAAATACGATGATGGTAAAAATCCATCAGGCTTCGAAAAGGCTGATGTTGTGATTATCGGTGTATCTCGTACAAGTAAAACGCCGTTATCTATGTTTTTAGCGTATAAAAAAATTAAGGCAGCTAACTTACCACTAGTTCCAGAGGTACCATTGCCAGAGGAATTATTTAAGATTCCACCTAAAAAAATTGTGGGATTAATTATTGATCCATATAAATTGAATAATATCCGCAGTGAACGTTTGCGTGCTATTGGCTTAGAAGATGAGGCTAATTATGCCTCTATTGAGCGCATTAATTCTGAATTAGAATATGCAAAAGCCATTATGCGCCGTCTACATTGCCAAGTACTTGATGTTTCCAACAAATCCATTGAAGAGACAGCATCTCTTGTTATGCAATTAGTAGATAAAAATCGTATGGCTGCCGGAAAATAAATAGGGGAGGCGCGAGCCTCCCTATTGTTAAATATATGTTGTTAGCATTTGTATTAAAGAGGTACTATGAATATTAGAGAACGTATAGAAGAACGTGAGGATATGATCTTATCTCCTTATGCGGCAAGAAGTAGTATGGCGTTGCGCGATATTGATGAAGAACCAGATCCACTACGTACCGCATTTCAACGAGATCGGGATAGAATTATACACAGTAAATGTTTTCGTCGTTTAAAACATAAAACACAAGTATATATTGCACCGGGTGACCATTATAGAACAAGAATGACGCATACCCTTGAAGTAGGGCAAATCGGACGTACTGTTGCGCGTGCTCTTCGACTCAATGAAGATTTAGTGGAAGCCATTGCAATGGGGCATGATGTGGGGCACACGCCATTTGGCCATGTTGGAGAATATGCATTGCGCGATATGGTGGGACATTTCAACCATAATGAACAAAGTTTGCGCATGGTCGAAGTTTTGGAGAAACATGGAAACCGACAAGGTCTTAATCTGACAAAAGAAGTGCGAGATGGGATTTTAGGCCATACAGGACCAACCATACCATCTACATTAGAAGGGCAGATTATACGTATTGTGGACCGTATTGCGTACTTGTGTCATGATTATGATGATGCACAACGGGCTGGCATGCTAGAAGCTGACGATTTACCAGAAGAAGTGCGATTCTACTTTGGCGATACTCCGTCTAGTATGATTACGGCTATGGTGAAAGATATGGTTGAACAATCTCTTGATAAACCGGCAATTCAGATGTCTGCTGATATTGAAAGCACGATGAATGTTTTTAGACAGTTTATGTTTAAAAACGTCTATTTAGCACCTGCATTAATTCCTGATCGAAATAAGGCGGCTCATGTAGTAAAAAATTTATTTACACACTTTATGGAGCATCCAGGTGATATAGAAACCTATGTAGAACGAAAAGGTGTGTATTCCACTGTTGATATTGTTGACTATGTAGCAGGATTAACAGATCAATATGCTATAAAGCTATTTAAAGATTACTTTATTCCAAATATTACTTTGTAATAGGGCAACAAAAAGACCGTTACCAAATGGTAACGGTCTTTTTGTTTAAGAGTACATGTACTATTTATTTTACGCGCGTGTAATTTTATTAGAACGAAGGCAGCGAGTGCATACATTTACTTTTTTTGTAGCACCGTCTACAACCGCCCGTACTCTTTGAATGTTCGGTTTCCAAGTTTTTCTTGTGCGAATGTGAGAGTGACTCACGTTCATACCGCTAGATGTGGATTTGCCACATACTTCGCAAAGGTTTGCCATAGTTTCCACCTCCAAGCTTAATCTATAACATAACAAAAGTATATTATCATAAAGCCAAGGTTTAAGCAAGTGTTTTTACTACATGCATTGATATTTTATGAAATATACTACAATATTTGGTATACTATAGCTAATATTGTAGTCGAAATCTATGAGATATGGCAAGAGAAATATAAAAATGGATATATTTTCACTATATTCATTAATTATGTTATATGTGAGGCATTATAATGAACGAAGCACTGACCTCTATTAAGGGAATTGGACCAGGTCGAGAAAAACAACTTCATAAATTAGGCATTGATACTGTATCCAATTTATTGGCTTATTTTCCACGCTCCTATGAAGATAGACGTAAAATTTATTCCATCAAAGAATTGGAAACTGGTATGACCGCAGGGGTGGTAGGTACTGTCGTATCCATTATGGAAAAACGTCCACGGCCTCGCTTATCTATTTTAGATATTACCATTACAGATGGCACTGGTCCGATGAAGATTGTATTATTCAATCAAGGATATAAAAAGAACTTTTACAAAAAAGGACAACGCCTCTATGCGTACGGTAAAGCCGAATTTCAATATGGTTCTATGCAGATGAATTCTCCGCAAATTGAAAATCTTGGGCCAGATGCTGTGCCAGATACGGGGATTGTCCCGATTTATCCCTTAGTGGATGGCGTTTCCCAATATGTTGTGCGCGGGTCTATTCGAAATTGGTTCGAAGCGCATCATACAATGGATGAAATTTTACCGCCTGAAATCTTGGATCATCATGCAAGTATGAATCGATATGATGCATTTAAGGAGATGCATTTTCCTTCGAGTAGTGAAAGTTATGAAAAAGCACGGTATCAATTAGCTTATGAAGAATTATTTATCATGCAGTCTGGCTTGGCTCTGCTTAGAAATAAAGAGCAATGTCATGTAGGGCCTAAGATGGAGCCCGATGGTACATTGATGGAACAATGTAGGGCGAATTTACCCTTTCAGCTGACGGGTGATCAAGAACGGGCGGTAACAGAAATTTCACAGGACATGCAAGATGAACGGCCCATGCAACGATTATTACAAGGTGATGTGGGCTCTGGCAAAACTGTTGTAGCAACATTGAGCCTTGTGAAAGCCGTAGAAAATGGATATCAAGCTGTTATCATGGCACCTACAGAAATCTTAGCGACTCAACATTTTGAAGGCATAACTGAATTTTGTAACAATTTACCTATTAACATTGCATTGCTTACAGGATCCACACCTAAAAAAGAAAAGGATAGAATCTATGAGGAGTTAGCCAATGGAACCATACAATTGATTATCGGTACCCATGCGCTCATTCAGGACAAGGTTCAATTTAAGAACTTAGGATTGGTTATTATCGACGAGCAACATCGTTTTGGTGTTAATCAGCGTGCCGCATTACAACATAAGGGCGTATATCCTCATGTTTTGATTATGACAGCCACACCGATTCCAAGAACGATGACCCTATCCGTATATGGTGACTTAGCGGTATCCCTTATTAAGGAAATGCCTCCAGGTCGTAAACCTGTTAAGACCTATGTAGTAGATAGCTCATATAAAGAACGATTGCGCGTGTTCTTTGGTAAGGAAATGGCGGCAGGTCATCAAGTATATGTGGTTTGCCCTCTTGTAGAGGAATCTGAAAAACTTGATTTGCAAGCAGCAGAAGAACTCTTTTTGGAATTGAAAGACTATTTTTATAAAAGTTTTGAAGTGGGCCTTGTTCACGGGCGTATGAATCCAAAAGAAAAGGACGAGGTGATGCAAGCCTTTCATGATGGCCGTATTCAATTGCTCGTGTCTACAACCGTTATCGAGGTTGGCGTCAATGTTCCTAATGCGACGATTATGTGCATAGAAGGGGCTGAGCGTTTTGGATTATCCCAATTACACCAATTACGAGGTCGCGTTGGACGTGGTGACATTCAGGCGTATTGTATATTAGTTAGCGATTCCAAGGGGGATGTCAGTCAAGAACGGTTGCGGTTGATGGAATCCACGCAAGATGGATTTGAATTAGCAGAACAAGATTTATTACTGCGTGGATCTGGCCAATTGTTTGGACTTGCGCAATCAGGATTACCTGATTTACGGGTCGCTAATATCATAAAAGATATAGATATACTAGTTACGGCACGTAATGATGTACTGTCATATATCCGAGAATTTGGCATCGATCAACTAGAAATTCAAATGAAAGAAGAATTATCAAAAAGATTTGGTGAAAAATTTCTTAGAATATTGTATAATTAAGAGGTAGGACTAATAATTTTATAAGGTGCGATAATACTAGGTTTTATCTAGGTTTTCCCCTTGTATATAACGGCCTATTCTCGTATAATATAAAAAACAATATTTTTGTATCTATGGAGGTGCCATATGCCATTAATTCATGTTGAACTCGTTGAAGGTCGTACAAAAGAACAAAAGAAACAATTAGGTGAAGCTATCACTAAGGCTACTGTAGACATCGTAAAGGTTCCTGCAGAAGCAGTTAAGGTTATTTTTGTTGATATGAAAAAAGATGAGTTTATGGAAGGCGGCATTTTGCGGTCTGAACGCTAATGAAAGCTACGATTATCCGTTCTAGCCCACTGGGCTAGAATGGGTCGTAGTTTTGTTTTTTATTATACGAGAAAGGAAAAACAAATGAGAGACGATAAATTCGGTATGCGTGGATTGACTTTTGATGATGTATTGTTAGTACCGGCAGCATCTGATGTATTACCATATCAAGTAGATTTAAAGACACAATTAACACGTGATATTTCACTAAATATCCCAATGATTAGTTCTGGTATGGATACTGTTACTGAGTCCCGTATGGCCATTGCCATGGCTCGTGAAGGCGGTATGGGTGTTATTCATAAAAATATGTCCATCGAGGAACAAGCTCATGAAGTTGATACAGTTAAACGTTCTGAGCATGGTGTTATCGTTGATCCGATTTTCCTAAGCCCTCAGAACCTTCTCTCTGATGCAGAAGAATTGATGCGTAAATATAAAATCTCTGGTGTACCTATTACAGAACATGGTAAACTAGTAGGGATCATTACAAATCGCGATATGCGATTTGAAACTGATTTATCCCGTCAAATTGGCGAATGTATGACCAGTGAAGGTTTAGTTACCGCTCCTGAAGGTACTTCTTTGGAAATGGCTAAATCCATTTTGAGCAAACATCGTATTGAAAAATTACCATTAGTTGATAAAGATGGTAATTTAAAGGGCTTAATCACCATTAAAGATATTGAAAAAGCTACAAAATATCCTAATTCTGCAAAGGATGCTAGCGGCCGTCTATTAGTTGGTGCTGCTGTTGGTGTTTCTAAAGATATGTATGATCGTCTAGATGCTCTCGTAGCAGCTAAAGCCGATGTTATCATCGTCGATACTGCTCATGGTCATTCTGCAGGTGTATTGCGTACATTAAAAGAAATTAAACAAGCATATCCACATATTCCAGTTATTGCTGGTAATGTGGCAACGGCAGCTGGTACAGAGGCTCTTATTGAAGCTGGTGCAGATGCTGTTAAAATTGGTATTGGACCTGGCTCTATTTGTACAACACGTGTCATTGCTGGTATTGGTGTACCTCAAATCACTGCTGTCTATGAGTCCGCTCAAGTAGCAAGACGTTATGGTATTCCAATAATCGCTGATGGTGGTATTAAATATTCTGGCGACATTGCGAAAGCGATTGCAGCTGGTGCCAATGTTGTTATGATGGGTAATATTCTTGCTGGTACTGATGAAAGCCCAGGAGAAACTGTTATTTACCAAGGCCGTTCCTATAAAGTATACCGTGGTATGGGTAGCTTAGGGGCTATGAAGCTTGGTAGTAAAGATCGTTATTTCCAATCAGAAGCTAAAAAATTAGTTCCTGAAGGTATCGAAGGTCGTGTACCTTATAAAGGTATGTTGGCAGATACTATTTTCCAAATGGTTGGTGGTTTACGTGCAAGTATGGGATACTGTGGTTGCCATAATATTAAAGAAATGATTGAAAACACTCAATTTATTCAAATTACGGCAGCAGGCTTGAAAGAAAGTCATCCACATGATGTAAGTATCACCGTAGAAGCACCGAACTATAGTGGTTTATAATGGAGTATTATTTTGAGTAAACGTATTTCGGTATTATCCGTCCCTATTGATTGCATCACTATGGACGAAGCAGTTTCAAAAATTATAGAGATGACGAAGCAATCAGGGCTACATCTTGTAGCAACTGCCAATGCTGAAATGGTTATGCTAGCCAATCAGGATCCCGTGTTACACGGGATCTTGAATTCCGCTAGTCTAGTTGTTCCTGATGGAGCTGGTATATTATGGGCAGCGGAACGCATGGGTGAAAGAGTGCCTGAACGCGTTACTGGTGTTGATATTACCAAAGAATTGTTTAAACAAGCTGTAAGCAATCAAATCCCCATATATTGTTTAGGTGCTGCGCCTGGTGTAGCACAACAAGCAGTTTCTAATTTACAAGCAATGTATGGTACTATTAATATAGCTGGCATCCATGATGGGTTCTTTGATGAAGCAGAGGAACAACGTATTATTAACGATATTAAAACTTCGGGTGCTAAGCTCGTATTTGTTGCATTAGGTGTGCCAAAACAGGAACAATGGATTTCAGAAAAACTATCCTCTTTACAAGGCGTTGTAGCCATTGGTATAGGAGGGTCTTTTGATGTATTGGCTGGAAATATTCCACGCGCACCTCATTGGATGCAACGTAATCGTTTAGAATGGTTATATAGATTATATCTGGAACCTAAACGTATAGGCCGAATGTTGGCTATACCAAAGTTTATGTGGACTGTTATTAAGAATAAATAGGGGAGTTTAGTTGTGCCTACAGGACCAATAATAAAAGAAGGATTTCCTTTAATCGGAGTGATGCTCTTCATTACGATTATAGCGGTGTATTTTGGATATTATAGTATCGCAATCATTACATTTATTTTGGCATTATTTTTTGTGAACTTTTTTAGAAATCCAAAACGCAACATTCCTACTGACCCAGATGCTATTTTATCTCCAGCTGATGGCAAGGTAATGGAAATTGAAGATGTATATGAAGATTTGTATTTACATCGAGAATGTAAAAAGGTAACAATCTTTTTATCTGTTTTTGATGTGCATGCCAATCGAGCTCCTATTGAAGGCAAAATTACATATCGTCATTATACGATGGGAAGTTTTTTACCTGCTTTCAAAGAAGATGTGGGGTTTGAAAATGAACGTCATACAATTTGTATAGAAAACGATAAAACAGAAGTACTCGTCACACAAATTGCAGGTTTATTAGCTCGTCGTATTGTTTCTTGGACAGATCTTGATAGTGTATTAAAACGTGGCCAGTTATATGGTATGATTAAGTTTGGTTCATGTACTGAAATTTACATGGATAAAAATGTAGAGATTTGCATTGAAAAAGGTCAGCATATTACTGGTGGGGATACGATTATCGGGAGGCTTCGTCATGAATAAATCAGTTATTCCAAATTTATTTACTAGTTCTAATTTAGCATTTGGTGTTATCGGCATTACATTGTCTGCTACGGGCAATACCTTTGGGGCGGCTATTTGTGTGATACTATCACTGATTGCAGATGGTTTAGATGGGCGTGTGGCACGTGCATTAGGCGTAGCAGGTCCTATGGGGCGTGAATTAGATTCCTTATCCGATGTAGTCGGATTTGGCGTTGCCCCTGCTTATATGCTGTATGTTAATGATTTGCAAGGACTAGGCTGGCTCGGTTATATTCCGTTATTAGCCTTTGCTGTTTTAGGCGCTTTTCGTTTAGCTCGTTTTAATATTAAAACTGATGAAGTTCACGGCTATTTTGAAGGTCTTCCTATTCCAGCAGCAGGTTGTTTAGCGGCTACCTATATTTTATGTGGTGTGCAAGTCCCACAGCTAGTTTTGTTTGTGTCCATGATTCTTGTTGGTATCTTAATGGTTAGTGAAGTAAAATATCCTGACTTTAAAGGTCACAGTGCAGTTCGCATTAGCAAAATTGCTATCGCATTGGTTGCTCTCATCATCATTGCTGCATTGGTATATGATTGGCATACATGGGCTGTTATGATTTTTACTGGTTATGTGTTGTTTGGTCTGTTTAATACGGCGTTGAATATAGTGCGCAAATAGACTGTGGAGGTTTGTCTTATGGATTACCTACTGGATCTGATATTGATCCCTATGCAGGTAATAATCGTAATTTATACGGTTTATTATTTCGTACTTGCCGTTATAGGTATGTGGCGGTCTCGAGTTCATAAAAACTATACGCCAAAAAATTCATTCGCCATTGTTGTGTGTGCTCATAATGAAGAGGCTGTAGTAGGAGAGCTCGTAAAAAACTTAAAAGGTTTAGATTACCCAGACGATTTGTATGATATTTTTGTTGTAGCGGATAACTGTACTGATAAAACGGCTGAAGTGGCCAGTGCCGCAGGAGCTAATGTTCACGAACGTTTCAACAAAGAAGAGGTTGGTAAAGGGTATGCCATGGGGTGGATGTTTGACCGCGTGGATAAAATGGATAGGAAATATGATGCATTCCTCATCTTTGATGCTGACAACTTGGTACACCCTCAATTTATGTTAGAAATGAATGATCACCTCGAAAAAGGTGAATCTGTTATTCAAGGGTATCTTAACTCCAAAAACCCTACAGATTCATGGGTTGCGGGCACTTTTTCAATCATGTTCTGGATGGTTAACCATATGTGGCATTTAGCCAAATATCGTATTGGTTTATCAACGGCACTTGGCGGTACGGGTATGTGTATTCGTACATCTATTATTAAAGAATACGGATGGGATTGTACAAGCTTAACGGAGGACATGGAGTTCTCTATGAAGTTATTAACACATGGTATTAAGACGACATGGGCTCATGATGCTATCGTGTATGATGAAAAAGTAACAACTATGATGGCTTCTTGTAAACAACGTTTGCGTTGGGCACAAGGTCAATTTGATTGTGCAGATCGTTATATTCCTAAATTATTTGCAGCGGGTATTAAGCAAGGTAATATTGTCATTTTAGATGGTATTTTGCAAGTGAGTCAGCCTTATTTCTTATTGTTGACGACCGTATATTTGGTATTTTCTTATATCAATGCATATGTGCCAATTTACACCAATATTTTGTACCAAATTATGCCTATGTCCGTATGGCAAATTATTGGTATTGGGCAATATCTATTCCCATTAATTGTATTGTTGAAAATTAAGGTACCACCTAAAATTTGGTTTTACTACTTGTTATATCCAATTTTTGTATATTCATGGGTTCCAGTAAATATTTTAGGATGGTTCCGTCGTCATAATAAGGAATGGTCTCATACGGTGCATACAAGAGCTGTTGGCTTGGGGGATGTTAAATTAACTCGTATGGGAGATATGAATAAGAATAAAAAATAGAATCTATAGGAGTGACTATGCATATCTTAATGTGTAACGATGATGGCATTTTAGCTGATGGCTTACGCCAATTAGCGACGTATTTAAGTCAATATTATCGTGTTACCGTTGTAGCACCAGCTACTGAACAAAGTGCTAAATCCCATGCATTGACGACTGAGATTCCTTTAAAATTAGATGCGTACAATGGCGAGGATGAAAATCCTCGCCTTTATGCACTTACAGGAACTCCATCTGATTGTATGAAATTTGGACTCAGTTATTTATTAGCCGATGACATGCCTGATCTTGTTATTTCAGGTATTAATCATGGCTTTAATTTAGGTTCTGATGTATTGTATTCAGGAACCGTATCTGCAGCCATGGAAAGTGCTTTTTATGGAATCCCTGGCCTTGCTTTATCTGTAGAGCGATATTCGATTGAGCGTGGTCATGAAATGCATCCATTTATTCATGAATTAATTGAGAAAATTTATGTAAATGGTAATTTTGAAGGCCTATTAAATGTTAATTTCCCATTGCGCGGCATTTGTGATTGGGATCATTTTAAATTGGTGAGCCAAGGGCTTCAAACCTATAGTAATATAATTGATGCTAGAATTAATTCACGAGGTCAAGATTATTATTGGTTGGCTGGAGACTTGGATTGTGGAAAGGAAGACGTACCAACGGATGTTGAATACGCTCGAAAAGGTTATATTACAGGTGTTACTTTGACCTGGAAACAGCAAGATGATGTGGCGATGCATACACTCACAAATATTTTAGAAAAAATATAAAAAATTTGTTGACAGACATTTGTTATTCCTATATAATTACAAATGTTCCGAGACGCCGGAGTGGCGGAATGGCAGACGCACTTGACTCAAAATCAAGCGGGTAACACCGTGTGGGTTCAAGTCCCACCTCCGGCACCAACTACAAGCGGAAACGCTTGAACAGGTGATAAGAGTAATCTTATCACCTGTTTTTTGTTTATACGATTCAAGTAAAATGATAGAGGTCTCTATGGACATACAACATATTATGGATTATCTACCAATAACATATGCACTGCAACAACAAGATGTTAGCAAGACAATGGTTGATTTAAAACTGTTAAAAGAGATACCCATTGATAGTTCCGTTAATCAATGTCAAGGATTCTGCTATAACTCAAAAAAAGATGTATTTGTATTAGCTTGTATTAATTCTGAAAATACGCGACAAGTTATATATGAGCTAGATCCAAGAACATTTGATATTGTTGGTACCTATAAATTTCGTGATGCTTATGTATTAGCACATATGAATACGCTTACCTATAATCCAGACACTAATTTGTTATACACTACGAATGCTATGATTGATGGCCATCGCATTACTACAATAGATGCAGATACAATGAGTATTGGCAATACTATTACGATTCCTGAACGGGTATTTAATTTAGCCTATGATAAAAAAACGAATCAGTTTATGTCGATTGTTCCTGTAGATGCAACAATGAGACGTATCAATTACTATACATCACAGTTTCAACTCGTTCAGTCTAAAGATATAGATGCTAATTATGATGATTATAATAATAATGGTGCCTTTGCTAATGATGGTAAAACTATATTTGCAACGTTATCCACTGTTATTACTGTAGATAAAACAGGAAACGTTACTAAGATTGCTTCTTTTCCAAAAAATCTTGAAATTGAAGATATGGATATGCGTCATAACATAATGTACGCTGCTGTAAATATGAATCATAAAGTTTTTATTTATACTATGCTTAACTATTAATAGACTGTGCTTTCATCAATGATTAATCTAACAAAATTGTGTATAATAAAAAGATAGATAATCGACATATAAGAGGTTATGATATGAGATTAGGCACAGATATAATAGAAATTGATCGAATTAAAAAAGCCATAGACCGTTCAGAGCGCTTTCGACAGCGCGTATATACGGAACGTGAAATTGCTTATTGTGAAAGTAAACGCACAGGGATCTATCAATCCTATGCAGGTATTTACGCAGCAAAAGAGGCTTTTTTGAAAGCATTGGGGACTGGATTGCGTTACGGCTCATGGCATGATATTGAGGTGTGCCATGATGAATTCGGGGCTCCATCTCTAAGCATAACGGGGGCTTTCAAAAAAATTATGCAAGAACGAATGTATACAGAATCTATAGTTTCTATTAGTCACTGTCGGTCGTACGCTATGAGTACGGTCATCATAAAGAGGTAATTTATGTACAGTTTAACGAGAGAAGCATCACAACATATTGATGCCTATGTACCGCGTCATCTACACGTGCCTTTGGAGTTGCTCATGGAAAATGCAGGTCGAGGTATAGCCGATGCGTTGGTAGATGTAGAAGGAGAACGTTTTCACGAGGATCCTTTTACAGGTATGGTTCTATTGGTGTGTGGTGTTGGTAACAATGGAGCCGATGGACTGGTAGCGGCTCGTCATTTAATAGAACAAAGAATTCCCGTTACCATTGCATTAGTAGGCAATGTATCACATGGTAGTGAGCTATTTAATAAACAACTGACCATGGTGCGCGCCATGAGAATTGATATTGTTCCTTTTGAAAGTTTTAGTGATTGGTCCCGTGTTCATGTTGTCGTAGAAGGTTTAATGGGAACAGGTTTTCAAGGTGAATTACGAGAATCTGTAATATCTGTACTACATGACATCGATGTGGAACGCAACCAATATGGATTTTCTCTATGGGCTATCGATGTGCCCGCTGGTGTTGATGCCACTACGGGGCAGGCTTCGGATTATACATTATCCTATGATGCGACAGTGACTTTTGGATCTATTAAAGAGGGGCTATTGTTATATCCAGGCAAATCCTTGGCAGGCACAGTAATCATCGCACCGTTAGGGGTACCTTGGGAATTAGCATTAGAATCAGAGGCGCCGTTTAACACATCTCATTATGTTTTATATGATCGTTTAGCTTCATTGGAACTTAGTGATCGAATGCCGCAGGCCCATAAGGGTGTTAATGGTAATGCTTTAATTGTGGGCGGTTCTGAATCAATGGTAGGAGCACCTATCATAAGCGCAGAGGCGGCCGTACACGGTGGAGCCGGTAAGGTTTCATTAGCCGTTCTTAATAGTGTGCGATCTATCGTACAGTCTAAATGCATACCAGAAGTCATGGTATTGCCATTAGAAAATATAGGTTCCATCAATTTACAATCCTATGATGTCGTTGCCGTTGGCCCTGGATTAGGACGCACAGATGAAGCCAAAGTATTGGTAAATTCTTTGTTAGAACGACAATCGGGACATATGGTTATCGATGCTGATGGATTATATGCTCTTGGCACCATAGGACATGTTTATGCACATGGGGATAAGACTATTACTTATGAAGGCAATATGCAGTTTAAAAATTGTATTATGACACCTCATTTAGGCGAGTTTAGCCGTCTTATTGATACATCCATTAATTTTATAGAGAAGCATTATGTAGAGTTAGCGATTCAATTTGCTGTAGCTCATAATGTAGTGCTAGTTTTAAAAGGAATTCCTAGTTTAGTTGCCTTTCCTACCGGTGAAGTATATATCAATATGATAGGCAATCCTGGTATGGGAACAGGAGGAATGGGTGATAGTTTAACGGGGATTATAGCCGCCTTTGTAGCACAAGGTTATTCTTTACAGTCTGCGGCCTTATTAGGTGTCTATGTACATAGTCGAAGCGCTGATATATTGGCTGAAGAAAAACCTTGGGGCTATACACCAAGTGATGTAAGCCAATCCGTTGGTTTGGTACTACAAGAGTTATTGAAAGGATAGGTATATGACGAGATTACAACGAATACTACTATGCTTCATAACTTTATTAGTGCCACTGTTTGTGCTAGCAGGTTGTTCGAATTCAGATGTTTCCAAAGCGGCTACACAAGCCGTGTCGGCATCATCCAATTATTCTATTGATACAAAGCAGACTAATGCAGAAGGGCATGTTGATATCTATATGCTAGATATCGGCCAAGGGGATGCAATACTTCTTAAAGTTGGTGATGAGTATAGCATGATTGATACGGGAGATATAGAACATCGTGAAAATATTGTAGCCCAACTACATAATCTCGGTGTTACTAAGCTTAAAAATGTCATCATCACACATCCTCATGCAGATCATATGGGTGGTTTTTTAGCTATTGCAAAAGCAATGCCTATAGAACATGTATATGATGATGGTATTTCTGTTGACAATAATATGTATAAAACATATGAAAAATGGATTGAGAAAAAGAATATTCAACGCACTACGTTAAAAAAAGGTGGTACTGTTGATTTTGGTCATGGTGCAGTATTTGTAGTATATGCGCCTTGGGATGATATATTAGTAGATAAAAAAGGGCAACCGGATTTAAATAATAATTCTATTGTTGGTAAATTTATATTTGGTAAATTTTCTATGCTCTTTACAGGTGATGCAGAATTACAAGAAGAACAACGGCTTATAAAAGAGCAAAATAGTAAGCTCTTTGCTCGTATTTTGAAGGTGGGGCATCACGGATCGCGAACAAGTAGTTCTGAAGATTTCCTAAAATCCGTCAAACCAGAGAGTGCATTAATCTCTTGTGGGTTATATAATAAATATGGTCATCCTCATGATGTGACATTACGTCATTTGAATGAACACAATATCGCCATTTATCGTACAGATACGATGGGACGTATTCACATTAGTACGGATGGGAATGAATGGCAAATTTCTACAGAACGATGATAGATATGTATAATCCGTATACCTATCTTCATGTTTGTATGAAATAATCTATCTATAATCTAACATTAGTTTATGGATAGATTGGAACGATGAGACGAAACATTAGTATCATCGGCTCATCTCTATGGTTTGGACAAAAAGTATGTCAGTTAGATTGGAGTGAATGTATTGCGTAAACTATTTTTAATTTGCTTTGCTTTTCTCATGGCTGTACCACTGTTGTTAAGTCAAGCAAAGGCTGCTAATTTACAGGATGCTCGTTGGGTAACGAGAACTGATGCACCTGTTCCATATGTACGTATGGTTATGGATTTATCTACTCCTGTAAACGCGGCAGCATCCATCAGTAAAGATGGAAAAACGACAACGGTTACTTTGAAGAATACGAAGCTAAAAACGGCGAAGAATACTATTTATATGGATTCTTCCATTGCTAG
This sequence comes from Veillonella atypica, assembly GCF_041431435.1. Taxonomy (NCBI): domain Bacteria; kingdom Bacillati; phylum Bacillota; class Negativicutes; order Veillonellales; family Veillonellaceae; genus Veillonella; species Veillonella atypica. The sequence goes on from NZ_JAPVXV010000001.1 coordinate 98,243, forward strand.
CGTAGCTCAACTTTCACAAGTAGGCAAAGATGTGGCAGTTACGATTAAAACTCCATCCGCATTGGATACTAATGATGTGAAGGTTTTCTCTTTGAAGAAGGATACAGTCAATCAAAAGCCGTATCGAATTGTTGTAGATGTACAGAAAAAAGGCGTGGCTCCAAAACCTATCAATTATGGTAAGAAACCATCCCCAGCTACAGCGCCAGCAAGTAGCAAAGGGTCCGGTATATACTCTGTATCAGGAGGATTATCCGGTAAGGTGATTACTATTGATCCAGGTCATGGTGGTAGCGACCCAGGTGCTATCGGCCCTACAGGGTTCCAAGAAAAAAGTGCAACATTACCGATTGCTAAATATTTGAAATCAGCTTTAGAAGCTCGCGGTGCTAAGGTATTCCTGACTCGTACTACAGATGCCGATGTATATGGTCCTAATGCGAGTGGTGTTGATGAGTTGGGTGCTCGCGTTAATATAGCAAACTCCCATAATTCAGATGCCTTTGTAAGTGTTCATATTAACTCTTTCAACAACCCAAGTGTAGGTGGCATTGCTACATACTACTATTCTAAAACTGGTAATGACGCTCGCTTAGCACAAAAAGTACAAAATCAAATTGCTAATGTACCAGGCTTTAATGGTGACAGAGGTATCCAAGAAGGTAATTTGTATGTATTAAGACATACAAATATGCCGGCTATTCTCGTAGAATTAGGCTTTATTTCTAACCCTAATGAAGAACGTGCATTGAAGAGCGACCAAACAAAACAAGACTTTGCTAATCGCATTGCTGCTGGTATTGCTAGTTACTTTGGAGGCTAAGGATGAATATTCGAAATCAAATAACAGTGATTGCTTGTATCGGCATCCTAGCTTTTACAGCGGGCTGTAATTCCAATCAAATGCAAAACACAGGTTCTACAAACGTAAGCCAAGAGGTCAAGGTCAATAAAGATGCTGAAACTGCTAAGACTTCTAGTGAATCCGTTAAAATGGTATTCTTTGTTCCTACTGAAGATGGTTCCGGTGTTAAACAACAATCCGTGGATATCGCAGCAGATAAGGTGACGCCGAAGGCGGCATTGCTTGCCATGTTAAAAGCTGATCGCCAACAAAAGTATCCTATCTTTGATAAAGCGATAAAAATCAACTCTGTAACAGTTAAAGATGGAGTTGCTTCTGTAGAGGTAAATAAAGCTTTTGTTGATGGTAAAGGTGGCGACTTAACTGTTAAGTTGCAAATGGCTGCTATTGTTAACACATTGACCTCTTTTGATAATATCAATGGAGTGCTCTTTGTATGTGATGGCAAAAAGGTTCCTATTGTAGGTGCATTTGATACGAATAGCCCTATTAAACGGATGGAACAACTCATAAAAAAATAATGTACGAATCGACCTCATCAGTATGATGAGGTCGATTTTTTTTGCATTCTTATATATGTTACAATACATATAGTGTATAAGATAAAAAAGGTGATATAGTGGAACTTAAAACTCTTGGTGAATTTAATTTCATACATAGTATTGAATCGGATACAATATATGACAATAAGACAGTGGTGCAAGGCATTGGCGATGATTGTGCCATTTATAAAGCTAGTGAAGGGTATGATCAGCTCATAAGTACGGATACCATGGTGGAAGGTGTTCATTTTAGCTTTCATTATATGGCGCCCTATGATGTAGGATATCGTTTGATGACGGCTAATTTGAGTGATATTGCTGCTATGGGAGGTATACCACGTCAGGTTGTATTATCTGTATCTGCACCAGGTCATATTGACACGCAAATTTTAGATGAAATTTATAGAGGGATTAAGGATCAGTGCCAACGATATCATGTAAATCTTATTGGCGGTGACACGGTCAGTATAGATGGCCCCATGGTGTGGACCATTACTATCATAGGCGAAGTGCCTAAAGGTAAAGCGATACTACGAAGTGGTGCTCGACCTGGGGATGTGGTGGGCGTCACTAATTATATTGGTTATGCTGCAACAGGGTTAGGATCCTTATCGTATAATCTAGATGGCTATCCAATGACGAGAATTGGGCATCAGCGTCCAGAACCACAGATTGAATTAGGCCAAAAATTGCGAGATCTAGGCATTCATAGTATGAATGATATTAGCGATGGACTTAGTAGTGAGTTGAATGAAATTGCAAAGGCATCACATGTTTCAATCGTCATTGATGAAGCACTTATCCCATTGCATGAAGAAACATATAAACTAGCTGCTGTATTACATACTAATCCTGTTGATTATGCATTGTTGGGCGGTGAAGATTTTCAGCTCGTATTTACGGCGCCTAAGGAACTTTCACAGGCATTAGAACAGTTAGGTTCTATCACGCTTATTGGTGAGGTTATAGAGGGAAAACCGATGGTACAATCGGTGACTAAGAATAAAGAGATACGCTTATTAGAAGCGAAAGGATATAATCATTTTCATGAGTAAAAATAAAGTTACATTAGAAACATATTCTGTAGAGGATACGCAATGTTTTGGTGAACGCCTAGGGCAGTGGGTCAAAGAGTCTGCTAGTCCACTATGCATGGCATTAATCGGTGATTTAGGGACTGGTAAGACTCATATGTCTCAGGGTATAGCAAAGGGTCTTGGCGTGTCGGAGGATATTACAAGTCCTACATTTTCTCTTATGAATACCTATATGACATTGGCTGGTGAAATATACCATTTTGATTTATATCGCATGGATGATGTAAGTGAATTAGAAAATATTGGATTTTATGAATTTACAGAGGATCAAGTTGCCATTGTAGAGTGGGCGGATAAGTTTGAAGATGAATTGCCCGATGAAACGTTATGGATACATATTGATTCGATTGATACTCACTCTAGACGGATTACATTAGAGAGCGATGTACTTGACGCTGAAACATTGAATACTTTAGGAGGTATGTATGTGGTTGGGAATTGAAACGAGTTCTGTCGTTTCTAGTGTTGCTGTGATGAATGAAAGTCAGTTACTTGGTGAAATTACTATACAAGCAGGATTGACTCATTCTGAGCAGTTGGTACCACATATTCAATCATTGCTAGAGATGACGAGGGTAGAAAAATCTGATTTAAAAGGAATCGTTGTTGCTAGTGGTCCCGGTTCCTTTACAGGTTTGCGCATAGGAATGGGAACAGCAAAGGCGATGGCCTATGCATTACATATACCTTTATATGGAGTTATGACTATGGATGGATTAGCGCGTAATATTCCATACACTACTGATACGATTTGCACGGTTATTGATGCGCAAAAGAAACATGTCTATGCGGCTCTGTATGCATATGATGGAGAGCGTTTACAGGTTAAAGAAGAGCCATTCGTAGTGGAAGCTGCTTCATTAGTAGAACGATTACGAAACCAACATAAACGCGTCGTATTTGTGGGCGATGGTATTAAGCGGATTGCTCCACTAGTAGCAGATGATGAGTTATTAATCATTGGTGATCCTATCTATCGCATACCTAAGGCTAGCTCTTTATTATTAAGCGCCCGCCCTTTGATTGAACGAGGTGAAAGTGCTGATCCTATGGATATGGTACCGTACTATATTAGACGGTCTGAAGCAGAAGTATTGTGGGAAGAAAAGCATAAAGATAATCCTGCTATGTTAAAGGAGAATCCTACAGTCACTGTAATCGAAGCGGCAGGTGAAAAATAGACATGACAGTCCGTAGAGCAACGATTGAGGATGCAAAGGAAATTTTTGCTATTGAAATGGAATGCTTTTCTGTTCCTTGGAGTTTAGATTCCATAGAAACAGAATTGCTGAATGAAGATAAGAAACTCTATTATGTTGTAGAAGATGCCAATGGTGTTGTAGGTTATGCAGGGGCGTGGCTCGTATATGATGAGGGGCAAATTACGAATATTGCGATACGTCCATCTGCAAGACGCCAAGGCTTTGGTGCTAAACTTACGAGTGCATTGATAGAGGAATGTTTTAAACGAGGCATGCATGAAATCTTTTTAGAAGTTCGTATATCTAATTTGTCTGCTTTATCTTTATACCGACAATTGGGGTTTACTGTAAAAGGTATGCGAAAAAATTATTACTCGGAGCCTAAAGAAGATGCGTATATCATGTCTCTTATTAAAGAGGAAGGAAAATGAGTGTATATACATTAGCATTAGAAAGTAGCTGTGATGAAACATCGGCAGCTGTACTTAAGGATGGCCGTACAGTACTTTCTAATGTCATATCGAGTCAGGTGCCAATTCACCGAAAATTTGGTGGTGTAGTGCCAGAAATTGCATCCCGTCATCATATAGAACAAGTTATCCCTGTTATTGATAAGGCTTTAGCGGATGCTCATGTCACATTGGATGACATTGATCATATAGGGGTTACCTATGGTCCTGGATTAGTAGGGGCCCTATTAGTTGGTGTAGCAGCTGCAAAAGGATTATCCTTTGCTACGGGGATTCCTTTAGTACCTGTTCATCATATGGAAGGTCATATTTTTGCTAATTTCTTAGCTAATCCTACATTAGAACCACCATTTTTAAGCCTTGTTGTATCCGGTGGTCATACTATGCTAGTTCATGTGAAAGGCTATGAAGAATTCGAGATTTTAGGACAAACACGGGATGATGCGGCCGGTGAAGCTTTTGATAAAATTGCCCGCGTTATGGGGTTTCCATATCCAGGAGGACCTCATATTGATGCATTAGCAAAAGAGGGCAATCCAGATGCTATTGAGTTTCCGAAGGCCCTTAGTGAGTCGGGAAATTTTGAATTTAGCTTTAGTGGTTTAAAATCAGCTGTTTTGAACTACTTAAATAGTAAATCTCAAAAGGGTGAAGACATACATAAGGCTGATGTGGCGGCGTCCTTTCAAAAGGCTATCGTAGATGTTCTAGTAGAAAAAACTAAGGATGCAGCTCATACACTAGGGGAAACTAAAATAACCATTGCTGGTGGTGTATCTGCTAACCAAGGCTTACAAGTAGCATTAGAGAATATGTGTAATGAAGAAGGATTTACGTACTATAAACCAGGTAAAATTTTAGCTACTGATAATGCGGCTATGATTGGATGCCGTGCTTACTATATGGCACAAGCCGGAAAATTCTGCGATTTACATTTAAATGCTAAGCCTAGTGTGCCAATTGGTACCGTTGCATGGGTAGAAGGTAACTAGTATGACTGTACATATATATGATGAACTTGTTAAGGAAACAAATCTATCTAGTTTGCAAGCAGCCCTACTAGTTCATATTAGTCATATGATTCGCTTTGGCCAATCGGTGAGTAAACATAAGATTGTTTTGTTTACAGAGATTGCGAATGATGACATGATGTGTATATATGAGTCTAATGACTCATTAGTTACATCACGCATACCTAGTTCTGATATGTGGAAAAAACTAATCACCACCGGTGAAAGCTTTCAACAATCCACACAAAATGGATTTGAATATCTATTTCCTATTGTCGATAATGGCGGTAAGACTATAGGAGGCATTTCCTTCTCTTATATAGCACCTGCCAATGGTGTGGAAGGAAAACGAGGATTTATCATAGCCGATACAATGCAACGATTGATGTTGACGGCCACAGATGAACAAATTAAAGAATATGAGCCTATATCGTATTTGGATGGGCTCATCATTTTTGACCAAAATGGGACTATCTTGTACGGCAATGATACGGCGTTACACTTGGCGGATATTGTCGGTGTTGATCGGCGGTTGGTGGGCACATCTATTTTTGGTAGTTCTTTAAAAATATCTGCTATTCATCGTGTCATAGATGAACGAAATGATTTTGTATCCGAAGAAATCTATCATAATATGGTACTAAGACAGCATTTGATTCCTATTCCGATGGGACGCAATGAATGTCGTTGCTTTTTAATTCTTCACGATTGTACTCGTGAAAGTAAACAGCAACAAGAACTACTAGTTAAAAATTCTATTATTAAAGAGATACATCACCGTGTTAAAAATAACTTACAAACAGTAGCAGGCTTACTACGGATGGAAGCGCGGCGCTCTGATTTACCAGAGGTAAAATCGGCATTACAAGAGGGTATTTCCCGTATTGAAAGTATGGCCCTTGTCCATGATTTAGTATCTCACTATGATGAAGACTATATTTCTATACGATCCATATATGATGAATTGTGCCGATTATTACGCCAGAGCATGGTAAATCGTAATCAACATGTAGAATTTCGCTATCACGGAGACGATTGTATTATTTCATCTCATCAAGCCAGTTATATTTCTCTTGTATTCAATGAACTGATTTCTAATAGTATTGTGCATGGGTTGGATGGGACTGATGGTATAATTTCATTATCTGTATCCAGTATGAATGATACTATTGCACTAGTATTTACAGATTCAGGTAAAGGTTTGCCTCGTGATTTTGATATGGCTAAAAGTAAGCGATTAGGCATGCAAATTATTAATAATTTGGTGACTCACGAGCTACAAGGTCATATGACGATTGAAAATGGTGATGTTGGGGTTATTGTTACAATTCATATTCATAAGGAGCAATAAATGCGTATTTTAATCGTTGATGATGAATCTTTAATCCGCATGGATTTGCGAGATATTATAGAATCTGAACAACATGAAGTGGTTGGGGAAGCATCGAATGGTGTTGAAGCTATTACGATGTGTAAAGAACTAAAACCTGATGCGGTGTTAATGGATGTGAAAATGCCTGAGCTAGATGGTATAGAAGCAGCTCGTCAAATTGGATTTAACCACTTGGCACCTGTTGTACTTCTAACTAGTTATAGTCAACAGGATTTAGTGACAAAAGCTCGTGAATCTGGTGTATATGGATATTTAATAAAACCTGTCAGAGAAGAGCAGCTGATTCCAACATTAGAAATGGCATGTGGTCGATTTTTAGATGATTTAGAATCACGTCAACAAATGGCTGATTTAGAGAAAACTCTAGAAGAACGAAAAATAATACAAAAAGCGACAGGCATTCTTATGGATTTATATAAAATTACGGAGGACGAAGCATATAATCGAATTCGGCAATTAAGTATGAAGAAACGAGAGTCTATTGTCAATATATGTAAACTAATCATTCAACAAGCATCGTCTAATTAATAAAAACTATAGGGCGATACATATAACCTTCTATATAAGATATAAAAGCTTATATAGAAGGTTATTTTATATGAATTAGTACTTGTAAAAACTAAAAAGTCAAAAAATCAAAATTAGTACTTGCAATTATTTTGACATAGGTTATAATAATACATGTGATTAGCACTCGATAAGTTAGAGTGCTAATGAATTATGAATAATACATAGTAAATAAGGAGTGACATCATATGTTAAAACCATTAGCTGACCGCGTTCTTATCCGTTTAGAAGCAAAAGAAGAAAAAACTAAAAGTGGTATCTTCCTTCCTGATACAGCAAAAGAAAAACCTCAAGAAGGTGTTGTTGTAGCAGTAGGTGCTGGTAAAGTATATGACAATGGTCAACGTGTAGCTCCAGAAGTTAAAGTTGGCGATACTGTTATGTTTGCAAAATATGCTGGTAGCGAATTAGAAATCGATGGCGCTACTCACTTGATTATTAGCGAACGCGATATCTTAGCAGTATTATAATAGCTTTCAAGGCTATACATGTTAATGATACATTCTATATTGCCTTAGGGCATATATTTCTTTACATTGGATAGTGTTACTATCTAGGAGGTAATACATATGGCAAAAGAAATCTTGTTTAATGAAGAAGCTCGTCGCGCTTTAGGTCGTGGCGTTGATCAATTGGCAAATGCTGTAAAAGTTACATTGGGACCAAAAGGTCGTAATGTTGTATTGGATAAAAAATTCGGTTCCCCAACGATCACAAATGATGGTGTAACTATTGCTCGTGATATCGAACTTCCAGATCCATTTGAAAACATGGGCGCTCAATTAGTTAAAGAAGTTGCTACTAAAACTAACGACGTAGCAGGTGATGGTACTACTACTGCAACAGTATTGGCACAAGCTATGATTCAAGAAGGTATGCGCAACGTAGCAGCTGGTGCTAACCCAATGATCTTGAAAAAAGGCATTGAAACAGCAGTAAAAACTTTGGTTGAAGAAATTAAAAAACGTTCCATTAAAGTTTCTGGTAAATCTGAAATTGCTCAAGTAGCTAGCGTATCTGCTGCTGACGAAGAAATTGGTGGTTTGATTGCTGAAGCTATGGAAAAAGTAGGTAACGATGGCGTTATCACTGTAGAAGAATCCAAAGGCTTGCAAACTGCATTAAACGTAGTAGAAGGTATGCAATTTGACCGCGGTTACATTTCCCCATACATGGTAACTGATCCTGACCGTATGGAAGCTGTTATGGATAACCCATACATCTTGATTACTGACCGTAAAATCAGTGCTATCGCTGATATGTTGCCAACACTTGAAAAAGTGGTAAAAGTAGGTAAAGAACTTCTTATCATCGCTGAAGATGTAGAAGGCGAAGCATTGGCTACATTGGTAGTTAACCGTTTGCGTGGTACATTCAAAGCTGTAGCTGTTAAAGCTCCTGGCTTCGGCGACCGTCGTAAAGCTATGCTTGAAGATATCGCAATCTTAACTGGTGGTACTGTAATTACTGAAGATATGGGCCGTAAACTTGATTCTGTAGAACTTACTGATCTTGGTACAGCTCGTCAAGTTCGCATCACTAAAGATGAAACTACAATCATCGATGGTGTAGGCGATAAAGACGTAATTGCTAAACGCGTTAGCCAAATTCGTGCACAAGTAGAAGAAACTACTTCTGAATTCGACCGTGAAAAATTACAAGAACGTCTTGCAAAATTATCTGGTGGTGTTGCAGTTATCGAAGTAGGTGCTGCTACAGAAGTTGAAATGAAAGATAAAAAACTTCGTATCGAAGACGCATTGAACGCAACTCGTGCTGCTGTTGAAGAAGGTATCGTAGCTGGTGGTGGTACTACATTCATCGATATCATCCCTGCATTGAACACATTGGAAGCTACTGGTGATGTTCAAACTGGTATTAACCTTGTTAAACGTGCAGTAGAAGAGCCACTTCGTCAAATTGCTTACAATGCTGGTCTTGAAGGTTCCGTTGTAGTAGAAAAAGTTAAAAATACAGAAGCTGGTGTTGGTTTCAACGCATTGACTGAAGAATATATCGACATGGTAAAAGCTGGTATCGTGGATCCTGCAAAAGTAACACGTTCTGCTCTTCAAAATGCTGCATCCATCGCTTCTCTTGTATTGACTACTGAAACAATCGTAGCTGATAAAGTAGAAGAAAATGCTGCTGCTCCTGCAATGCCTCCAATGGGTGGCATGGGCGGTATGATGTAATCAACTGCTTTAGCGATACATAGATAATATATTAAAATCCTAATGAATGTAGATTGCTACATTCATTAGGATTTTTTATTCTTGGAATGGGGCTTGATAAATTGATTTCATAAGCCATTTATGGTATAATTCTATAGAATTTCATATAAGAGTCTTGGTTTGACAGACACTAGTATATAGCATATAATTTTTATATCTAAAAATATCTATATAATAAAGAGGTGTTACTATGTTGAACTTTTTATTTAAAAGTAAACCTGATTATATTAATTTTGGGCTTTTATTCTATCGCCTTGCATTAGGTATTTCCATGTTCTATCATGGATACTTAAAATATGTAAGTGGTGAACAAGGTCTTTATAAGGTAGGGGCCATGTTGTCCGCCTTAGGTGTGCCAAGTGGCTTTGAGGTTATATTAGGTACCATCGCATCTTATGCAGAAATGGTCGGCGGTATTCTTCTTATTATAGGCCTGTTTACACGTATTGGCACGCTTCTAGTTGTAGGTACCTTGGCGGTAGCGACCATATTGAATCTTAACGGCAATTTCTTTAGTTGGGATTATCCATCGCAAATGGGCTTTGGTGCTATCATGCTGTTCTTTGCTGGTGCAGGTCGCTATAGTTTAGATAAGGCATTATTTAAATAATCAGTTAATTAGAAGACTCATCATAGATGAGTCTTTTACTATGTAGAGAGGTTATTATGAATCAAAAAACAGTTCCATTTACATCTGAACAATTAGAAGCAATTATTGCTAACTATCCGACTCCGTTTCATATTTATGACGAAGAAGGCATCGTTAATAATATGAAGAAATTCATCTCCGCATTCTCTTGGAATAAGGGATTTAAACAGTATTTTGCTGTGAAAGCTACTCCAAATCCATATATTATGCGTGTATTACAAAAACTAGGAGTAGGTGCTGATTGCTCTTCCTTAGCTGAATTACTTCTTTGTGAAAAGGTAGGTATCACTGGACATGACATTATGTTCACATCCAATGACACACCTTATGTAGAGTATAAAAAGGCGTTAGATTTGGGGGCTATCATCAATTTAGATGATATTACTCATATTGAATACTTAGAAAAACATCACGGATCTCTACCAGATACATTCTGCGTACGTTATAATCCAGGTCCTTTGAAAGAAGGGGGCAATACGATTATCGGCCTTCCAGAGGAAGCAAAATACGGTATGACTCGTGAGCAAGTATTTGAGGCATATAAGCAATTACAAGCAAAGGGTGTAAAACATTTTGGTTTACATACTATGGTTGTATCTAATGAACTTGATATTGATGGATTGGTAGGTACAGCTGAAATCTGCTTTAACCTAGCTGTAGAAATTAAAGAAAAATTAGGAATCGATGTTGAATTTATCGATCTTGGTGGTGGTGTAGGCGTAGCATATAAACCAGAACAAACGCCTGTTGACTTTGAAAAATTGGGCGAACGTGTTCATGAAGCTTATGATCGAATCATTAAAGGCAATGGTCTTAAGGATATTGATTTGGCCTACGAATGTGGTCGTATGGTAACAGGCCCATTTGGATATCTTGTTTCCACAGCTATTCACAAAAAGGACATCTATCGTCATTACATCGGTTTAGATTCTTGCATGGCGAATTTAATGCGTCCAGCATTGTATGGTTCTTATCATCATATTACAGTAATGGGAAAAGAAAATGCTCCTCAAGATCATGTGTATGATGTAACTGGTTCCTTGTGTGAAAATAATGATAAATTTGCTATTCAACGAGAATTGCCAAAAATTGATATTGGTGACCGTATCATCATTCATGATGCAGGTGCACATGGTCATTCGATGGGCTTTAACTACAATGGTAAATTACGTTCTGCTGAATTGTTGTTGCACAAAGATGGATCTGTTACACAAATTCGTCGTGCTGAAACATACGATGATTTGTTTGGTACATTAGACTTCTCTAATTTATAATATTGAGAATTAAATAGAGTTGAGAACTACTATTAATAAACTATAAGATATACGGATATATAGGGATTTTTTCTAATTCCTGTATATTTTAGTAGGAATATCTTGCTATCATTTAGATAAGAATGTATAATGAGTATAGATTGTTATGCACATACTTGCTAAAGTGGCGAGAGAATACGGCGGTATCACCCTTGTGCGTACCGCCGTTTTTCTATGTGACTATAAAGTTTTAATCATATAATCAGATTATCTGATACGAAGGAGTGAAATATTTTGGCTGAATTACTTCAGATTAAAGATTTGGAAGTGTCTGTAGAAGAGAAGAAAATTCTTAAAGGCATTAATTTAACAATAAATAAAGGTGAGATTCACGTAGTAATGGGTACGAATGGTGCTGGTAAATCCACATTGGCAAATGCTATTATGGGTAACCCATTGTATACAGTTGATAAAGGTTCTATCGTATTTGATGGCAAGGATATTACAGAAGATGCTGTAAATGATCGTGCAAAAGCAGGTATCTTTATGTCATTCCAAAGCCCAATTTCCGTTCCTGGTATTACTGTAGAAAACTTCATCCGTACTGCAAAATCTACAATTACAGGTGAAAATGTACGCGCGTTGGCTTTCAAAAAAGAATTGAAAGAAAAAATGGATGAATTGTCCTTTGACACATCCTATGCACAACGTTATGTAAACGAAGGTTTCTCCGGCGGGGAACGCAAGAAAAATGAAATTCTTCAAATGTCTATTTTAAATCCTAAATTGGCTATTCTTGATGAAACTGACTCTGGTCTTGACGTTGATGCTGTTCGCATTGTATCCGAAGGTGTTAATCGTTTCCACAATGAAGATAATGCAGTATTAATCATCACTCACCACAATCAAATTTTACAAAAATTAAAACCTGATTTTGTACATGTTTTGATCAACGGTAAAATCGTTAAAACTGGTGATGCTTCATTGGTTCGTGAAATTGAAGAAAAAGGTTACGACGCATACAAAGCATTAGCATAGGAGGCAACATGGAAGAAAGAAAGAAAACCCAAGTTGCGGATATGGACCGTGGTGTCTATGATATAAAGAATAATTTTGAGTATTCCTATATTGCTGATGCTGGGTTAACAGAAGATATTATCCGTGAAATTTGGTCTAATAAAAATGAACCGGAATGGATGCTTGACTTCCGTTTGAAATCCTTAGAGATTTACAATCGTATGGAAATTCCTAATTGGATTCCTGATATTTCTGGCTTAGATATGGAACATATTTACACATATGTAAAGCCTAAAGTAGATATGAAGGGCGATTGGAATGAAGTACCTGACGATATTAAGAGCACATTTGATCGCCTCGGTATTCCAGAAGCAGAAAAAACATCTCTTGCAGGTGTAGGTGCTCAATATGACTCCGAAGTCGTATATCACAGCATTCAAGAAGATCTTGTAAAACAAGGCGTAATTTATACTGATATCGAAACAGCACTTCATGAACATGAAGAAATCGTAAAAAAATACTGGATGACATTGATTCCTCCTACCGATCATAAATGGGCAGCTCTTCATGGTGCCGTTTGGTCTGGCGGTTCCTTTGTCTATGTTCCTGCAGGCGTGCAAGTGGATATTCCATTGCAATCCTATTTCCGTTTGAATGCACCAGGTGCTGGTCAGTTCGAACATACGATGATCATCGTAGAAGAAGGTGCTAAGGTACATTTTATCGAAGGTTGTTCTGCTCCTAAATACGATGTATCCAATCTTCATGCAGGCGCAGTAGAATTGTTCGTTAAGGATAACGCTACGTTGCGTTATTCCACAATTGAAAACTGGTCTAAGAATATGTACAACCTCAATACCAAACGTTGTGTTGTAGGTAAAGGCGGTACTATTGAATGGGTATCTGGTTCCTTTGGTTCTCACGTATCCTGTTTGTACCCAATGAGTATTCTTAATGGCGAAGGTGCTCATGCTGAGTTTACAGGCGTAACATTTGCCGGCGAAGGTCAATTCCTTGATACTGGTTGTAAGGTGGTTCACAATGCACCATATACAACAAGTAATGTAAACTCTAAATCTATCTCCAAATCCGGTGGCGCTGCTATTTATCGTGGCCTGTTGAAAATTGGTCCTAATGCGGAACATGCAAAAGCAACTGTATCCTGTGAATCCTTGATGTTGGATGAAATTTCTCAATCCGATACAATTCCAGCTATTATTGTAGAAAATGATAATGTCGATTTAGGTCATGAAGCTAAGATTGGCCGTATTTCTGATGAAGCTATTTTCTACCTTATGACGCGTGGTATTAGTGAAGAAGAAGCTCGTGCAATGCTTGTTCGTGGTTTCGTAGAACCAATTTCTAAAGAATTGCCATTGGAATATGCTGTTGAAATGAATAATCTAATCAATCTTGAATTAGAAGGTTCTATCGGGTAAGGAGGTACTATGAGCGAATTACTATTTAATGAACTTCCTAGACCTACCTTTAGATGGTTGCGTGTTAACCATACTCCAGCAAGTCTTTGGGGAGAATCAGACAAAACTACAGCTGTATTGGTAAAAGGTAATGATGCCATTATAAGCCCATTGCCAGCTGGGACAGCTTTGATGAATACAAACTATAAAGGTGCTAATGGTGAGGCTGTATCTAAGCTTGTAAGCGAAGCTGAAGGCTATCGTATTCATGTGCCTGCTAAGGCAAAAGAAGTGGTAGGTATTCGCATTGATGCGAGTGCACGTATTGCCAGTCGTTTCCAATTTATCGTTGAAGAAGATGCTGACGTAGAAGTACAATTCTTCTTGGATGGTGGTACAAAAGAGGCGACTAATATTCAATATCTTAATGAATACGATGTAAAATCTAATGCCAAGATTGTCGTTAAAAAAGTAAATCTTTTAGACGAAACTGTACAGCATATCGAACATCGCTATACAAAACTAGAGGATAATGCCGATGTGGAATACATCAATGTAGAAATTGGTGGCAAAGAAAACTTCCTAAACTATGAACATGATTTACAAGGTGAATCTAGTAAAATCGTTCATGACATTGCTTATTTAGGCAATAAGGAACAAAAATTTGATATTGCTATGCTCATGACACATGGTGGTAAAAAATCTTTTAGTGATATTCATACATTAGGTGCCTTAAGCGATACATCTAAAAAATCCTTCCGTGGTACATTGGATTTCCTTCGCGGTGCCGTTGCCTCTGAAGGTGCTGAAGAAGATACATGTTTATTGTTAGATCCTACTGTTAAATCTATTTCTCTACCATTGTTATTGTGTAAAGAAGATAATGTAGTAGGTAATCATGCAGCTAGTGCAGGACAAATTGATCAAAATAAATTGTTCTACCTCATGAGCCGTGGTTTTAGTGAAGTAGAAGCTAAACATATTATTGTAGAATCAATGATTCGACCAATCATCGATCGCATTGGTGATGACGTGATTGAAGAAGCTGCTTTGATTGCAGTACGTAATAAGATTTAAGAGGATTGACTATGAGACCTATTACAGAAGCATATAAGGATTTTCCTATTTTACATAAAGAGCATAATGGTCATCGCCTTATCTACTTAGATAGTGGTGCAACGGCGCAAATTCCTCAAATGGTAATGGATCGCCTTACAGACCATATGCTTCACCATAATGGTAATCCACATCGCGGTTCTCATATCCTCGCTATTGAAGCGTCGGAAGCGTATGAAAATGCACGTGACCGCGTTGTTGAGTTTATTAATGCCCGTGAGCGAGAAGAGGTTGTCTTTACCCGTAATAGTACGGAATCGATGAACCTAATCGCTCATAGCTATGGCGCTAATTTTGCTACAAAAGGTGATAAGATTGTCATTACTGTTGCAGAACATCATGCCAATCTTGTTACATGGCAATATGTTGCTGAGAAAACAGGTTCTACATTAGAGTATATGTACTTAGATGAATCGGGCCATTTGAAAGATGGTGAAATCAATAAGATTGATGAAAGTACTAAAATTGTGGCATTTGCTCATGTGAGCAATGTTCTTGGCATGGAATTTCCTGTGAAAGAATTGACTGAAAAAGCTCATTCTGTAGGGGCTATTGTCGTTCTTGACGGAGCTCAATCTACACCTCATATGAAGGTAGATGTACAAGCCTTGGACTGTGATTTCTTCGTATTCTCTGGTCATAAAATGTGTGCTTCTCAAGGTATTGGTGTGCTCTATGGGAAACGAGAATTACTTGAAAAAATGCCACCATTCTTACTCGGTGGTGATATGATTGAATATGTAAAAGAACAATCTACTACATTCAATGAATTACCATATAAATTCGAAGCTGGTACACCAAATGCTCATGGTGCTGTAACATTACATGCCGCTATTGATTATCTTGAATCTTTCGGCATGGATGCTATTGAGGCACATGAAGAAGAATTGGTATCCTATGTATTGCCTAAGATGCTTGAAATCCCTCATGTTCACGTATTGGGATCTCAAAACCCTCGTGAAAAACATGGCGTTATCGCTTTTACAATAGATGATGTACATCCTCATGATGTAGCGACTATCCTTGATTCTAAAGGTATTTGTGTACGCTCTGGACATCATTGTGCACAACCTTTGGGCGCATTCTTTCACGTAGCTGCATCTACACGCCTCAGCATGTATTTATACACGCGTAAAGAAGATTTAGATGCATTCTTAGAGGTATTAAAAACTGTCCGTTCGGTAATGGGCTTTAAAGATTAGGAGACATTCACATGGAAATGGATCAATTGTATACGGAACTTATTTTGGAACATAATCAAGATAAGCGTAATAAACGTGAGTTAAGTGAGTTTACTGCTTCCGAACATGGCCACAATCCAAGTTGTGGTGATGATTTGACGCTACAAATTGATGTACAAGATGGCATTATTAAAGATGCAGCTTACACAGGCTCTGGTTGTGCTATCAGCCAAGCTTCAGCATCCATGATGATTGATATTATCAAGGGTAAATCTGTAGAAGAAGCATTGCGTTTGGTAGAATTATTCTTGGGTATGATTAAAAAAGAGGTTACCGACGAATCTAAACTTGAAGATTTGGAAGATGCTATGGCCTTACAAAATATTTCTAATATGCCTGCTCGTGTAAAATGTGCTGTATTAGCATGGCATACATTAAAAGAGGCTTTAAAGAAATAATTATGAATAAGACCATTATTTTTGACTTGGATGGAACCTTAACAGATTCAGAAGAAGGAATTTTGAAGAGTGTCACATATGCACTTGAATTCTTTGGATATGAAATTCCACCTCATGAAACATTGTTATTATTCTTAGGCCCTCCACTTGTAGATTCATTTCAAGAACACTGTGGCATGGCATTAGAAGAAGCAGAAAAAGTATATAAAAAGTTTGGTGAACGCTATGGTACCATTGGTAAATTCGAAAATCAATTGTATCCTAACATCATCGACCTATTGGACAAGGTTAAAAATGAACATTATACTGTGGCCTTGGCTACGGCTAAGCCAGAAGTTTATGCACGCGAGATTTTAGATCATTTTTCTATTACACAATACTTTGATGTCATTGTAGGAGCCAATTACAAAGAAGGCTTGGTTCATAAGAAAGAGATTCTTCAAAAGGCCATCGAATTGTGTGGTAATCCTTTAACTGATGATACGGGACGTCGTCTCGTATACATGGTAGGGGATAGAAAATACGATGTTGAGTCAGGCAATGAATTAGGTTGTATATCTATAGGTGTTACCTATGGATATGGTACCGAAATAGAGTTAAACGATGCAAATGCAGAATATCTTTGCGATGATGTAGATGATATTGTTATGACCTTGGACTTAGAGGAAATGCTTGTTCGTAGATAAGACTATTAACGTTCATATTAAAAGGCTAGAGATTCGTCTCTAGCCTTTTTTACGCAGTAAAAAGACCTTGTTCGTACTGAGCAAGGTCTTTTAGATTTTCTTATGTTATTTTTTTAGGCCACTTTTTTTAGCTAATGATTTGATAACCTTAGCGCTTTGTTTTTTGAGTTTGCCTCCAGTTTGTTTTAATTGGATACGTGTACGGAATACACGACCAAGTGTTGTAATTTTGGTTTTGCGACGCGGTTTCATATCGCGTTCGTTACCAAAATCGCCACGTTGGACAGTGGTTGCTTTTACCTTTTCAGATCCAAATGATTGACGTAAGGATTTCATAAATTGTGTAAGTGGTAGAGTACGATTGAAGGCGAATAAATCAACTGCTACATAACCCAATTCCGGATACGCATGTAATGTGAAGTGAAATTGTTTTGCAATAGCAAGAACGACAATTTCATCATCCATAACTTGATAGTTAATTTCGTCTAATTCAATATCTGCTAACTCAAATGCAGCAGCTACACTTTCTTGTACGGCTGCAGCGGAAGAGAGGGATTCTTCATTGCAAGAGTATAAATCTAGTAATAATTGATGACCTAATGCATCTGCCATTGTAGCACCTTCTTTCGTACATACGCTATTATATCTTTAATATTATACATTGAATTCTTATATTAGTCTATTCGTAGAAACATTTACGTACATACATTGATTTGGTGGCGTAATTCATATAATAAATTTACGTATTTTGGTAATAGTCAAATAATAATTTATAAAAATTTGACTTTATATTTGACAATAGTCAAATAGTCAAATATAATAAAACTATATTAAAAGAACAAAAAGACAAATTAAGAGATAAATTTATAAAGAGGTGTTATTATGAGCGTTATAGCTGATAAAATAGAAAAATTTATACTTAATAAATTAACAGAAGAACAAGAAAGATTGATTTTAAAGAGAAATGAGTTGGCCGATGAATTAGATTGTGCACCATCTCAGATTAGTTATGTATTGAGTACGCGTTTTTCTAATGAACGAGGATTTGATGTTGAATCTAGACGTGGATTAGGTGGATATATTAGAATTCGTAAGTTGCAACCAGAATCTTCTAATATGGTACCAGCAGTGACAACCTATCATATCTATGAAGGTCCAAATCGCGTGGAACGGTTAATCGATTTACGCGATGTTGATCAATCTTTATTTCAATTGTTACAAGATAATAAAATTACAAAGCGCGAGGCTCAAATGATGCATAATTCATTTGCCAGCATCATTGAACATGTAGATTATGAATCTAGAAATGATGCAATTTGCAATCTTTATGCATCCATGATAGAGACATTGCGGAAGGAGTGATGTCATATGAAATGCGATCATTGCCATACAAACGAAGCAACAGTGCATATGACAAATATCGTTAATAATCAAAAAACAGAACAACATTTATGTTCGTCCTGTGCTAATAAATTACAAAAAGATGGTAAGTTATCTCCCTTTAGTTCTTTCGTAAATGATATTTGGGACAATGACTTTTTCTCCAATGATTTTTTCAAAAATATGGTGTACCCAGACCATATGTTGCAATCACAGCAGATGAAACGCTGTCCAAATTGTGGAAATACATTTGAAGATTTTAATCGATTTGGGAAATTTGGATGTCCTAGTTGTTACGAAACTTTTAAAAATCAGATTGCATCATTGGTTCAACGCATTCAAGGGTCAGTTGAATATGAAGGACGCGTACCAAACCAAGGGCATAATGTGTTTAAAGCACAATATGAAATTAAGCAATTACGACGTCAATTAGAAACGGCCATCGGTGATGAAAACTTTGAAGAAGCAGCTCAAATTAGAGATAAAATCAAAGCTTTAGAATCGAAGGTCGATAGTAAAGAAAATTGAGGAGGATAGTATGTTTGATAATATATTAGATGCAGCCCTTAGTAAATGGCTCCAACATACGCCATCCGATTCAGATCATATCGTTATTTCTAGTCGTATACGATTAGCTCGGAATTTCAGAGACACATTATTTACCAATAAAAATGATGGAGCCGCTCTACATCATGTTGATTCTATTGCACGTGGTTTGGTTACTACGTTAAAAGATTCCGACAATCAAGATTATTACTGTATTAGTCTTGATAAATTATCCGATACAGAGCGTGCTATTCTTGTGGAAAAACATTTGATTAGTCCTGTTATGGCTGAAAAAATGCCATATCGTAGCTTACTTGTATCCGATGACGCAGCGGTAGCAATTATGGTTAATGAAGAGGACCATTTGCGCATACAAACTATGGAGGCGGGCCTGAATTTAATAGATGCTTTTCACCATGCAGAACGCATTGATGATGTTATTGATGAGAAGCAACCATTTGCATTTAATGAATCTTTTGGCTATTTAACTGCATGCCCAACGAATGTGGGCACCGGTTTACGCGCCTCTGTTATGCTTCATCTTCCTGCATTAGCAATGACTGGACGCATTAATCGTCTTGTTCGGAGTATTGTTCAGCTTGGCTATTCTGTGCGCGGTTTATATGGCGAAGGTTCTGACGCATTAGGTCATATGTATCAGGTGTCTAATCAACGTACGATGGGCATTAGCGAAGCCGATACCATTGAGCAATTGACGAAAATTGTAGACGGTATCATAGCAGAAGAGCGAAAATGTCGTCAAACATTGGTGCACAATGATAAAGATGGTCTTGAAGATCATTTGTGGCGGTCCTATGGTATATTGCGATATGCAAGGTCTATAAGTGGTCAGGAGTCCCTAGAAAAATTAAGCGATGTTCAATTAGGTGTAGATTTAAATATCTTACCAGCATGGTCGAACGATAGTTTTAATGAGTTGGTGGCTATTACAAGACCTAATTTTTTACTTAAATATATGGGAAAAGAAGAGATAAGTCCTCAAGAATGCGATAATTATAGAGCAGCAGTTATTAGAGAAAAACTTTCACAAAAATAATAAGTGATTTTCCTATTTTCTATGATATTTAAGAATACTATTCATGGAGATATTCAAGAAATTCCATTTTATATAGATTGATAAAATGTACCTTCATTTCATGAATGAAGTTTATATAAAGAGCGCAAACTGATGTTTGCGAACGAGGTAATACATATGATGCAACGATTTACAGATGATGCACAACGAGTGTTATCCTTCGCCCAAGAAGCGGCCTTAGAACTAGGGCATGACTATGTGGGAACGGAGCATGTACTCATCGGGCTCATAAAGGTTAAAAATGGTGTTGCCGCAAAGGCTCTTAATGAGCTTGGTCTCAGTGCAGAGACGATTATTGAAGATGTTGAAGAGCATATAGGACGAGGTAATAAGAAGGTTAGTTCCGTCTATATGACTCCCCGTGTAAAACATGTGCTGGAGTTAGCTGTTGAAGTGGCTAATCATATGAACCACAATTATGTGGGGACAGAACATATTCTATTAGGTCTGTTGAGCGATGGTGGTGGCGTAGCAGTAGGTATATTGCGCAATCATAATATTCGTGCAAATGATATTGTGGATACGATTCGAACAATTCTCGGCTCTTCTGACAGCGTTAGTCATAGTGCGGAAGATAGGAAAGATAATAGTTCATTAGGTGAACTTGCTGATTTTGGCACAGATTTAAATGAATCGGCTAAGCAAGGTAAAATTGACCCCGTTATTGGTCGGGATAAAGAGATAGCGAGGGTCATTCAAATTTTGAGCCGCCGCACTAAAAATAATCCGGTGCTTATCGGTGAACCAGGTGTAGGTAAAACGGCTATTGCAGAAGGGTTGGCTCAGCGCATCGTAAATGGTAATGTGCCAGAAATTCTGCGTAATAAGCGAATTATTTCATTGAGTATCAGTTCCATGCTAGCCGGTGCGAAATATCGTGGCGAATTTGAAGAACGATTGAAAAAAGCCATTGATGAAGTTCAAAAACATAACGATATGATTATATTCATCGATGAAATTCATACATTAGTTGGCGCTGGTGCCACTGAAGGCGCCATGGATGCAGCGAATATTTTAAAACCTGCATTAGCTCGCGGTGAGTTCCAAGTGGTTGGTGCTACGACTTTAGATGAATATAAAAAGCATATCGAAAAAGATGCTGCGCTAGAACGTAGATTTCAACCGGTGTTGGTCGGTGAACCCTCTGAGGAGGATGCACTCGAAATTCTAAAGGGTCTACGCGATCGATATGAGGCCTTTCATAAGGCAAAGATTACCGACGAAGCATTGGCAGCCGCGGTTTCACTATCCAGTCGTTATATTACGGATCGGTTCTTGCCGGATAAGGCTATCGATGTTGTCGATGAGGCGGCGTCCAAGGTGCGGATGAAAGTGTTTTCTGCCGCACCCGATGTGAAAGCATTGGAGACACAATTAGCAGATGTAAAAAAGGAAAAAGAAGCGGCTGTAACAGCTCAAGAATTTGAGAAGGCGGCTGAGATGCGCGATGAAGAAAAGCGCATTGAAAAGGAAATCAATGATAAGAAAAAAGCGGCTAAGGAAAATAGCGATGCTAAGTTAGTTGTGACTGACGAAGATATTGCCTCTGTTGTAGCACAATGGACGGGGATTCCTGTTTCTAAAATCGCACAGGAAGAATCTGAATCATTATTACATCTAGAAGAAGAGCTTCATAAACGTGTCATTGGTCAAGATGAGGCCGTTGTGGCCGTTTCTAAGGCTGTTCGCCGCGCTAGAGCTGGTTTAAAAGATCCTAAACGTCCTATTGGGTCATTCTTATTCTTAGGACCTACTGGCGTTGGGAAAACCGAATTGGCTCGTGCCCTAGCTGTTGCCTTATTTGGTGATGAGACGGCGATGATTCGCCTAGATATGTCCGAATATATGGAAAAGCATACGGTATCGCGTTTAGTAGGTGCGCCTCCAGGCTATGTTGGCTATGAAGAAGGTGGGCAATTAACTGATGCAGTTCGCCGAAAACCATATAGCGTAATTCTACTTGACGAAGTAGAAAAGGCTCATGCAGATTTCTTTAATATCTTATTGCAGGTTCTTGATGATGGTCGATTAACAGATAGCCAGGGTCGCACTGTTGATTTTAGAAATACTGTTATCATCATGACGAGTAATCTAGGTGCTAAAGCTTTGCGCAAGGATTCACCTGAACTAGGATTTTTAGCAGCTAAAAAGGCTGATAGTAACACTGAAGATACTAATGAGGTTAATTTTAAGGAAGCAAAAAAATCTGTTATGGATTCGGTAAAGCGCCATTTCCGTCCTGAATTTTTGAATCGTATCGATGAAATGATTGTATTCCATGCTTTAACGTCAAACGATTTAAAACAAATTGTTACAATTTTAATGGATACTGTAGTAAAACGTCTTGTTGATATGGGATTATCACTAGAAATTTCACCAGCTGCTATGGATTTGCTTGTGAAAGAAGGATCTGATTTCTCAATGGGCGCACGTCCATTGAAACGAGCTATTCAACGGTTAATTGAAGATCCTATATCAGATCTTATTTTACAAGGTAATGCTCCTGAAGGAGCTATCATCAAGGCCGATGTAGAAGATGAACACATTGTGGTAAAAGCTTCTAATTAACTGGGAATAGATATTATTTTCATACAGTCTTTTATGTAAAATTTAATGTCAAAATGGTATACTATTAGTGATAATAGTTGACCGTAGTATAAATTATGCACAAAAGGTCATGAGTGAATTATCATTCATGACCTTTTACTTTTCATGGGGGTTGTATGGCAAAGGTAAAAACAGTTTTCTTTTGTAATAATTGTGGTGCTGAATCTGCCAAGTGGATGGGAAAGTGTCCTCAATGCGGTGAATGGAATACACTGGTTGAAGAAGTGGTGAAAGACACTAAACACAGCCGTACACCATCTGTGCGTGGGGTGGGCACTAGTATGACTAAACCCGTGGCATTGCCAGATATTGAAATGTCCGCTGTGTCTAGAATTCCTACGACCTATAAGGAGATAGATAGAGTGCTTGGTGGCGGTATTGTGCCTGGTGCATTAATGTTATTAGGTGGTGACCCTGGTATTGGTAAATCAACACTGCTTTTACAAGTTTCTCAAAAGGTGGCCGATACAGTTGGTACCGTTTTATATGCATCTGGCGAAGAATCACAATTACAATTAAAATTGAGAGCGGAACGATTACATATTAATAGCGAACGATTACATGTGATAGCCGATACAGATTTAGACCATATTCTTGAGGTCGCATTAGATCAAAAACCATCATTACTGGTCATCGACTCCATACAAACAATGTTTACTGCAGATATCGAGGCCGCACCTGGTAGTGTTAGTCAAGTCTGTGAGTGTACATCGCGTTTATTACGGTTTTGTAAAGAACAGAATATTCCGACCATTATCATTGGTCATGTAACAAAGGAAGGCAATATTGCAGGCCCTCGTATGCTTGAACATATGGTGGATGTAGTACTCTATTTTGAAGGGGAACGTTCCTATCAGTTCCGTATATTACGAGCTATCAAAAATCGCTTTGGTTCCACATCGGAAACCGGTATTTTTACCATGATTGAAGATGGTTTAGCAGAGCTGGCTAATCCGTCGGCGTCCTTGTTAGCTGAACGAGCAGATGATGAAAGTGGTAGTGCGGTCATGATTTATCTTGAAGGGGTTCGTCCCATTCTGGTAGAGGTTCAAAGTTTGGTAGCTACAACAGCCTTTGGAATGCCAAGGCGTACGGCTATTGGCTATGATTTGAATCGTCTAATTGTGCTACTAGCAGTATTGGAAAAACGCTGCGGCTTTACGTTGGGCAATAAGGATGTCTACGTCAATGTAATCGGTGGATTAAAGGTTAATGAACCGGCTTGTGATTTATCGATGGCCGTTGCCATTGTATCTAATTTAAAAAATCGCGTAGTGCCTCATGACATGGTGATTCTTGGAGAGGTTGGATTGACCGGTAATGTTCGTAGTATTCCACGCATAGAACAACGAATTAATGAAGCTAAGAAATTGGGCTTTACAAAGTTTATTATCCCAGAAGGGAACTATAAGCAAATTAAGCACGATGATAAGTCTATTCAAATCCGTGGTGTTACGTCAATTGCACAAGCGATGCAACTCGCATTTTCTTAATATATGTTACAGTTCATAGAAGGCTAATTCATTGAGTATAAACTCTATGGTATTTGAAGGAGGTGATGCCATGATTTATGGCATTTTACGGTATGTGATTGCTATCCTTATCGGTACGGCCGCATACGTAGGTATGGACAACTTAGCCCCTATTATTGATCCTTATTTAGTATCTCAATTTGCAAGCTTTGGAGATATGTCGCTCACTGTAGCACGTATTTCAGTTATTGTGCTTGGTACGATAATTGGTATTTTAATAGGCTATTTTATTTCGTCCTTTATTTTAAAACAAGGTTTAGTCATTGCTAGACGATTGGAACGGGTATTAACACATATTCCTAACCAAGAATTGATTGCAGGCACCATCGGTTTATTATTTGGTCTTATTATTGCTAATTTAATTGGTGCAGCATTCAATCAGGTTCCTATCATTGGACCGTATATTTCAATCATCTTAAGTGCCATTTTTGGCTATAGCGGTGTACGTTTGATGGCCCGTAAGGGACCTGAAATGTATCTTAACTATTTAAAGCAATGGAAACGCAGTGAAGCGGGGACTAAAAAAAGTAGAGGCTTCAACATGTTTGGATCTCACAAGTCCAGTGACTCAAATTCAACTGCAAAGTTATTAGATACTTCTGTTATTATTGATGGGCGTATTAAGGAGCTGTGCGCTACTGGGTTTATTGATGGCCCATTGGTAGTTCCTGTCTTTGTTTTAAATGAGTTACAAATTATTTCCGACTCCGCAGATGCGATGAAACGAAATCGTGGCCGTCGTGGGTTAGATATTTTAAAAGAAATGCAGGATGCAAAACTTGTATCTATTGAAATTGTAGAAGATGACTATGATGATCTACACGAAGTTGATTCTAAATTGATGCGATTAGCTTTAGAGAAACAATGGAAGCTTATGACCAATGATTTTAATCTCAATAAGGTGGCTCGTGTACAAGGCATTAAGGTTTTAAATTTAAACGAATTAGCCAATGTATTAAAACCGGTCCTCATTTCAGGTGAATGGATTCGCGTACAAGTAATGAAGGAAGGTAAAGAGGTTCAACAAGGCGTTGCTTACTTAGACGATGGTACAATGATTGTCGTAGAAGATGGTCGTCCATATGTAGGTCAAGAGGTTGAGGTTATGGTTACATCCATTTTACAAACCAGTGCAGGTCGTATGATTTTTGCGCGTGTAGATGGAGGTAAGCATGAGTGAGGTTAGCTGTATTGTATTAGCTGCCGGCGCAGGTCGCCGGATGGGTCATGATGAGAACAAAATCTTCATTAAACTTGGCAATAAATCGATTATTCAATGGACGTTAAGTAATATTGAACAAGTTAAAGCAGTGAGTGAAGTCATTCTCGTTGTTGCTGATGGCGAAGCAGACTATATGAAGCAGCATATTGCATCATTAGGGCTTTCAAAATCAATTAAAATTATCACAGGTGGCAAAGAGCGACAAGATTCTGTGTATGCAGGTTTACAAGCGGTTAGCGATGATATGGATATTGTCCTCGTTCACGATGGAGCTAGACCTTTAGCAAAGCCAGAGTTATTTGAACGTGTCATTGAAGGGGCCAAGACTCATGGTGCTGTGACTATAGGTGTACCATCTACAGATACGATTAAGCGTGTTGATATCGATGGACAGGTTTTAGAAACATTGAATCGTAACGAGTTGATGAATATTCAAACGCCACAAGGTTTTCTAAAAGATATATTCAAAGAAGCTCAAGAAACGGCTAAGCGTGATGCTTATTTGGGGACGGACGACGTGTCCTTAGTTGAATATATCGGTAAAGATGTGTACATTTTAGATGGCGATTATGAGAACATCAAGGTTACGACACCAAACGATATAGCGGTGGCTAAACGGTATTTAGGAATCAAGGAGCAACAGATGCGCGTAGGTTTTGGATATGATATTCATCGATTGAAGGAAGGAAGACCTTGTATTTTGGGCGGTGTTCATATCGAATCGCCTGTTGGCCCCGATGGTCATTCCGATGCAGATGTATTGATTCATGCGCTGATGGATGCCTTACTTGGTGCTGCTGGTTTAAAGGATATAGGCTACTATTTTCCACCGGAAGATGATACATACAAAGGGATTTCTAGCATGATTTTATTAAAACATGTGAATTCCTTGTTGAAAGAAAGAGGCTTAGAAGCCTATAATATAGATATTATGGTTATTTCTGAAACGCCAAAATTAAAGCCACACATCGATACGATGAAGGCTAATTTACAATCTGTTTTAGAAATTCCATTAGATCGCATTAGTATTAAGGCTACTACCAATGAAATGCTTGGTGCCATTGGGCGCCGTGAAGGTATTGCAGCACAGGCAGTAGTTTCCGTATATGAAGGAGAGGTTTAATTATGAAGGTACGTTTTGCGCCAAGTCCAACAGGTCCATTTCATATTGGCGGTGCTCGATCCGCTTTGTTCAACTGGCTATTAGCACGTAAGGAAAAAGGTACGTTTGTACTTCGCATTGAGGATACAGATTTATCTCGTTCTACTCGTGAAAGTGAAGAAAATATTAAAGCATCTTTGCAATGGCTCGGTATGAATTGGGATGAAGGCATCGACGTAGGTGGTGAAAATGGCCCTTATCGTCAAACAGAACGTCTTGATTTGTATAATGAAGTAACACAACGCCTACTTGATGAAGATAAAGCTTATGAATGCTTCTGTACAGCTGAAGAGCTTGATGAAGTACGTCAAGCGCAAATGGAACGCGGTGAAACCCCTAAATATAATGGTCATTGTTGCCATCTTACAGAAGAAGAAAAAGAAAAATATCGTGCAGAAGGTAGAAAACCAACTATCCGTCTTCGCGTACCTTTGAATAAAACCTATGCATTCGATGATATGGTTCGTGGTCATGTATCCTTCGAGTCTAATGGTGTAGGTGACTTTGTAATCGTAAAATCCGATGGTATCCCTGTATATAACTTTGCCGTTGTAATGGATGACCACATGATGAAAATCACTCACGTTATTCGTGCGGAAGAACATTTATCCAACACACCTCGTCAAATGGCTATCTACGAAGCACTTGGTTGGGAAATTCCTATATTTGGTCATATCTCCTTGATTCTTGGCAAAGATTATAAGAAGATGTCTAAACGTCATGGTGCTACATCTGTTGATCAATATAAGCAATTGGGTTACTTGCCAGAAGCATTAGTAAACTTCTTGGCACTTCTTGGTTGGGCTCCAGAAGGTGAAGAAGAATTCTTTACACAAGATGAATTGATTCAAGCCTTCTCCATGGATCGCGTTGCTAAGAACCCAGCTGTATTTGATATCGATAAATTAAACCACATCAATTTCCATTACATGAAAAATTTGAGCGATGAAGAATTATTCCGCCTTTGCTTGCCGCATTTAAAAGAAGTTGGTTTAGCTCCAGATAGCTTGAATCAATCTGATATTGATTGGTTAACATTACTTTGTTCTACATTCCGTGATCATATTAGCTTTGGTGCTCAAATTAAAGATCATGTAGGCATGTTCATGGGGGAAACAGTATTCCTCGAAGAAGGTCATGAAGAAGAGTTAAAGGCAGTGCTTAACGAAGAATCTGCGCCAACTGTATTGAATGCTTTCAAAGAAAAATTAGCAGACATGGAAGAAGTTACACCAGAAGCCGTTAAAAAGGCTATCAAGGCTGTTATGAAAGAAACTGCTTTGAAAGGTAAATTTGTATTCATGCCATTGCGTGTTGCCTTGACTGGTCAAATGCATGGTCCTGACTTAAACAATATCGTTACATTGCTTGGTAAAGAAAAATGCTTACATCATTTAGACAATGTAGGTGCTTTAACTAAATAATGTAATAGCGGTTAACCAAAAACAAATTGCTGAAACAGGTCTCATCATTTTTGTAGCTTGTTTAGTACAAAACTTGAGTGGCTACGTTGTTACATTCTTTATTTGTAAAATTCTTAACATCGATGTATCATCTCGTCGTGCTATGCAAATTGAAGTGGCTATGCAAAACTCTGCATTATCCGTTTCACTAGCGATGAAACATTTCACACCTCAAGCAGCGGTAGCTGGTGCTGTTTTCTCGATTATTCATAATTTTACAGGCTCTATTTTTGCCGGTATTTGCCGCAAACATGATGATAAAGAGAAGTTAGAACAAGCTTAGTCATTAACTTATTAAGTAAATCGTTCTAATAACTTATAATTGATAATATATTTCAATAAAATATACAGTTAAACCGCCATTTTCATAATCCTTAATATGTTTAATTCCCTTGATAAAGGGACATATTCAATGGTTTTGAAGATGGAGGTTTTTCTTGTAATTATTGACATTATATAGCATTATTGGTAAAATTATTTTATATCTTAATATAGGTATATATTAAAAGCTAAGATTGAAAGAAGTACTCTACAACTAACTTTTTAGCGAGAACCGATGGTGGGAGGGTTTAAGGATAGGTAGACGAAATGCATTCATGAGCTGACATCCCGATTATAGGTAGGTTTGTCCGGTGACGCGCCGTTATGCGATGAGTGGGTACTATATTGGTGCCTAACAGAGTGGAACCGCGGACCATCGTCTCTGTATGAGATGAGGGTTCTTTTTTATTTTTCGAATATGGAGGCATCAGTATCGATGAGAGAAATTACAGTTTATAATACAATGACGCGCCAAAAAGAGGTATTTACTCCTGTAACACCAGGTGAAGCAAAGATGTATGTTTGTGGTGTAACACCATATAATCATCCTCATATTGGTAATGCTCGTCCTTTTGTAACGTGGGATGTAATTCGTCGCTACATGAAACATGTAGGATATAAAGTAACGTATGTACAAAACTTCACTGATGTAGACGATAAGATTATTAATACATCTAATGGTGAAGGCGTAGCATGGGACGTAATTGCTAATCGTTATATCGATAGCTATTTTGAAGTAATGGATGCACTTGGCGTAGAACGTGCTGATGTATACCCACGCGTATCTACTCATATCCCTGATATTCTCAAGATGATTTCTACGCTTATTGACAAGGGCTTTGCTTATGAGCTAGATGGCGATGTGTATTTTAGCGTAGAAAAATTTGACCATTATGGTGAATTGTCTGGCCGTACATTAGATGATATGGAAGCTGGCGCTCGTATCGAAGTAGATGGTCGTAAGAAGAATCCTATGGACTTTGCACTTTGGAAAGCTGCAAAACCAGGTGAACCATTCTGGGAAAGTCCTTGGGGCAATGGTCGTCCAGGTTGGCATATTGAATGTTCCGCTATGAGCCAAAAATATTTAGGTGAAGAATTCGATTTTCATGGTGGTGGTAGTGATTTGATTTTCCCTCATCATGAGAATGAAATTGCTCAATCTGAAGGCTGTTCTGGCCATCATCCTTCTGTAAAATACTGGTTGCATAATGGATTCATTACGATTAATTCCGAAAAAATGTCTAAATCCTTGAACAATTTCTTCTTGGTGAAAGATATTTTGGAACAATATAGTCCAGATGCTTTGCGTTACTTCTTACTTAGCACACATTATCGTAGCCCATTGGATTTCTCCGATGAACGCTTAGAAGAAGCAAATAAATCTTTGGAACGATTAGGTACTGCTATCGAAAATCTTTTATATCTTGAAAAATGTGAAGCTGGCCCTTGTGACGATGCTCAACGTTTATTAGAAAAAGCTAAAGAATATGAAGAAGAATTCGAAGCCGCTATGAGCGATGATTTTAATACTGCATTAGCTACATCTAGCATGTTTGGTCTTGCTAAGGAAATTAATATTTACTATCAAGTTGTAACAGGTAGAGAAGGCGTTGTTTGCCAAGATGCTATCGCAGAGGTAAAACGTATCTTTAAATTTATGACAGAGGTTATTGGCGTATTAGAAAAAGCTTGGGAAGGTAATACTGGTGCTGACGCAGCAGAATACGAACAATTGATGGATGTTATTCTCTCTGTTCGTCAAGCATGCCGTGAACAAAAGCAATGGGCTCTTGCCGATTGCATTCGCGATCGTTTAGCTGAAATTGGTATTACTATTGAAGATTCCCCTACAGGAGCACGGTGGAAAAAGCGTGAAATTTAAGCAATTTCAATTTCTGAAACAAGAAGCTATTAAAAAATTAATACTCTTAGATACTAAGGAATATTCTTTTGTATCTAAACCAGCATCTGAAGTATTAGCTTCAGATGCTGTTATGTTGGCCTATATTGGTGATGCTGTATATTCTATGTACATTAGACAACGCGTTGTAGAAATGAGTATTTCAAAGGTTCAGGTTCTACATACATTGGTAACCGAATTTATTTGTGCAAAATCTCAGTCAAAAGTATTGGAACAATTAGAATCAATGTTTACAGATGATGAACAAACAATTGCTAGACGAGCTCGAAATAGTAATGTCAATGTACCTAAGAGTAGCTCTGTACGGGAATATCGAAATAGTACCGCCTTTGAAGCAGTCCTTGGTTTCTTATATGAAACAGGTCAGCAAGATCGACTTAATGAATTGATGAAAGAGGCCTATTCTATTACATTAAGAGGACTTTCACATGGATAATTATATTGTAGGCAGAAATGCCGTAAAGGAAGCACTAAAAGCAGGCCGTTCTATACAACGTATTTTGGTGAGTGATGATAAAGTTAAAACGGGGTTATCTGACATCGTAGGATTAGCAAAATCCAAGGGGGTAGAGGTTCGTCCCACACCTGTTAAACAGATGAATCGATATGAAACGGATGTACCTCATCAAGGTGTCATTGCTTTTGTTAATGCTGTAGAATTCAAAGACCTTGGAGAAGTATTGCAAGAGTCCAATCATGAGAATCCATTGCTTATCTTAACGGATGGTGTAGAGGATCCTCATAATATGGGGGCTATTATCCGTACTGCTGAATGTGTGGGTGCTACTGCAGTTTTGATTCCAAAACGTCATAATGCACCTATTAACGCAACGGTTGCTAAAACATCTGCCGGTGCAGTGGAACAAATTCCCCTTGTTCAAGTTGGCAATGTTACACAAACGATTAAACAGCTTCAAAAGCAAGGATTTTGGGTTCTTGGTGCTCATATGGAAGGTGACCGTACCTTGTATGAAACCGATTTAACGATACCTACCGTCCTTGTTATTGGAAATGAAGGTAAGGGAATTAGTCGTGTCGTAAAAGAAGCTTGTGATTTCCTAGTTACCATCCCTATGTATGGTAATTTAAATTCTTTAAATGCATCTGTAGCAGCTGCTATTCTCATGTATGAAGCAGTTCGACAACGGACTATGAAGGTAAAATAGAGGTGCTACATGTTAAAGGATATTTTAATCGTCGATGGGTATAATGTCATCTTCGCATGGCAAAGTTTAAAAAAACTGGCTAATGAATCCTTGGAACACGCTCGAATGGAATTACGTAATCAGCTTTTAAACTATGGTAAATTTAAAGGCTATGAGGTTATACTCGTGTTTGATGGTAAATATACTAAGTCGATAGCGAGTATCGAAGAAATCACTAAAGGGTTTATAGAAGTATATACCGATGATGGTGAAACGGCAGATTCTTTTATTGAACGAGAAGTATTCTTGCGTCAAGGTAAGTATACTAATGTATACGTCGTTACTTCTGACGGGGCTGAACAAAATCAAATATTAGGCTCTGGTGGACTTCGGATTCCAGCAAGAGAATTGCAAAATGATATGCGTCTTGCCAAGCAAGAGGAACGCTTGCAATATACACATAAACATCATCGTGACCAAATGGTACTCAGGAGAAATGAGGTATATGACCACTTAGATCCCGATGTGGCTAAAAAATTAGAAGCTATACGGAGAGGTACAAAGTAAGCACAACAGATAGACCTGCTGTAGTAGTATGAAGTACATTCTATTTCATAAATATTGCAGAACATATATAATTCAAGTATAATAACATATATTGGTATTTCTACAATATGTGATTGTATGGAGGACCTATGAACAATTTTCATATGCAACAGTCCGATTACAATTTCAAAGAAATGACTGATGAGCAAGTTGTGGTCATAGCTCAACAAGAGCAAAATGAGTTTGCAATCGACTATATAGTCAATAAATATAAAAATTTTGTGCGCGCTAAGGCGCGTACCTATTTTCTTGTAGGTGCCGATCGAGATGATATCATTCAAGAAGGCATGATTGGCTTGTATAAGGCTACTCGTGATTTTAGACATGATAAATTAGCCTCTTTTCGGGCCTTTGCAGAACTATGTATTACACGGCAAATTATTACGGCCATAAAATCTGCGACGCGTCAAAAACACGCACCACTCAATTCTTATATTTCTTTAAATAAACCTGTGTATATAGAAGAGTCTGAACGGACCTTGTTAGAAATGCTTTCATCAGCACGAAGTACAAATCCAGAGGACCTCATTATTAGCCAAGAAGAGCTAGATGATATAGAAAAAAACATAGGACATATTTTAAGTGATTTAGAGTGGCAAGTGTTAGAAGGCTATTTAGATGGTAAATCATATCAGGAGATGGCAAAAGGTACTGATCGTAGCATCAAGTCGATTGATAATGCTTTACAAAGGGTTAAACGTAAATTAGAGAAGTTTTTGGAACATCGTGTATTAGATGCTCCTACACAGGAAGGATGACTATTGTGACAAATTTTTTGATGGTTTTAGAAATCATTGTGTCCATTTTATTGATTGTTGTTGTAATTGCTCAAACTAGTAAGAGTTCTGGTATGGGCGGCGCCGTTTCTGGTGCGGCAGATTCTACATTCGGCGGTAAAGAACGCGGCTTAGATGGGTTCTTATCTCGCTGTACAATCATTTTAGGTATTATCTTTGCTGTATTGAGCTTAGTTCTAGGGGCAATGATTAACCAATTCTAATTTGAAAGCCTGCCTAGCAGGCTTTTCTTTTTTTCAGCATATATAAATATTATGCAAAGGAGGTGTTTATATGAAAGAAAAAGTGTTAGCGTTTTATAAATCTATTTATCCCCATACGTATCATATCGATGATGCTGCTATGGATTGTCATATTAAGGGCGGCCGTGAATTGGATGCCTTTATGGATGCTGCTAGAGAACTATTAAAAGAGGGGCGCTTAAGTTTTATACGAAAAGATGTATATGCCTATAATAATGATACAGAATTTATTGAAGGTATTTACAAGGGATATAGAAAATCCTTTGGATTTGTTATTACTGCTCCTGATGAAGAGGATGTGTATATAGCAGAACAAAATAAGGGCACTGCTATGCATAATGATAAGGTTCGTGTACGTATTATCACATCCCGAGATTCACGCCATAAACGAGAAGGCGTTATAACTGAAGTCATAGAACGAGCTAATGAAACTGTTGTAGGTACCTATGACAGACAGCATTCCTTTGGATTTGTCATCCCTGATGATGAACGATTGGGAACAGATATTTACGTTGACTTACATAATACCTTAGATGCTCGTAGTGGTGCTAAGGTGCTTGTAAAAATTATCAAATGGCCAGAAGGCGATAAGAAACCAGAAGGTGTCATTACAGAAGTATTGGGCTACAAAGGGGATGTAGGCCTTGATATCAACTGTATTATGGCTAATTATGACTTGCCATTTTCCTTCCCAGAAGATGTTGTGAAAGCGAGTCAACATATCAATACGACCATTACAGATGATCCAAAACGTTGGGATTTACGCGATGTGCCAATGGTTACTATCGATGGTGAAGATGCAAAAGACCTTGATGATGCAGTCAGTGGTCGTAAACTTGATAATGGTAACTATGAACTAGGTGTACATATTGCCGATGTAAGTCATTATGTAGTGTCACAAAAGGCTATCGATAGAGAAGCCTATAAACGCGGTACATCTGTCTATCTAGTGGACAGAGTTATCCCCATGTTACCAGAGGTACTATCCAATGGTATCTGCAGCTTAAATGCTGGCGAAGATCGGTATGCCATGACCTGTATGATGGAAATTGATACACAAGGTAAGGTTGTTAATTATCGGATTCAACCATCTATCATCCATGTGAATCGCCGTTGCAGTTATAAAGAGATTTATAAAGCATTAACCGAAGATATTATTCCTGATGACTTGGCACCTCTTATGCCGATGATTCACAATTTATCCGACATCGCAAAAACTTTAAATGATATGCGTCGTCGTCGTGGTGCACTGGATTTTGATTTCCCTGAATATAAGGTGCTTTTAGATACGGAAGGCACACCATTGCGCATTGTACGTCGCGACCGGACATTAGCGGAACGACTTATTGAAGAGTGTATGCTTATTGCAAATGAAACGGTAGCTACTCATCTAAAGAATACAAACCGTACGAGTGTATATCGTATCCATGAAACACCGAGCGAAGAAAAGATGAGTATGTATCAAAAGGTACTCAATTATTTAGGGCAAGATATTCGATTACATCTTGATGAATTAGAGCCACGCGTATTCCAACATATTTTAGATGCTGTTAAGGGCACGGATATTGAACAAGTGGCTCAAATCATGACATTGCGTTCCATGCAACAAGCTAAATATAGCATCGATAATGCAGGTCATTTTGGGTTGGCGTCGAAATGCTACACACACTTTACATCGCCTATTAGACGATATCCAGATCTCATGGTACATCGCTTATTAAAAGCTGATATGGGATGGACTGATGGATATGCAAACCGCGATACTAAAACAGAATTTTTAGAACGTGCGGCTGTCCATTCTTCAGAACGTGAACAAGTGGCTGTAGCTGCTGAGCGCGACACAGTCGATTTAAAGAAAACCCAATATATGGTTCCATTTATTGGCGAAGTCTTTGAGGGTAAAATATCTAGCATCACATCCTTTGGTATGTTTGTAGAGTTAGATAATGGTATCGATGGTCTTGTTCATATGAATATGATGACTGATGATTACTATTTTTACGATGAAGAACATTTCCTATTAGTTGGCAAGCGCACGGGTCAAATCTATCATTTAGGTGATACGGTAACGGTGACATTGGTGAAAGCTGATGTAGAAAAACGTCAAATCGATTTCGTACTTGGCGAAGTGGATAATCTTATGAGAATTCAAGAAATGATGAAGAATTCCGAAGGTTATGTAGGGGTAAGAGAAAAGAAACCGTTTGGGCGTTCTGGTATCTCTAAACAATCTAAACGAAAAGGCAAGGGACATAGCAAGTCTTCTAAACGAAGAGAACGATATTCTGGCTTATCTAGTGTTACAAAGCATAAAAAGGGACGCAAAGACCATAAAGCGTCTAAGAAAAAAGTAAAGAAACGTAAACGATAATGAAATATTAATACCTACTGTGAGGTGACTATGGCAAAGAAAGATGCACCATCATTAATTGCAGATAACCGTAAGGCACGTCATGATTTTAATATTCATGAAACCTATGAAGCGGGCATCGCATTGACGGGAACAGAGATTAAATCGATTCGCCAAGGTAAATTAAATCTTAAGGATAGCTTTATCCGCATTGATAAGGGCGAAATGCTTCTCTACGGTGTTCATATCAGTCCTTATGAACAGGGCAATCGCTTTAATCATGAGCCTGAGCGAACACGTAAACTATTGATGCATAAATCGGAAATAAAAAAATTATTCCAACAAGTGAAAGAAAAGGGATTCTCCTTGATTCCGTTGAACTTTCATTTTAGCCGTGGCTATGTGAAGGTAACGGTTGGTCTTGTAACAGGCAAAAAATTGTACGATAAACGCCAAGATATGGCAGAACGGGATGCAAAGCGTGACATTGCTAAGCGTTTGAAAGAACAACAAAAATACTGATATATAATAGGAGGATGTTTAGTGGAAGTTAATCAATACTTTTATAGTTTGGCAAAAATATCAGCTCAAAAAGCAGCTGAAAACGGAGTGCATGTAGATCCTAAATTTATATATACTCAATGGTACATTGAAACAGGTGGGTTTACATCACAACTACAAGCAACACATCATAATCTAGGTGGTGTTACAGCATCAGATGGCAGCTGGAGACATTTTACGGATTTTATTGATTTTGCTAACTATTTTGGCAATTATTTGACATACTATAGAGAAGATGGCATGACAAATGCTACATCTCTGTATTCGTATATCAATGCCTTGTACAATGGCGGATACTTTACAGCAGATTTTAATTCTTATTATGGATCTGTATTACAAGTTTTTAATACAATCAATTTCTAAACATGTTAAGGGACTGTGTTACAGTCCCTTATTTTTATGCATATTGTTAACTTGATACAAAATATAAGTTGATAAATATCACATATTTTTTTATAATGTAAACAAAGTGTGATTTATTTAGTTGACAATGTAAGTGCATGAAGAGGTGAATACTATGAGTCAAATTCGTCAAATCACAGAAATCGGTATTCTAACAGCTATGATTACAATCTTGGGAGCTATCAAAATTCCTAATCTTGTGCCGGGTATTGAGTTCCAGCTATCGGCTCCGCTAGCGGTAGCAATTTGCGCGGCCTTTGGATTTAAAAAGTACATCATCAGCGGTTGTTTATCCAGCCTTATCGGATTGGCATTGGGGACGCAAAATTTTCTAAGTGTTGCTATTGCTATGCAGTTTAGATTGGTCGTTGGTTTCTTATTATGGATTTGCAAAAATCATATGCTCGGTGTAATCCTAAGTGGTCCTATTGCATCTACAGTGGCTCGATTAACACTATCCGTCTATGTTGGTAAAGGTGCTCTCGCTATGGTTATGCTTGCTGTACCTGGCATGATCTTTACCGCTATTGTGGCGCCTATTATGACTGCTGTATTTAAAAAGGTTGTATCAGCAGCTACACATAGTGCA
Source organism: Veillonella atypica (assembly GCF_041431435.1). Taxonomy (NCBI): domain Bacteria; kingdom Bacillati; phylum Bacillota; class Negativicutes; order Veillonellales; family Veillonellaceae; genus Veillonella; species Veillonella atypica. Next base: position 135,346 of record NZ_JAPVXV010000001.1, read on the forward strand.
CCTCGAAAGGTTGTGTAATGATGGGGCTATATAGTATTCGTATGCGCGGTGCAGAAGGCGGACCTCATGAAGAAGGGGGACGCCATATATCTGGGGCTGAACGCATTGTGGAAGAAAGTGATTTAGAATCTGTAGCATCCTCTTTAATTCATCGTGCATTGCATCATAGTAAAGGAAAATCAGATTTTATAAATATTCGTATAGACGCGGTTCACGATGAGGATATTACATATGTTGATTGTATTGATGTTGATGAACATGAGACTGCATCGGTAAAAGAATCACATGAATTAGCAAAAAACTTACTACAGTCTGTAGTGAGCCATAAGGCAGTAGAAAATGCTTTCACAGAACTAGGCCAACTACCAGGTAATATGCGTGGTGCCATTCTGATGGATGCCAATACAGGTGTGCGATTGGATCAAGATACTATGCGCGGTGTTCGCGTAAGTCATATGGATGCGTGTGGCAACGAAACAAGATCTATGAATGTGCATATGCGTGAAGCACTAGTACTAGCCACAAAGGTGCAGTCATGTCCTGGTATTGTAGGTGAACTTTGTTGGTCCGACGATCCAGATTATACAGTTGGGTATGTAGCATGTAATGGCATATATCATCGCATTCCGAATATGAAAGAAATGGGAAATCCTATCGGGGGCCGTGTATTTTTTGTAGATACAAATAGGCCTATTCGTGAAATTGTTGATTATTTAGAGAATACAACAGTATTGGTACGGTGGTAGCATGGATTATTATCAAGACTTTCAAAAAAAACTAGAGGCTAAGGAGCAAGAACAAAATAAAAGAACGATTAAGACCTACGAGCCCTTAGATGCAGTACGTGTAAAACGCAATGATAGCGAGTATATCATGATGGCATCTAATAATTATTTGGGGCTTACCCATGAACCTCGTGTACAACAAGCGGCTATGCAAGCAATTCAACGATATGGCACCGGCTCTGGTGGTGCTAGACTTACATCAGGATCGTTTCCATTGTTTAAGGAATTAGAAATCGCTATAGCCAATTTTAAAGAAACGGAACAGTCACTTGTGTTTAATACAGGTTATATGGCTAATGTTGGTACGATTACGGCCTTAATGAACAAGCATAGCGTCATCATTAGCGATGAATTAAACCATGCTAGTATCATCGATGGGTGTCGCCTCAGTGGAGCTCATATTGAGCGGTATAAACATAAAGATGTAGAACATGCTGAATACATTCTTAAGAATTATAAATCTGCGTATAAAATGATCATTACTGATGGTGTATTTAGTATGGATGGAGATATTGCACCATTAGATAAGCTGTATGAGTTAAGTAAGGAATATAATGCTCTTCTTATGGTAGATGATGCGCATGCGACCGGTGTCATCGGAAATGGGCGAGGTACGGCTCATCATTTTGGTCTTACCGATGTAGATGTACAGCTTGGTACCTTGAGCAAGGCCTTGGGTTCTGTTGGCGGCTACGTGGCGGGGCGTAAGGAATTGATAGAATACCTGATTAACTATAGTCGTAGCTTTATATTTTCTACAGCTTTGTCCCCGGCGGATATCGGTGCGGCTTTAGAGGCTCTACGAATTGTACGAGATGAACCATCTGTGGTCGATACATTACGTGATAATACTGTGTATATGGCACATAAATTACAGGCTATGGGCATTGATTGTGATGATGAAACACCGATATTCCCGATTGTGGTAGGCGAGAATGATCGAGCCTTAACATTGGCCCGTGAGTTAGAAGAACGAGGGGTTATTATTACAGCTATTCGACCTCCTACGGTTCCTGTTGGTGAAAGTCGCCTACGCATGACGGTGACTGCTGCTCATAGCAAAGAGCAACTTGATTATGTCGCAAAAACGCTACATGAATTACTAGTTGACATGAATATACATTAGGGGTATGATAGATAAACCAACAAACCCATGGGGATGTAAAGGTTTCGACAGGGGCGAGTGTGGTATAGATAGCGAGTCGGCGTTCCATTGGGCCGTTAAACGGTGGAAAAACATTTAAACGCAGAAGAAAATTTTGCATTAGCTGCATAAGCTACGTCCCTCATACTTGTGCCTACCAAGTGTGAATGGACGTCAAACCGTAGGCTGGCTTAATTTAGTTGTTCATATGAATTAGGCGAGACAACATGAACTGGAGTACTGTAGTTTGTCTGTGAGCGATAGGTACTTGAGACTTAAATCATAGACTGTGCTCGGAGAGGTCTATATGGCAACGCTTTTGGACAGGAGTTCGACTCTCCTCATCTCCACCATGAGATGATTCATACCGAAGATTAGTATCTTGTAATGATACTAATCTTCGGTATTTTTTTGTTTTGTACACAAATTGTTATAAAAGTCAACAATATATGGTGTGAAATTGTACGCAATTGAATGTTTAAAAATATAGATAATATCTAGCTTTATTAGAGGTTTATAGGATATAGAAATCTTGACTATCCCATGGGAATAAAGTACAATATATTGAGAAACTTATGAATTTGGATCTTATAAATTTAGTGTTATGAAAAGGAGTACATGTAATGAAGTCTCGATATTCACGCATGTTAGCAGTATTAGCAGTATCTGCTTTACTGGTGGCAGGTTGTGGTAATCAACAACAGCAATCTGCTGATGTGGCGGTAAATTCGTATAAAATCGTATCGCAAAACGCACAAGTTGATCAAACCTATACAGGTACGGTTAAGGCAGAAAATTCTGTGGCTGTACATGCTCGTATTACTGGTTATGTGGTGGAAAAATTTGTTAAAGGTGGGGACCAAGTAGTAGCTGGTCAACCTTTATATCGCATCGATTCTCGCCAATATGAATCCAATGTAGCAACAGCGGAAGCTAATGTAGCAAGAGCTAATGCAGATTATCAAAATGCAGAAACTGATTTAGGTCGTTACGAAACATTGGCAAGTCAAGACGCGATTGCACGCCAACGCGTAGATACTCAACGTTCTGCTGCAGAACAAGCTAAAGCAGCTGTAGAAGCACAACAAGCAGCATTGAAGATTGCGCAAGATAACTTGGGTGACACTATCATTTATGCACCATATTCCGGCACATTGAGCATGGATGCTGTTGATATAGGTACATTTGTTAATGCAGGATCCACGACATTGGTAACCATCGATTCTGTAGATCCTATTTTCGTTGAATTTAGCATGACTGAACAAGAGTATCTTGAATTTATGGCTACTCGTTCTGGTGATGAAAACAGCGGTCTTAATTTGAAATTACGCTTAGCTGATGGCAAGGAATATAATCAAGTAGGTTCTGTTGTTCAAGCGGCAAGAACTTTAGATCCTTCTACAGGTAAGTTAATTTTGAAAGCTTCCTTCCCTAATCCTGACCACTTATTGTTACCTAATATGTTTGCTACCGTTATTTCTCCTGGTGAAAAATTAACGGATGCCATTTTGGTACCTACAAAAGCTATTTTACAAATTATGGATAAAAACTTTGTATATGTCATCGGTCAAGATGGAACAGTATCTCAAAAGGCTGTTGAACTTGGTGGCACTACAGGGGCTTTCACAATCGTTAAATCTGGTCTCATTAGTGGTGATGAAATCGTTGTAGATGGTTTAACTAAGGTTAAAAATGGTGCAAAGGTACAAGCCACTGAATTGTCTAAAACACAAATTGAAACAGCTAAACAATAGGAGGTAAGACGTGTCGAAATTCTTTATTAATCGACCTATCTTTGCCATTGTTATTGCCATCATGATTACATTAATCGGTTTGCTTTCAATGGTTAATCTTCCGGTAGCTCGATATCCACAAATTTCACCACCAAGTGTACGTGTTAGTACCATGTATACAGGTGCTACGCCTCAAGTACTGAATGATACTGTAGCCAGTGTAATTGAGTCTCAAATTGTAGGCGTTCAAGATTTAGACTATATGACATCTGATAGTGCTAGTACTGGTACATATTCTTTGTCATTACAGTTTAATCAAGGTAGTGATCCCGATATGGATACGGTTAATACCCAAAACCGTGTGCAAGCGGCGCTAGCTCAACTGCCTTCAGAGGTCCAACAAGTTGGTGTAACAACGACAAAATCCTCTGGCGATATGGCGTACATTTTCTCCTTGAATTCTCCAAATGGTACCTTTGATAGTACATTCCTTAAAAACTATGGTACAAACTATTTGATGGATGCCATTAAGGGCGTAAAAGGTGTTGGTTCCGTTCAAGAATTCGGTTCTGACTATGCAATGCGCATTTGGTTAGATCCTAGCAAGATGCAAAAATTAGGCATTACCATGTCTGATGTAACATCTGCTATTAAAAGCCAAAACGTACAAGCTGCAGCTGGTACAGTTGGTAAAAATCCTACCAATGGAGAACAAGCATTCCAGTATCCAATTAAAATTGATGGCCGTCTAGTGACAGAGCAACAATTTGGTAATATTGTTATCAAGAACTCTAATGGTACTGTATTACATTTAAAGGATATTGCTCGTATTGATGTGGGCGCAAAAGGGTACGATTTTGTCGCTAAGTCTTCATATCGCGATCCAAATGCTCCATCTGGTGAGATTTTATTTGTTGAACATCGTCCGTCTGCTGGTTTTGCCATTTCTTTACAAAATGATGCAAATGCTTTAGAGACGATTTCAAATGTTCAAAAAATATTGCAAGAACAGTCTAAGTCTTTCCCACAAGATTTGGAATATCACGAAGTCGTAGATAATACGAAATTCGTACGTGCCTCTATTAATGAAGTAGAGCATACATTCTTTGAAGCTTTATTGCTCGTACTCATCGTAGTGTATGTATTCTTGCAATCTTGGCGTTCTACATTGATTCCGATGATTGCAGTACCTGTATCATTACTAGGAACATTTGGCGCGTTTGTATTATTAGATTTCTCCATCAATACATTAACACTGTTTGCCATGGTATTGGCTATCGGCCTTGTCGTCGATGATGCTATCGTAGTGGTAGAGGCTGTTGAATATGAGTTAAAATATAATGGTTTATCTCCAAAAGAAGCTGCCATTGCGGCTATGAAAAATGTACAAGGCCCAGTAGTTGGTATTGCCTTTGTATTAGCCGCCGTGTTCATACCTGTTGCATTTATGGGCGGTATGACCGGTATTTTATATAAGCAATTCGCCTTAACAATTGCCATTTCTGTGGCGATTTCCGCAGTTGTTGCGTTAATTTTGACACCATCGTTGTGTGCATTGATGTTAAAACCACATGTACAAAATGAACGTGAAGACTTTGTTCATCGTCAACTCAATAAATTTAATCGTGGCCTTGAACGTTTTAGTGATTGGTATGGTAAGGTGTTAGCTCGGTTGAGCCATCGTCTGAGCTTAACCGTTATTACATTACTCGTCTTTGCTGCTGGTACAGGTATCGTATTCCATTTCTTACCTACAAGTTTCGTACCTGCAGAAGATAGTGGATATTTCCTTATTGCTGTAAATGAACCACCAGGAGCAACGTCTGCTCGTACCGTGGAAACTCTTGATAAAATCAAAGATTTCTTAGAGCAAACACCGGGCATTAAAGATAATGTAGAACAAGTATTTACTGTTTCTGGGTTTGACCTTTTAGGTGGCTCTCAAAAATCTAGTGCTGGTGTTTCCTTTGCGGTATTAAAAGATTGGGATCAACGTAAATCATCTAATCAATCTGTTAATGCTATGGTGGGTGCAGTATTTGGCTTTGGTGCGAAGAATGTACCTGAAGCTAGTGTAGTAGCTTTGAATCCTCCATCCATTCCAGGCCTTGGTAACACTGGTGGCTTTACAATGTATATCATTAATAAAGCTGGTGATAGTGCTGAGGTAATGGCTGAACGGGCTCAGGCATTTATGGCAGAAGCTAGAACTAATCCGGCTATTCAAACAGTGTATACCACATTTAATACATCATCCCCATCCTTACAATTTGAAATCAATCGTGATAAGGCTGCTCAAGATGGTGTTCAGCTCACTGATATCTTCACCACATTGCAAGGTTTCTATGGTAGTATTCAAGTTAATGATTATACATCGTATGGTAAGAACTATAAGGTTGTTGTTCAAGCAGAGGATCAATTCCGTCAAAATGCTGACAACTTGAATATGCTCGCAGTTCGTAATAGTAAGGGACAAATGGTTTCTATTGCTAACTACATTACGAAAGAAAAGACGGCAACCCCTTCATCTATCACTCGTTTCGATAATGCTATGGCCGTTAAAATTGGTGGCTCTGCGGCTCAAGGATATGCTTCTGGTGATGCAATTCAAGCATTGAAGGATGCAGCTGCTAAAACATTGCCAGCTGGTTATACCTATGATTGGGGCGATCAATCCCGCGAAGAATTGAAGGCTGGATCACAAACCATGTTGATTCTAGGTCTTGGCTTGACATTTGTATTCTTGATTCTTGCTGCATTGTATGAATCCTGGAAAGTTCCATTTGCTGTATTATTCTCCGTACCATCTGGTATGATTGGTGCTGCATTAGTACCATTCTTGTTGAATTTTACAGGTCGATTCCAATTAGCAAATGACATCTATATGCAAATTGGTTTGTTAACATTGGTAGGTTTAGCTGCTAAGAATGCTATTCTGATTATCGAGTATGCGAAGATTCGTGTTGACGAACGCGGTATGGATGTTGTCGATGCGGCTATCGAAGCGGCTAAGATTCGTTTGCGTCCAATCTTGATGACGTCCTTTGCATTCATCCTAGGCGTATTGCCATTGGCAATTTCTACTGGTGCCGGTTCTGGTGCTCGTACATCGATGGGTATCACAGTTGTAGCAGGTATGACAACAGCTACATTCTTTGGTATCTTTATCATTCCAATGCTTTTCATTATCGTCGAAAAGATTGGTCCTGGATTCTTTACAAAACGTAAAAAGGATCACTAATTCCAAATTTCATAACACAAATAAAACACGCTTATAACATAGCTTATAGGCGTGTTTTTTTAACTATTTTATGGTATAATATGCTAGTTAAAACGATTTAATTATCGCATGGGCGATATTGTGAAATATTTATATAAAAGAGGTATAAACATGAGTGAAGTAAAAACATTTGTGGCTGGTCATAAAAGCCCTGATACTGATTCTATTTGTTCTGCTATTTCTTATGCTAATTTGTTAACACAAATGGGTACACCTGCAACGCCTGTATGTGCTGGTGATGCGAATAAGGAAACTAAATACGCATTGGAACATTTCGGTTTCGAACACCCACAAATCGTTACAAACTGGGAAGAGTTCGCTCCTAATGGTGGCGATTTATACTTAACTGACCATAATGAATCCAAGCAAATCATCGATGGTTACAAATCTATGAATATGTGTGGTGTTATCGATCATCACCGTATTGGCGATTTTGAAACTGATGGCCCTGTATTCATTCGCATGGAACCAGTAGGTTGTACAAATACAATTTTGACTAAACTTTATATTGAAAACAATCAAGAAATTCCTAAGAATATTGCCGGTTTGATGTTGTCTGCTATTATTTCTGATACTGTATTGTTCCGCTCTCCAACGTGTACAGAAACAGATAAGGAAATGGCTCATAAACTAGCTGCTATCGCTGGTGTAGATATCGATTCCTATGGTTTAGATATGTTGAAAGCTGGCGCAGATATTTCTGATTTAACAAACGATGAAATCGTACGTACAGATATGAAGGAATTCTCCGAAGCAGGTCAAACGATTTCTATCGGTCAAATTTCCGTTATGGATACAACTGATGTGTTGGCTAAGCAAGCTGAATTAGTAGCAGCTCTAGAAGCTCTTCGTACAACTAACGGCTATGCTGCATCCTATATTATGGTTACCAATATTCTTGATGAAAGTACAACATTGATCTATAGCGGCGATGTAGAATCCGTTGTAGTTAACGCATTTGGTAAAGACGTAAAAGATAATGCTGTATTCTTACCAAATACAATGTCCCGTAAGAAACAAATTGTACCTCCAATTTTAGGAGCTATGAAATAATAAAGGATATCGACATATCATGGTAATAAAAACGTTGCTCTTGCAACGTTTTTATTATATGTGATGGTCATTTATAATTACTCATTTTATGTTATAGATAAGGAGATACCATGCAATCATTGTTAGATGGCTTGAATCGGGAGCAACAACAAGCTGTACAACATACCGAAGGCCCACTATTGATTTTAGCAGGTGCAGGATCAGGGAAAACAAAGGTATTAACTGTACGTATAGCATATTTACTAGCTCAAGGTGTAAATCCTTATGAAATCTTAGCCATTACATTTACCAATAAGGCGGCTAAGGAAATGAAAAGCCGTGTAGAAGGCCTTGTAGGCGATGTAGCTAATCGAATTTGGTTAAGTACATTCCACAGCTTTTGTGCTAAATTTTTACGCTTTGAATTAGATAATTTTTTAGGTTATAACAGTAATTTTACAATTTATGATACATCTGACTCTCAAGTCGTTATAAAAGCAGCGTTGAAGGCCCTTAATCTGGACGATAAATATTATCCTGTAGGTGCCATGATTAGTGCTATTTCCGATGCGAAAAATAAATTGATGTTCGCTTCAGATTATAGAAAACAAGCACGTGACTTTTACCAACAAAAGGTAGCTGATGTCTATGAGTACTACGAACGAGAGTTGCGCAAAAATAATGCATTAGACTTTGATGATTTGTTGCTTGTAGCTGTTAAATTATTACAATCTAACGCCGCTGTGCTAGACAAATACAGCAAACGTTTTAGATATGTTATGATTGACGAATATCAAGATACAAACCATGCTCAATACTTATTGGCGTATTTACTATCATCTCATTGGAAGAATATTGCCGTCGTAGGTGATGCTGACCAAAGTATTTACGCATGGCGTGGTGCAGATATTCAAAATATTCTCGATTTTGAAAAGGATTATCCAAATTGTACATCCATTAAATTGGAGCAGAATTATCGTTCTACCAAAATTATCTTGGATGCTGCCAATGCTGTTATCTACCATAATGAAGGACGTCCAGAAAAGAACCTTTGGACTGATAAGGTAGAAGGGGCTAAAATTCAGCACTTTACGGCGCAATCGGAACATGAAGAGGCTGCTTTCATAGGCGATACAATTGTAAAAAAACATGATATTCACGGCGTACCGTATGGTGATATGGCCATCTTGTATCGTACCAATGCACAATCCCGTGTGCTAGAAGAAGCATTGATTAAACGTGCTCTACCGTACACTATGGTAGGTGGCACTAAGTTCTATGATCGTAAAGAAATCAAAGATGTGCTCGCCTATTTGCGCGTATTATATAATCCGTTTGATGATTTAAGTTTATTGCGTATTATTAATGTGCCAAAGCGTAGTATAGGTGCTACTACGGTATCTAAATTGCAAGATTATGCCCGTGAAAATGGTACATCCTTATTTATGACCTTAACACAATTGCACTTGGTCGATACCATTAAAGGAAAAACGAAAGAGAAACTTGAAGAATTTGGCATTTTAATTTTTACACTTGTTGCAGAAATGGATGATAAATCCGTCCTTGATATTTTAGAAGCTATCCTTGATAGAACTAGCTACTTGGCTCAATTAGAGGAAAGTACGGATCCACAAGATCAAGCGCGGGCAGAAAATATCGGTGAATTATTATCTGTAGCAAAGGATTTCCAAGATACAAATCCAACGGGGACTGTGGAAGATTTCTTGGAACAAGTAGCTCTAGTGAATGATGTCGATTCCTTTGAACAAGAGGAATCTAAGGTTACCTTGATGACATTACATGCTGCTAAAGGTCTTGAATTTCCTATCGTATTCCTCGGTGGCTTAGAAGAGGGCTTATTCCCACATAGCCGTACCTTGATGAATCCAGAGGAAATCGAAGAAGAACGACGCCTCGCGTATGTAGGGATTACGCGTGCTGAGAAGGAATTATATATTTCTAATGCTACAACCCGTACCGTATTCGGTCGTACTAGCAGTTATTTACCGTCTCGTTTCATCGATGAAATTCCAGCGGAACTCGTCGATAGTTTACGTGCAAAACGAAGAATTCCTGATGATATTAAACCAACTGTGCCAAGACATATGTCGGTCGCTAGTCGCCCTGTAACAAAACCGATTATTCGCAATGAAGTTATCGCTGATTGGAAGATTGGGGATACTGCGATTCACAGCAAATGGGGGAATGGTAAGGTCGTCAATGTTTCCGGTGAAGGGGCTGGCATGAAGCTAACTATAGAATTCCCTACACAAGGTGTTCGAGTAGTCATGGCTAAGTTTGCACCGGTAAAAAAAGGTTAGAACAATCACTGTATGATATAGAGGATAATTATGAATCCTAAAGATAGAATAGAACAATTACAAAAAGAATTGACTCATGCTCAGTATCTATATTATGTAAAAGATAATCCGACGATGAGCGATTTTGAATATGATCAAAAATATCGTGAGCTCGTGGATTTAGAAACGGCACATCCTGAATATATTGTGCCATCGTCTCCGACACAGCGGGTTGGCATCAAGGCGGATGGTCCTTTTGAAAAAGTAGTCCATGGTAGACCTATGCTCAGCTTATCCAATGTGTTTAGTGCGGATGAAGTACGTGCTTTTGACCAACGGGTAACGAAGGAATTGGGACATCAAACAAAGGCTTATGTGGTGGAGTTGAAAATTGACGGCTTAGCTGTTAATTTGCACTATGAAAATGGTATCTTTGTCCGTGCCGTCACACGCGGTGATGGTAAGGTAGGAGAAGATGTAACAGCCAATGTGCGTACCATCAAATCCATTCCTTTATACCTAGAAAATGCACCTGAGTTTATCGAAATTCGCGGTGAAGCGTACATGCCACATAGCGAATTTAAACGTATCAATGAGGAACGCGATGAAGAAGGGGTACCGACCTTTGTCAATCCTCGCAATGCAGCGGCAGGTTCCTTGCGTCAACAAGACCCTGCTATTACAGCAAGTCGTAATCTTGCGTTCTTTGCCTACGCTATCGGTTCTGAAAGCGGCGCTAATATTCATACGCAAGAGGAATTGTTACATACATTGGAGAATTTCCATTTTTCTGTAAATCCTCATTATCGCGTTTGTAATACCATAGATGAAGTTATTGAGGCTATTAATTATTGGGGCGAAAAACGTCATGAACTGCCATACGATACAGATGGTATGGTTATAAAGGTCAATGATTTTAATGATCAAGAGATGTTAGGCTCAACCGCAAAGGACCCTAAGTGGGCTACGGCTTATAAATATCCTCCAGAAGAGGTAGAAACAGTTGTCAAAGATATAACCATTAATGTAGGACGTACTGGTGTATTGACGCCAACTGGAGAATTAGAACCTGTGTTTGTATCTGGCACTAATGTGAGCCGTGTTACATTACATAATCAAGATTTCATCACTGAAAAAGATATTCGTATTGGTGACCATGTACTTATTCACAAGGCGGCTGAAATCATTCCAGAAGTCATTCGTGTATTGCCTGAAAAACGTACGGGCAGTGAGGTTCCTTTCACAATTCCCAATCGTTGTCCTGTTTGTGAAAGTCCAGCAGTACGCCGTGAAGGTGAGGCAGCCATTCGCTGTACTAACAAACATTGTCCAGCTATTGAAAAGGAACAAATCATTCACTTTGCATCTCGCGATGCGATGAATATCGATGGACTTGGCCCAAGTATTGTGGAAAATTTAATCAATGAAAAATTGATTACCAATGTAGTTGATTTATATCATTTGACTACGGAATCCATCATGGGTATGGACCGTATGGGTAAAAAATCGGCAGATAATCTTGTGAAAGCTATTGCAGATTCTAAATCTCGTGGATTAGACCGCGTATTATTTGGCCTTGGCATTCGCCTTATCGGTTCTAAAGCGGCCGGTACAATTGCTAATGTTGTGAAGTCTATGGATAGATTTTTAACGATTAGTAAAGACGAATTAGTGGCGGTAGAAGAAATCGGTCCTACCATGGCAGATAGCATTATCGAATATCGAGAGGACCCTCAACATATTAAAATCATCAATAGCTTAATCGAAGCCGGTTTAAAAATGGACGTAGATGTGCAAGAAGCCGCAGGTAATGAAATGGAAGGGGAAATCGTTGTTCTTACTGGTAAACTCGAGGTCATGGGTCGTAGCGAAGCTGGTAAACTATTAGAAAAACACGGCGCTAAGGTGACCGGGTCCGTATCTAAGAAAACAACACTCGTCGTTGCTGGTGAAGATAGTGGCAGTAAATTGACAAAGGCGAATGAACTTGGTATTCGCGTTATCAATGAAGAAGAATTTATAGAATTACTTAAAGATTTAGGTGAAAACTAATCCTTTATTTTGAAAATATATGTCATATGCTTTATAATTAAAAGATATGAAAGGATGTGGACCGATGAAAATCAGCCAAGAGGAAATTAAAAAAATCGCTTTACTGTCCCGATTAGAAGTAAAAGAAGATAAAATGGCTAGCGTTGAGAAGGAATTATCCGATATCTTAACGTATGTAGCAGAATTAAATGAATTAGAATTAGATGATGTAGAAGTAATGGCTCATGCTGTTCCTTTGCATAATGTATTTAGAGAAGATGAGACTAAACCTTCTTTAGATCATGATTTAGCATTGTCTAATGCACCTGAAGAAGATGATGGGTACTTTAAGGTGCCTCGCGTTGTACAAGAATAGGAGGTTTCACTGTGGCAACAATTCATGAATTACACACTAAATTAGTGAACAAAGAAATCAGTGCTGTCGAATTAACAAATGCAGTGATTAGTCACAAAGCAAAAGTGGAACCAGAGGTACATGCGTATTTATCTGATTCTCACGAATTAGCATTAGCATCTGCCAAAGCTGTAGATGAAGCAATTGCTAAAGGTGAAGCTATTTCCCCCTTAGCAGGTATTCCTGGCGCTATTAAGGATAATATTTGTATTAAAGATCAACCTGCTACATGTGCATCTAAAATGTTGGAACATTTCATTCCTCCATATAATGCATCCGTTATTGAACGATTACATGCTAATCACTTGGTTAGCTTAGGTAAACTTAACATGGATGAATTCGCTATGGGCGGTTCCACAGAAAATTCCGCATTAGCTAAAACAGCTAATCCATGGAATTTGGAATGCGTACCAGGCGGTTCTTCCGGTGGTAGTGCAGCTGCAGTATCCAGTGGCTCTGCTATCTGGGCATTGGGCTCCGATACAGGTGGTTCTATCCGCCAACCAGCATCCTTCTGTGGTGTGGTAGGTGTGAAGCCTACCTATGGTAATGTATCACGTTATGGTTTGATTGCCTTTGCATCCTCCTTGGATCAAATTGGACCTGTTACACGCGATGTAACTGATGCTGCATTGGTATTAAATGCCATTGCTGGCCATGACCCTAAGGATTCCACATCCATTCCTGGCGAACGTGTAGATTATACAAAAGCGCTTGTGAACGATGTTAAGAATTTAAAAATTGGTGTACCAAAAGAATTCTTTGGCGATGGTCTTAATGTAGAAGTACGCAAGGCTATTGATGAAGCAATTGAAACATATAAAAAATTAGGTGCTGAAATCGTTGAGGTTTCCTTGCCTAGCACAAAATATGCTTTGTCTGCGTACTATATTATCGCATTGGCAGAAGCAAGTTCCAACTTAGCTCGTTATGATGGTGTAAGCTATGGTTTGCGTGTGCCTGCAGATAATTTGGTAGAAATGTCTACTAAAACTCGTACAGAAGGCTTTGGACCAGAAGTACAACGTCGTATCTTGCTCGGTACCTATGTATTGAGCGCAGGTTATTACGATGCGTACTATTTGAAAGCTCTTAAAGTACGTCGCGTTATCAAAAATGAATTTGATGCAGCCTTCTCCAAGGTTGATTTGTTATTGGCTCCAACAGCCCCTAACACAGCGTATAAGTTTGGTGAAAAAATCAATGACCCATTAGCAATGTACTTAGAAGATATTTGTACAGTTCCAGCTAACTTAGCAGGTATTCCTGGTATTAGCATTCCAGCGGGCATGAGTAGCGATAACTTGCCAATCGGCTTACAATTATTGGGTCCTGCAATGGGCGAAGAAACATTGTTACGTGCCGCTTTCACATTCGAACAAGCACGTCCAGATTGTCAATTAGTAGCACCAACTGGGGAGGTTTCTCTATGAGTAGTAAATACGAAACAGTCGTTGGTTTAGAGGTTCATACAGAGCTTAAGACTAAGTCTAAAATCTTCTGTGGTTGTACCACTGAATTCGGCGGTGATCAAAATACACATGTATGCCCAGTATGTCTTGGCTTACCTGGTGCTATGCCTGTGTTGAATAAACAAGTAGTAGAATTTGCCATCAAAGTAGGTTTAGCATTGAATTGTGAAATTCTTAAATTCAACAAATTTGACCGTAAAAACTACTACTATCCAGATTTACCTAAAAACTATCAAACATCTCAATACGATTTGCCAATCTGCTTGAATGGTCACTTAGACATTGAAGTAAATGGTGAAACTAAACGCATCGGTATCACACGTATTCACATGGAAGAAGACGCTGGCAAATTGGTTCATAGCGGTAATACGATTTCCGATTCTAATTCTTCTAATGTCGACTATAACCGTACAGGCGTACCTCTTCTTGAAATCGTATCTGAACCAGATATTCGATCTGGTGCAGAAGCGAGAGCATACGTTGAAAAATTGCGTTCCATTTTGCAATATTTAGAAGTATCTGACGGTCGTATGGAAGAAGGTTCCTTGCGTGGTGACTGTAACGTATCCGTACGTCTTCGTGGCTCCAAAGAATTTGGTACACGTACAGAAACTAAAAACGTTAACTCCTTAACAGCCATTCAAAAGGTTGTTGAATACGAAGCATTGCGTCAAGCTAAGCTTATCGAAGCTGGCGGCAAGGTAGACCAAGAAACACGTACATGGGACGATGCACAAGGCATCACTCTTGGCATGCGTAAGAAGGACGAAGAAAACGATTACCGTTACTTCCCAGAACCAGATTTGGTACCAATCGTAATTACGGACGAAAAAATCGAAGAAGTACGTCAATCTTTGCCTGAATTACAAGATGCTAAAATTGCGCGCTTTGTGTCCGAATATGGTTTGTCTCGTGAAGATGCAACTATCCTTACTATGGCTCGCAAGACGGCTGATTACTTAGATGCTGCTGTGAAAGCTGGCGCAGATTCTAAGACTGTAGCGAACTGGATGCTTGGCGACTTGTCTAAGATGATCAATGAAAGCGGCTTAACATTTGGTGAATCTAAGGTAAGCCCTGAAAACTTGGCTGGTATGATTGCTCTTATTGAAAAAGGCACTATTTCCGGTAAAATTGCGAAAAAAGTTATCGTATCCATGTGGGAATCCGGCAAGGATGCAGATACTATCGTAAAAGAAGAAGGTCTTGTTCAAATTACAGATACTGGCGCTATTGAAGAAATCGTAAAACAAGTTATCGCTAATAACCCACAACCAGTGGCTGACTTTAAGGGCGGTAATGGCAAAGCTATCGGTTTCTTAGTAGGTCAAGTTATGAAAGAATCCAAAGGCCGTGCTAACCCTGGTATGGTTAACCAATTATTACAAAAATTCTTAAATGACTAAAACCATCGTGATTTAGTTTATCGGAATATATAATTAGAATATCCTCTATGGTATACTCACCGTAGGGGATATTTTGTTTCCATAAGTATTATGGTATAATAGATTGTATAAAATTGATTAATAGTTTTATGATAAGGAATATATCATGAATAACCAAGATACAATGAATGAACATAAAGAACAAGAAACTAAGACGCGTGTGTTAAGCGATACAGAGCGTCGCGATTTTGATGGTGTTACCATTGATGAAGCAGGTGACACTGTACATGTTGAATTTACACCTACCCAAAAAGAAGAAGAGCAAAGTGAGTATGACCAATTTCAAGATTATGGTCCTCGCGTGAAGGTATATCATTTTGGCGGTTCTAGTTGGTTAAGCCGTATCATTATGATTATTGTACTAGCCGCAATCTTAGCAGCCATCGTATTCTTTGGCGGGATCATTTTGTCCATCGTCGGCGTGGTCATCTTAGTAGGGGCTATTATCTCCTTTATCTTAGGCTTGTTTTAATGGTATAATATATCTATTATGACAAGACGGTGGCAAGTCCATTCGATGATGCTAAAGGGGTACTATGAACGTAGTTCTATCAACATTAAACTCAAAATTTATACATTCTTCACTAGCCTTGAGATATCTCAAGGCTTATGGTGAAGCCCATGGACAGGCATACGATATAGTGGAATATACTATTAATATGCCTGTTTTGCACATTCTCAGCGATATTACAGAACACGATATCGATATTTTAGGCTTTGCTTGTTATATCTGGAATATCGAAATGACACTACATGTAGTGGATATGGTAAAAGCCGTACGGCCAGATATTAAAATCGTATTGGGTGGTCCAGAGGTTTCTTTCACAGCTGATGAATTATTAGCACGATGTCCAAATATTGATTATATCGTACAAGGTGAGGGCGAAGAAGCATTTCATGCCCTTGTAACAGCCTTACATCTTGGCAATGATGGGTTAGATCCTGTGATTCCCGGCGTGAGAGGACGTAGGGATGATAGTATTTTAGGCTCTACAGAGGCCGTAGAGGTTCGTGATTTATCTACTATACCATTCCCATATACAGAGGCAGACATGGATGATTTAGAGCATAAGATTATTTATTATGAATCTTCTCGTGGTTGTCCTTTTTCCTGTCAATACTGTTTATCGGGCAATAAGAATACGGTGCGATTCTTTCCACAAGAGCGGACATTAAAAGAGCTGCAATGGTTTATTGATCATGGTGTGAAGCAAGTAAAATTTGTAGACCGCACCTTTAACTGTGCACCTCATCATCATAGACCACTTATGGAGTTCATGAGAGATAGCGATACAGATATGAATTTTCACTTAGAGATGGAACCGGAGCTTATGACGGAGTGGGAAACCAATATTCTCTGTGAAACGCCGCCTGGACGTATTCAAATCGAGGTAGGCGTACAAAGTACACATAAGAAAACATTAGATTCTATCAATCGCTATAATGATTGGCCATACATTCAAAAATCTATACGCCCTATCATTCAAGCAGGACGTACGCATGTTCACATGGATCTTATCGTAGGATTGCCTCATGAGGATTTTAATCGATTTGGACAATCTTTTAACGATTTATTTAGCTTACAACCTCATGCGTTGCAAATAGGATTCTTAAAATTACTAAAAGGATCTGGTGTGCGACGGATGAGTGAATACAAGTATGTAGCAGATCCGTTGGCTCCATATGAGGTTTTGAGTACCCATGTATTACCTTATGATGATGTACGTTTCTTGAAATATTTTGAAGATGTCTTTGAGCGCTTTTATAATAGCGAACGATTTAGAACAACCTTTGGCTATATTGGGCATCAATTGATTCACGGTGAAACTGATGCATTTACTTATTTCTGTGATATGACACGAGCATGGCTTAAGGAAGGCAATCATAAGGTTAATCTCAAGGATATAGACCAAATTGAATTCTTATATCGTTTCTTCCTTGATAAAGGTGATACGATAGCTGCGGAATTATTGCAATACGATACACTGGTAAGTTATCGTGGTAAGGTTCGCAGCGAAGCAGTAGGATTGCCGAAACAAACGAAGGAATTGCTACAAGTAGGCGAAGCATTTTGGCGTAATGAAGAGATAGCTTCCACATTTATTCCGAATTATACATTTAAAGAATGGCGCAAAATTCGCCAACAATATGTGGAAATGACCATGAGCCGTGAAACAGCATCATATTTAGGCATTCAGCATATACCAGAAGGGGCTTTCACAGTTATTATAGATGTGAATAAAGAGGTGGGCCCATTTATTCGCCCTGAAAACATACAATGATATAGAGGAGTGTTATGTCAGATACAACGAGACCGAAACGGTACCGGATGGTGTCAAAATTTTATAAAGAAACATATGGTGAAAAGGTATATAAATTACCTGTTGCATTGCCGTTAACCTGTCCTAATCGTGATGGATCAGCAGGTGTTGGGGGATGTACATTCTGTGGTGAAATCGGTGCTGGTTATGAAAATAGACCGGCATGGATGACGGTGCGCATGCAGTTAGAAGAAAATATTGCACACATCGGACCTAAATATAAGGCTAAAAAATTTATTCCTTATTATCAAAACTTTAGTAATACCTATTTACCTCTTGAGGATTTCAAATCCTATATGGAACAAGGCTGTATTGATGAAGCAGTGGGGATTGCTATCGCTACTAGACCGGATTGTATTTCCAATGAATATTTAGATGTTTTCCAGGATATACAACAGCAGTTTCAGAAGGATATATATATCGAATTAGGATTACAAACTGTTAACTATCATACACTTGATAAGATTAATCGGGGCCATGATTTAGCGCAGTTTATCGATGCGGTTCTACGCATTAAGCGTTATGGATTTAATGTAACCACACATATGATTGTAAATTTGCCATGGGATACGATGGAGGATACCATTGAAGGGGCTAAAATTTTATCATCCCTTGGCGTTGACCAAGTAAAGTTACATGCTCTATATATCGTGAAAAATACATTGATGGCCAAATGGTATGAAGAAGGTCAAATTACCTTGATTAGCGCTGAGGAGTATGCGAAGCGCGTTGTTCAGTTTTTACGCCATCTCCATCCGGATATTGTATTGCAACGTTTAGTGGGACGTGCCCCAGAGGATAATACATTATTTACCAATTGGTCTATGGGCTGGTGGCGTGTACAGGATTTAATCGATGATATGATGGATGAATTAGATGCACATCAAGGCGATTTATGTGATTATTTAAATGGTAAAGCAGTACGGAAATTTATAGATGGGGGACAGCATGAGTGAACGGGTATTTACCTTTCCTACCTATGACTTAGCACAATCTATACTAGGTCAACACAATAGATATTTACAAATGATGAATGAAGTCATTCCTGCGGATATCGTATCTCGCGGTGATACAGTTGTCATAAAGGGCGATGAGCTTCATGTAGAGGCGTTGTATCGGACATTAGAGGAACTTGTATTCCTCTACAAAGAAGGCAGTACGATTACAGAATCTCAAGTTCGCATTGCCGCTAAGATGGTTATGAATGGTAAAGGGGATGCCCTTCATACCATGTTCGAGGATACCTTGTCAGTAACGATGCGTGGTAAAAGCATTACGCCAAAGACGGAAGGTCAAAAGCAATATGTAGATAGTATTCGCAAGAATACTATCACCTTTGGCATTGGACCTGCCGGGACAGGTAAAACGTTCTTGGCTGTTGCATTAGCCGCATTTTACTTGAAGAATCGCAATGTAGATAAGATTATTTTGACGCGCCCTGCTGTAGAGGCTGGTGAACGGCTTGGTTTCTTACCAGGCGAATTACAAGATAAGGTAGATCCTTATTTGCGTCCACTCTATGATGCGTTGCACGAAATGTTTGGTATTGAACAAGTTCAGCGCTTTATGGAACGAGGCACAATCGAGGTGGCACCACTTGCGTATATGCGTGGTCGTACCTTAGAAAATGCTTTTGTTATCTTAGATGAAGCACAAAATACGACGGCAGAGCAAATGAAGATGTTTTTAACCCGTTTAGGTAATAACTCTAAAATGGTCGTCAATGGTGATAAAACACAAATTGACTTGCCTCCACGTGTAACCTCTGGTCTTTATGAAGCAGAGAAGGTATTAAAACGCGTGTCTGGTATTCATATGGTGTATTTCACAGATCAAGATGTAGTGCGCCATGATTTGGTAGGTCGCATCGTTAAAGCTTATGATGCGTACCATCAAAAGCTTTCAAAGGAAGAATAAGAATTATGCATATACAAATTAGTTATGATGATGGTATAGCTAAAGATGCTAACATCGAAGAAGTTATACAAAAGGTTTGCGATGAGGTGAGCCGCGTGTATGGACTCGAGAATGATGAACTAAGCATTCTGCTATGTGACAATAAGAAAATTCATGAACTAAATAAGGAGTATCGCGGTATTGATAGACCAACAGATGTATTGTCCTTTGCCCTTAATGAAGGGGACGATTACGAAGGTAGTGAAGAGGAACATCACCTATTGGGGGATATGATACTCTCCTTGGAACGAGCTCATGAACAAGCTGTCGAGTACGGGCATAGTTTTGAACGAGAATTAGCCTATTTAACAACACATAGTTGTTTGCATATCTTAGGCTATGACCATATGACCGATGAAGATAAAAAGGAAATGCGCACAGAAGAAGAATTTGTGCTTTCTAATTTAGGGTATGTACGAGAGGATCAACCATATAATGAATAAAGCAGAACATTTTAAATCCGGCTTCGTAGCTGTTGTAGGGCGACCAAATGTAGGCAAGTCTACCATGATTAATGCCTTGATAGGCGACAAGATTGCCATTGTATCCGATAAGGCACAGACAACGCGTAATCGCATTATTTGTGTTTACACCGATGAAGAAAAACAAATCGTTTTCATGGATACACCTGGCGTACATAAACCAAAACATAAATTAGGTGAATTCATGGTCGATGCAGCCATTGAATCTTTGAAGGAAACAGAGGCCGTTCTATTTGTTGTGGCAGGTAATGAAAAACGAGGCCCAGGAGATAATTTCATCATTGAACAATTAAAACGCGTAAAAGTACCGGTATTCCTCGTAGTCAATAAAATTGATACACTGCAAAAAGAACAGGTATTAGAAGCTATCGTATCCTATCAAGATGCGTATCCATTTGCTGGTGTCATTCCTATTTCGGCAAAGAATAAAGAAAATTTATCTGAACTTCTTAATGTGCTAGGTGAGCATTTGCCAGAAGGTCCTCAATACTTCCCAGAAGATATGATTACGGATCAACCAGAACGATTGATTATTTCTGATATCATTCGCGAAAAGATTTTGTTGTCTACCCGTGATGAAATTCCTCATGCCATCGCTGTCGATGTAGATGAAATGAAGACTCGTGATGATGGAACTACATATATTCGTGCTACCATCTATTGTGAACGAGATTCTCAAAAGGGTATCATCATTGGTAACAAAGGTGCGTTATTACGCAAGATTGGTGCAGAAGCGCGCATGGATATTCAAAAGTTATTGGCTACAAAAGTATATCTTGATTTATGGGTTAAGGTTAAAAAGGATTGGCGTAATAAATCGGGTATGCTTTCAGAATTGGGATATAAAAAATAGATTATTTAGATTGATTATAGTTAGAAAGGATTGTTATGGACAGTATAGATGCCCTGTTACCGATTGGGTTCGGCATAGTATGTATTTTCTTAATTAACTTTTTGGTGGTAGCAAAATTCTCTTTTGCACGGTTGCGCAAGGAACACGTAGAAGATATGGAAATCCTACATGAAAAGGATCGCCAATTCTTGTTAAAGCTATACCAAAATCCTGAGTATTTCCTTAATACTACACAATTTCTAATACTCTTTTTCATTCTCACATTAGCAGGTACTGGCACATATATCTTTAATAGTTTTGTGGTAGGTATCATGGATATTTTTAATATCCATGGTACATGGGTTCATCATATTTTAGACCTGATCTTGCTTATTATCATTAGTCTTATCGTCCTCATCTTTGGCGAAATTGTACCGAAAGCATTGGGATTATCATTCCCTACAAAATATGTAAATATGCATAGTCGCATCGTCGTTGGCGTTGGTCGTATTGTATATCCTTTTGTCTGGTTAGCTAGTAAAATATCTAATTGCATCCTTAAATTTTACCAAACAAAATACTTAACTGAACTAGACCTTGTATATACGGAAGAGGAACTACGCATGATGATTTCTAGAAGTCATGAAGAAGGTCAGTTAAATCAGGTAGAATCTGAGTTGATAGACAATGTTTTCAACTTTGTGGAACGTATGGCAAAAGAGGTTATGGTGCCTCGTCAAGATGTGGATTGTATTTTCGTAGAGGATGGTTATGATGAAGCCATGAAGGTGATTCGTTCTACATCGCATACGAGATACCCATTGTGTGTGGAAGATAAGGATCATATTGTAGGCCTTGTACATATTAAGGATTTGATGGAACGTCAAAAGCAGGCTAGAAAAGATTTGCGCAACATCAAACGAGATATCTTGACGGTTCCTGAGGTTATGAAATTATCTACCTTACTGCAATACATGCGAACGCGTCGTATTTACCAAGCCGTTGTTGTCGATGAATACGGCGGTATGGTAGGCCTTGTGGGGTTAGAGGATATCATCGAAGAATTGGTAGGGGATATTCAAGACGAACATGAACCTCATTTGCCGGCTACGATGAGTTATTCTGATGGCTCCTTTGAGTTTGACGGCAAGGTTCTTGTCGATGAAGTGTCTGAAATGATGAATATTCACATTGAAGACTCCGATTCCGATACGATTGGTGGCTATATCTTCGGTCTATTAGGCCGTACTCCAATTGTGGGGGATACTGTTGAAGCTTATGGTTATACATTTGAAGTAATTAAGATGCAAGGTTATCGTATTTCACGTTTGCGTGTAACACCTTTACCTGAGTCTGAAACTGTTACGGATGATGAACATGAACAAGATTAGTGGCGCTTTTAATACGCCGGCCATCGTGGTGAGCCGAAAAAAATACAAGCTCTATTCGGTGTTTACCTTTATCACACCGTCCTTAGGTATTATTAGAGCTTCTTTTCCGCATAAACGGTTGCAAACATTGCGTAATGCATCATATTTACGCCCCTTCAGCGCTATGTATATCACAGTTGTGCAGGACGGAGAATTTGTGAAAGTCACACAAATTGATGGGTCCTATGTGGTGGAATCTTTAGATACGAATCTAGATAATATTACGTATGCAGCCGTAGCCAGTGAACTGATACAAGAACTATTTGCATCGTATGATGTTGACCGTAATGTATTTAATGCTGTAGTCAATTATTCAAAATCGATACGTCAACGAAATGTACGATTAGGGACTATCATATTGGGATGGCAAATGCTGTCGTTAGCGGGGGTAATGCCACAACATGAGGCTTTTAATACCGGAGATGGAATTGATTTATTCTGGAACGAACTACGGATACATACGCATATGAATCCATCCCTTTCATTACGCAACGCAATGCCAACTATTTTGGCCTATCAATGGGGTGATGCAGCACCTATTGAACTTCCTGGAACTGTATGGAAGGAACTAGAACGATTACTATTTTCTTATTGTGAACAGGAAATAGGTAAACAACTACAAAGTGTAAAATTTCTGATGAGCTTATAATATATACTGATAAATTGTTAGATATCGATTCATAAGACTCCTTATCAAAAATTTTTATAAATTTTAAACCACTTATCTCGAATAGGTTAGATAAACCTATTTATGATAAGTGGTTTTCTTATATAGAAAAAATATAATGTATTACCTGAATATATATCTCATTTATGAGTTAGAAAATGGGAACAAAAAGTTTTATACTAAATACATTAATGGTTGTTCTATATATAGTAGAGTGATATTAGAGCCTATAGTGATGGCTCTATTTTATTTTTTTATTTTAAAACTATAGATTATAGAAATTTATTAAAGGATTGTATGGAATGGAATTAATCGAGTATATAAAGACATTAGGTAATGTAGGTGTAGCTCTATCTGGTGGTGTAGATTCATCCTATCTAGCGTATGCGGTCAAACAATCTGGCATTCCATGCAAAGCATATACTGTTAAGTCTCAGTTTGTGCCACAGTTTGAATTAGATGATGCCAAGAAAATTGCAGAATATATCGGTATTCCCTTAGAAATCATTGATATTGATGTACTCGAACATGATGATGTAACGAGCAACCCAAGTGATCGATGCTATTACTGTAAACATCATGTATTCACAACGATAAGTGAACAGGCTAAACACGATGGATTTACTGTATTATGCGATGGAACCAACGCCAGTGATGAGGTAGATGATCGCCCTGGTATGAAAGCAATAGCTGAGCTATCTGTTAAGTCGCCACTAAGAGACTGTGGCTTAACAAAATCTATGATTCGCCAGTTGGCCAAACAGGCTAATTTATTTACCTGGGATAAACCATCCTACGCCTGTTTAGCTACGAGATTTCAAGCGGGACAGCACATAACAGGTCATGATTTAGAACATATCGAAAAAGCGGAAGGGTATTTATTTTCGTTAGGTTTATCAGATTTTAGAGTTCGTCTGATAGGAAATACTGCTAAAATTCAAGTCCCAGAGAATCAAATAGCTATTGTTATTAAGAATAGGATTGAGATTCTCTCATATTTTAAATCTATGTTTGATGAGGTTATATTAGATTTAGAGGTGCGTTCATGAGCGATAATATTAGATCTCTTTTAGAGCAAGTAAAAAATGGTCAAGTAGATGTGGATGCAGCCTTATTAAAGCTAAAGATGAAACCGATAGAGGATTTAGGGTATGCCAACGTAGATTTACATCGTCAATTACGACAAGGTGTTCCGGAGGTTATATATGGCGCCGGTAAAACTAGTGAACAAATCGTGGGTATTATCTCCTCCATGCAGTCTAATGGGCAAGGTCATATATTGATTACACGATTAGCACCTGATGTGGCGGCAGAGGTTCAAGAACACCATTCCTTGACATATATCAAGGATGCTCATATCGGCTACGTTGGTGATATGCCTACGGAAAAAACAGATTCAAGTATAGCTATTGTTACCGGCGGTACAAGTGATTATAAAGTGGCTGAAGAATGTGCTGTTACGGCTGAGTTTTACGGCAATACGGTCAATCGAATTTATGACGTAGGTGTGGCGGGTATTCATCGTTTGTTACAACATTTAGATACTATTATGTCTGCTAAGGTTATCGTTGTCATTGCCGGCATGGAAGGGGCTTTAGCAAGTGTTGTTGGGGGCCTTGTGGATGTACCTGTTATCGCCGTGCCAACTAGTGTGGGGTATGGAACGGCATTTGGTGGTGTTACGGCGTTATTATCGATGCTCAATTCCTGTGCTAGCGGTGTTACGGTTGTCAACATAGACAATGGATTTGGTGCTGCTTATACGGCGAATATGATTAATCATATAGGTGAAAGTAAATGAAACGATTATTTTTAGATTGTCAAATGGGCATTGCAGGAGACATGCTGACCGCGACATTACTCGGTTTAGTAGATAACCCTGAAATATGGATAGAACGGCTTAATCAAATAGGGATACCTAATGTTACCTATACACTAATAGCGAAAGAAGAAAATGGATTACAAGGATATCGGGTAGCGGTAACTATTAATGGTATAGAAGAATCTGAACAGTATACAGGTAGTCATCATGACCAACATCATACTGATCATCACCATCATGTGCATGGCCGAGGCTTACAAGGTGTAACGGATATAATTAATAGCTTATCTATTTCCGATACGTGTAAACAGAATGCTATAAACGTATATAATCTGGTAGCTCAAGCGGAGGCTAAGGTTCATAAATCTACAGTGACACAAATTCATTTCCATGAGCTAGGCATGCTCGATGCTATTGCAGATATTGTAGCCGTTTGTGTACTCTTAGAGGCATTGAATTTAGATGAGATTATTATCTCTCCTATACATGTAGGAACAGGTACGGTTCACTGTGCTCATGGAGAACTACCTGTGCCAGCACCAGCAACGATGGAGTTATTAGCGGGTATTCCAATGTACGCAGATTATCAGATTAAGGGTGAGCTATGTACGCCTACAGGCGCAGCGTTAGCTAAGTATTTTGGTACAGCCTTTAGCCATATGCCAGTTATGACACCAACAAAGGTATCTTATGGATTTGGTACTAAACAATTTGAACGACCTAACTGCATTCGCGCCTTTGTAGACATGATTAATGATTTAGAAGATACAATCATTGAAATGGCTTGTAATCTCGACGATATGACACCAGAAGAAATCGGCTATGCAGTAGAACAGCTGTTACTTTCACCAGCCTTAGATGTATTTACAACACCGATTATGATGAAAAAACAACGACCTAGTACGATGCTCACCGTTCTTTGTAAAGTAGACGATATCGATACTGTGCGAGACTTAATATTCAAACACACTACGAGCCTTGGTATTCGATACCATCGTTGTGAACGATATATTTTGAGCCGGTCAGCAGGAGACATAGACTGGGAAGGCAATAGAATTGCTTTCAAAACAAGCAGTGGATTTGGTGTGGAGAGACATAAATATGAATATGATTCACTAGCTGCCATTGCTAAGCAGAATGATATGAGTTTGTTAGACCTTAAACGACAATTGCGTAAGAAGGAGGATTGATTTGTCGTAGCGGGTTATTTATAGTTTGTTAGTGTTAAGTTAAGGAGTGATTCCCATGAAAACATTTAATGTACCCTATGCAAAAGGATTTGTAGATATCAATATTCCTGATCAAAATATTGCAGGTGTATTAGAATCTAAAGCCCATTCCTATAAGGCGGAGCTTTCACAAGAAGCATTGGTAGAACATGCGTTAGATAATCCTATCGGTAGCCAACGCTTGGAAGAATTAGTTAAGGGTAAATCCAATATGGTCATCATCACAAGTGACCATACGCGTCCAGTGCCTAGTAAAATTACGATGCCAATTTTACTTCGCCGTATTCGTGAAGCCAATCCTTCCATCGATATTACCATTTTATTAGCAACTGGTTTCCATCGTCCTACTACGCATGAAGAAATGGTAGATAAATTCGGTCCTGAAATCGTAGCCAATGAAAAAATTGTAAACCATATCTCTGGCGATGCGAGTCAAATGACTAAAATCGGCGTGTTGCCATCCGGTGGGGACTGCATCATCAATAAACTAGCTGTGGAAACGGAGCTATTAATTTCTGAAGGTTTCATTGAACCACATTTCTTTGCTGGCTTCTCTGGCGGTAGAAAAAGCGTATTGCCAGGCATTGCTTCCGAAGTAACTGTAATGGCAAATCACTGTGCTGAATTTATCAATAGCCCATATGCTCGTACAGGTATTATCGAGAACAATCCAATTCATAAGGACATGGTATACGCTGGACGTACTGCGAAATTAGCATTTATTTTAAATGTTGTCATCGATGCGGAAAAACATATTATCAATGCTTTTGCTGGTGATATGGAACAAGCTCATGAAACAGGCTGTGCTTTTGTGTCTGAACTAGCCAGTGTGAAAGCTGTACCAGCAGATATCGTTATCACTACAAATGGTGGGTATCCATTAGACCAAAACGTATATCAAGCTGTAAAAGGTATGACCGCTGCCGAAGCATCTTGTAAAAAAGATGGCGTTATCATTATGATTGCCGCATGTAATGATGGTCATGGTGGGGAATCTCTTTATGAAAATCTTAAAAATGCTAAAACACCTCGTGAATTACTAGACCGCATTGCTAAGGTGCCTCGTAATGAAACAATTCCAGACCAATGGGAAATGCAAATCTTGGCTCGTATTCTAGATCAATTTACCGTTATTGTTGTAACAGATCAATGCGATCCTAAGATGCTTACAGATATGCATTTGCAACATGCTAGCACCTTTGATGAAGCATTGAATAAAGCTTTGGAATTAAAAGGAAAAGATGCAAGTATTACAGTTATTCCTGATGGCGTATCTGTTGTGGTGAAAGCGTAATTATATAAATATTATACTGAAAGGTGTACTGCTTAGAGGTAGTACACCTTTTTTGGCTAAATCTTCTATTGACTTTCGAAAAAAAAAAACATAATAAAATATAAAATATGAGTTTATATTTTATTTAGAGAGGAAATATATGATTAAGCGAGCGGTACTTTTGTATCTAGGGCTAGCATGTGTGATACCTTTACAGGGACATGGTGCTAATCCTATAGACATACAAGAACAACTAGATAGAGCAAGAGCTAGTCAAGAAGCGAGAGAGGCACGATTAGGAGAAGAACGGATACAATGGCAACATATATCATCTAATACAGACGGTAAGACACCAAGACCTGCATCAGGACCTATGAGTGTTTCACCGTCTTTTTATATTACGCAGATACGGTTAGCTGAAGAAGGCGGACACTCGAATACTTCGATAGATAATTCAGCACCATATAGTACGAGATTGATTAAGGGACCTTTATACTATCAAGCTAAAGGTCAGGATATATTACTTGATGTTCCTCAGACATTTTCGTTTCTGAGAAAAGAAATAAAACCTTATATTAACCGTAAGTTATCTATTGAGGATATTAATGGGTTATCGACTCAATTAAATAATTCATTACTATCGCATGGTTTTGTTACCTCTAAAGTGGGAATTCCACAACAATCCCTTGCTACGGGACAATTGCAGTTTAATTTACAAATTGGACGAATTGAAGCTATTATGTATCGGCCAGATTTACCACATTTACCTTGGCATAATGCATTTCCATTACGAGAAGGGGATATATTAAATATTCGAGATATTGAGCAAGGCCTAGAACAGATGCGACGAATTGGATCCCAATCAGTAGCTGTTGAGTTAGAAGCTGGGTCAAAACCGTTATATTCTACTATTATATTGCAAACGTCTAAAAAGCCTCCGATTCATGGCATGGTGTCTATTGATGATTCTGGATTAAAAGATACTGGAAAACTGCAGTGGACGACTTCTATAGGTATTGATCGATTATTCAATGCTAATGATACCTTTCAAGTGAGTTTAAACCAGGATGGAGCTCGAGATGGCGAAGTCAAGGGTACTAAAAACCATAGCATTTCTTACTCGATTCCACGAGGTAAAGATACGTTTTCTGTTTCATATAGTAATATGAAATACCATCAAACGGTACATACTATGGCAAATCCATTTATTAGTTCTAGTCGAGCTAAGACCTTTAAAGGCACATGGAATCATGTATTTCATCGTAGTCGAACAACAAAACGGAGTTGGGATATAACGATAGCTAAACGTAATTCCAAGAATTATATTAATGATGTAGAAATCGAAGTACAGAGAGCGAATACAGCATCATTGGAATTTGGCCTTTCAGAACGACGGTATCGTAAACAAAATACTATATTTTCTCGTGTCGCAATAAAAAAAGGTGTTGGTTGGTTTGGATCACAACCTGATTATGGCTATGGTGCACCAACAACTCGTTATACACAACTTTTATTGGATGTAGATTATCAAATGCCACGTACATGGGGACATCGCCCGGCAAGTATTACAACGTCATTTCATGGACAATGGACATTAGGTGGTAAGCAATTATATTCACGAGATATGATTAGTCTCGGTAATCGATATACAGTACAAGGATTTGATGGCGAGCATACGTTGATGGCTGAGAGCGGTTGGTATATGCGAAATGAAGTAGCTAGTTATATACCAAAATGGAAATCAAGTATATATGCCAATATAGATTTTGGTACCGTATATGGACCGAGTACCGATGTATTAACAGGTCGGTTTATTGTCGGTACAGCCATTGGTATGAGAGGCCAATTTAAGTCTGGATTATTTTATGATGCCTTTGTTGGTATGCCGTTATATAAACCGGAAGGTTATAAAACAAATCATATAACAGCAGGATTCCAAGCGGGATTTTGATTTTAGTAAACTGCTGTCATATCTCATATATATAGTTTGGGAGAGAATTTATGAAACAAAAACGATTACAATATAAAATTGCTGTTTGGCTTACAATGGGCCTCATGGTTATGGATCCTTTAGTAGTTCCTTTGGTTTATGCAGAAAATCCTATAGAGGTAGATCGTAATGCGCCTCAACATCGACAAGCACAAGTAGGACAAGCGGCAAACGGTATTACATTAGTCAATATTGCTGGACCTACGGCAGGTGGTGTATCTCGCAATGATTATACAAATTTTAATGTGCCACAACATGGTGTGATTTTAAATAATTCATATCAAATGGCGAATACGAGCTTAGCTGGGTATGTGCCAGGTAATACTAATATGATGCGTGGATCTGCCTCGGTTATTGTAAATGAGGTCACATCTCATAATCCTACTAACATGAATGGCTTTATTGAGGTGGCTGGACGTAAAGCATCAGTTGTTGTAGCTAATCCTAATGGGATTACTGTAGATGGCGGCGGTTTTATAAATACTGACCGTGCTGTATTAACGACTGGTAAGCCTGAATATGACCCTAATGGAAATCTTAATACCTATCGGGTAGAACAAGGTTCTATTGCTATTAATGGAAAGGGCCTTAATGCAAAAGAATCTAACTCCTTACAAATTTTAACCGAAGCTGCACAGGTAAACGCAGGTGTATGGGCTAATGCAGTAGAGACTCGTACAGGTAAAAATATAATAGATGCCAAGTCTTTAGAATCTAAGGCATTGGGTTCCTCTAATCAAATTGGTCTAGATGTATCTGCTATTGGTGGTATGTATGCTAACTCTATTACCATGAAAGGAACCAATGATGGGCTTGGTGTTAATATTAAAGGTACATTAAGTTCTGTTCATGCGACTAATATTAGTGCGGATGGTATGATTCAAGTGGATGGCGGAATAACAAGTAATGGTCAGACGTCTATTTCAGGTCATGCCATTTCAGTGGGACAAGATGGTGTTGTGCAAGGTGACAACGGCTTATCTATTGAAAGTCAATCGTCTATGGCTAATCATGGTTTGGTAAACTCAAATGGTACTACAGATATTCACGCAACATCGGTAGATAATGCTGAAAATGGCCGTATCTATGGCAATACTGTGTCTATTAAAGCGGATACTGTATCTAATCATACGGATGCAACTATTGAAGCAAGATATAAAAGTGCTGCAGATATTTTGACACAAGCTAAAGAGGAACTTGATAAAGAGTGGAATGCAGATATAACAGCTTATAAGACTAAAGAAGAGTTGCAAGCACATCGTAATCGTATTCAAGAGCTAACTAAGACTTATGATAAGGCGCAAGAAGCAATGACTAAAGTACAAAAGGAATTAGATAGTCATAAGTCTGGTACAATTGCGAGTCGTGACCATATGGATATACAAGCTAATGAAATCCATAATAATGGGAATGCTTTATTGTATAGTGGAAATACGATGAATCTAACAGGTTCTCATGTCATTGAAAATAAGGGCGCTACCATTCAATCAGGTGGTGAGATGACTCTAACAACGTCTAATCTTGTTAATGATAATGCAAGCTTTGGCATGAAGCGTGTTTCAGATGGTATGACTAAGCATGGGGATAAACTTAAAGTTGATGATAAAAATCATCCAGAAGAAAATCAAATTTTTGATATCTCTGAATTTCCTGGCTATACAGGAAAAGGTGGCTATGGTGTGGCTCATAAAGTACCAGTGAAACAAGCTGATGGTACGATTAAAATGGTAGATAAGGGCGTTCCACCTGTAAAAAACTTTACATTAATTCGAAGTGAAGAGGAGCATACCCATACAGAGGTTACGAACAATCAACCTGGGATTATTTCTGCTGGTGGCGATATAGTCATTAATGGTGCTTCCTCTAATATAAATAGCAAAATTGCATCTGGCGGACAAGTTATATTTAATGGGGCACATGAGACTGTCAGTGATACAACCAGTGATAAGGTGTTCAAAACAGGAACAACACAAGTTAGTGAATCGAAACGAGTTCATAAAGGACACGGATTTGGACATAAATGGCGTCGATATTGGGATCCAGAAGTATTTATGACACCTTCCATAGAAGAGCAGAGTATACAACCAATTGGTACAATACAGGAACATGCTGAGGATACCATTGCTGAGGCTAATAAGCGTAAAGTAAATGATAGCCTTGATCCGTTTGGCACAGGAACTCAAGGAAAGTCAAGTATTGGGAACGTAACGATTGAAGGATTAAAATTACCGACACAGGCGATTTATAACATTCATCCAGATATCACAGCGAATGCATTAATTGAAACAGATAGTGCTTTTACAAATCGTAAGAAAATTGTATCGTCTGAATATATGCTAAATGCGTTGGCTAATGACCCAGACCGAAGAATGAAGCGCCTAGGTGATGGTTTTTATGAACAAGGTCTAATTAATTCACAAATTCTATCTGCTACTGGTAAACCATATTTAGAAGGCTATACAGATAACGAAAGTGAATATAAAGCGTTACTCGAAGCGGGTATTGCCTATGGTAAAAAATATAAGTTAACACCTGGTATTACTTTATCAGAAGAACAAATGAAATCCATTACAACAGATATGGTATGGCTTGAAACAAAAACTATTGTTGTGAATGGACAAGCACAACAGGTATTGTATCCAAAGGTGTATTTAGCGAAACAATCGGCTAATCAAATTGATGCTATGGGTGCTGTTGTAAGTGGTAGATCTATTATAGCTAATACGGATAGTACATTTAAGAATAGTGGTAATATGATGGCAGATTCCATTGTGGTACGGGCAAATACGGTGGATAATACGGGTCGATTTAATGCGAATACTGTAGCTATTGGTGCTACGGATTCTATTCGAAATACTGGTGCTATTCATGGTAATCATAGTGTTACATTACGTGCTAATAACGATGTAACTGCTGAGGCAACAACACGTAAACTGGCTAATCAAGATGTACTTGTGCAACAAGGGCGTATTGGCGTATCAAATTCTAAAGGAATCATAGACATTCATAGTAATAAGGACGTACATCTAACTGGTGCTGTTATTACAGGTGGAGAAGAAGGTACAATTTCCATTACTAGTGCGAATACCGTTAATGTGGATACTAAAAAATTAAGTGCCAAGAAAGATATGACATTAAATTCTGCAAATTATCTTCGCACAGATAGAGGTACTGAAATTGGTACACAAATATTAGGTGATGGCAATGTAACAGTAGCCGCTAAGAATGATGTCAATATCCGTCAAGGTGTAATAAATAGTGAGCATGGCGTAACAACTATAGCTGCTGGTAATGATGTGAATATTGAAAATGGGAATACCTATAGCCGTGATCAATATGGACTACAGTACAAGGAAAAAGGGCTATTATCTCGTACAGTTAATACGATTCGTAAAGATTATGAGCATACGGGTGTGGTAGCATCCACTATTGGTGGCAATACAATTCAAGTAGGAGCTAACCATGATGTAAATATCACTGGTTCTAATGTGCTAGGCACAGGTGATGTAGTTATTTCTGCTGGAAATAAGGTACGCACAAATTCTGCAGAAGATAGCAGTCGCAATGATACATATCAACATAGTAAGAAAAAAGGTCTTATGGGAGCTGGCTTAGGATTTACTATTGGTAGTAAAAAAATCACTGACACATATGATGGTCGTTATACTACACAAGAAGCGAGTAATATTGCCTCTACTAATGGGGTGATTAATGTTACTGCTGGAGATACTATACATAGCACAACGACTAACTATTTTAGCAATAGTCCAGTATCCTTAACTGCTACGGATGTTGACATTGATGGTAAACATAACTCATCACATGTAGTACAAACGCATGAAGAAAAACGATCTGGATTAACGGTTAGTGTTGGTGGGCAAGTAGTATCTGCTTTGAACACAGCTCAACAACTTAGCAAACGCGCTAACAGTAGAAAAACTAGTGTGCTATCTGCATTTGAATATGGTGAAGCAGCCAATAGCATAAAACATGCTTATAATGATGCCAAGGCTTATAGTAAGATTAAACCTGTTAATTTATTAGATAAAGAAAGAGAGGTTTTAAGTAAAGCTAATGAATTAAATAAGAGTTATCAAATAGAACATCCAGAAATTGAAAATGCGGTACATCCAGATGTACAAAATGCAATAGATAAAGAACAAAAATATAAACACGAACGAGCTCGAAAAGATAGTCTTCTAAATATCAACGTATCTATAGGCTCTAGTAAATTTAAACAACGAAATGAGTTAAATGAAGAACAATATATTGGTAGTTCTTTAGCTAGTAAAACAAAAGTAGATATTTTGGCTAACAGTAATGATATGTCTAAAGGTAATATACATATTACAGGAAGTACAGTTGAGGCTCCGGTCGTTAATGTAAATGCATCTAATAATCTTCGAATGGATGCTGGGACCAATACAATAGTTCAACACGATGATTATACATCTTCTGGTTGGTCAATAGGTGCAACTGTAAGTCCACATGGAAGTGGTGTTATTGGTTTAGATGCTAATGTGTATAAAGGTAAAGAAAATGCATTAGAGACAACTAAGACACATACAGGAACCGTTATTCTTGGTAAACAAGTAAATACTGTTTCTGGAAATAATACAGAAATTATTGGTTCTAAGGTTATCGGTGAAAGTGTAACTACAAAAGTTGGACATGATTTGAAAATTGAAAGTTTACAAGATACAAATGACTACCATAAAATAAGTAAAAATAAAGGTATATCTGTATCTTATGGAATGAGTGGCCCTGCGAGAGTTGGATTTGATAATTCGAGAGGAACTACAGACAGTCACTATGCAAGTGTTACAAACCAGGCTGGTATATACGCAGGTGATGGTGGATATAATGTACAGGTAGATAATTCAACTACACTTACAGGTGGTATAATTAAAGGTAGTCTTGATAAATCAAGGAATAAATTATCCTCTAATTCTTTAAAAATGAATGATATTCAAAATGAAGCATCCTATTCAGCTAAGACATCTGGATATAGTTTATCTACGACTAAACGCTCTAAAAATAATCCAATAGGTATTACCGGTAGCCCTAAAATGGGGATTCCTGTAAAAGGTAATTCTAAATCAACTACTCATTCTGCTATCAGTGAAGGTATCATTGAAATTGCTGAGAGAGAATCTTTAGAAAAGATTAATCATGATACAGAACAAGCACTTAATAAATTAGCACCAATTTTTGACAAGAAGACAGTAGAAGAAAAACAAATTCTATTAACAAAAATTTCAAATCATGGATATAAATTAATTGGTGATATTTCAACACACCAGCAGACACAATTATTAAATCAAATTATAGATGCAAAACGAAAAAATGATAAAGCTAAAGCAGAAAGCCTTTTGAAAGAATATAACAAATGGGATGAAAATGGCGTTTATAGATTACTTTTGCATTCGGGATTTGGTGCTTTTATTGCAAAGACATCTGGTAATGGAGGTTTTAATGGTTTCAATGCTGCAAGTGCTAATATCCTTTTAAATAATACTAAGAATAAAGATTTAGGGAAGATATTTAGTTTAGTAATAGGAAAAGCCGTTGGAAATGATGTTGGAGTAGCGGTTTCTTCAATTGCAAGAGAGAAGAATTGGTTGGAGCATGAGGATAGGCAAAATCTTAATAATGATTTTGCAGTTTTAATCGCGAATGTCGATAATTTATCTGAGCCTGAAAAATTACATCAACTTAGAAAAAAGGCTGCTTATTATTATGCATTGATGCGATATGAGAGAGATTATCATGAATATTATTTTACTGCAGATAATGAGGTACATCCTACAGATGGAGGAATTCATTTAGATCAACCATATTATAC
This sequence comes from Veillonella atypica, assembly GCF_041431435.1. Classification (NCBI taxonomy): domain Bacteria; kingdom Bacillati; phylum Bacillota; class Negativicutes; order Veillonellales; family Veillonellaceae; genus Veillonella; species Veillonella atypica. Next base: position 170,830 of record NZ_JAPVXV010000001.1, read on the forward strand.
AACCGAATCATATGAAAAGTTTGTTAACAATTTATTTGCTTATATGATGGGGGATAATCAAGCTAATATTGATTATTATAGTGATTTATCAGATAAGTATTATAATGAATTTGTTAGTAATAATAAATATCTTAAAGATTTTGAAGCCAAAGGATATATGATTATTGAACATAATAGTGGTTGGCAGAAAGAAGATGGGCAGTATTATGACCAGCTATTAAATGGTAATCGTGTACTTAATGGAACTTATAGAGGTAAAGTTCTTGAGTTACAAGGATATCCTACAGTTTTGGGAGATGATGGTTCTACTTTTTATACTTTGGATGAGGATGGAACACCTTGGTATAATCCTAATCCATCTGAAAGCTCTAGAAATAGAATAGTGTGGCAGGGTTATCAAGCTTCGGATGGACAATTAATCCAATATCATGCGGATAAAACTATAACACGTACAGGGGATTTTTTAGGCAATCAATTTCTTAAAGCCGGATATAAACCTCAATGGGTGGAGTCTGGTGATTATTGGATTGCTAATGGATGGTATATTAATTTAAATGATGAATCTAGAAAGTTAATAAGTGAATCTTTAAGTGGTGGTGTTGGAGAAAATAATACGATTGCAATGAATACATTAAAGTGGACAACTAGTAAAGTTGGAAGAGATTTAGGTATTTTATCTGATAGAGAAGAAAGTGCCTCTTTATTTTTTATTAATACAGCGGCCCGAAAAGGAAATAGTAGTAATAGTGTAATTTATACTAATGGTGTCGGTGTAGACGTTAACTTATCTAATCTTTTAACAAAAATAGGAGTGAAAGCACCTAAGATAATTTATAACAATACTCCAAATGAATATAAATTGGGTACTAGTGTGGGAGCTTATGCTAGTAAAGTTATTCCTAATAATAGTGATATAGATTTAGAAAGAATGCATTTTAAAACTGAGCATACTAATTTTTTATGGGGAGGTAAATCTCCACAGTTTCAAACTATAAATGATGTTGATTATGCTTTAGGTGAAGACAAGATTGATATAAATAGTAATACGTTACATGCACTAGCACCACGTATGACTCCGGGGAAGATTAAATCTAAGCATCGTAGTAAGACACATTCCATGCCTGTTGAGATTTCTTTTGGGTTATCAAAATCTGTAGAAGAGTATGGGCCGTTAAATCCTGACCAGTTAGCTTTAGTTAAAAAAGTATATGGAGGACTACCTTATGAAAGTCAACGTGCTGCTGCATTTCAAGATAGTCATCCTGATTTTAATGGAGAAAAGTGGATTAATTTAGGCAATAATTTAGAATATTATGTTGCAGTAGATAAAGATGGTCGATATAAAATTCTTCTTAATGAAGGCTGGCATCCAATAACAAAAGAAGCTTTACAAAGTGCATATAGACGGAAGGAATGAGTTGTATGTGGTCAATAATTGTAAATGAATGGGAGTTATTTAAGTTTAACATATATAACTTATTATACAATTGGAGGCTTGATAGACAATCATATTTATTTTCAATATTATTCACATATATAGCATTAATAGGATTACCAGGTCTTATTATCGAATTCTATAATATATTTGATGAATTATTGATATTTTGGTTTGGGTGGATTCATTTTGCTTTTTTTACTATAGTTATAGCTATTATATCCTTTCAGAGATCTATTGATTTTGGAAAATTGTGGGTTTATTTCTTAGCTTGGAGTTTTGTTTTTATATTTTTCTTTTATAATCCGATTAATTTTACTAATTCAATATTTAGGGTCACAAGAGATTTAAATTATATTAGTATTAAATCACAAATTAATTTATGGGTTCCGTTTTTGATATTTTTACTTCTTGGTATATTCCCTAGTGAGAATAAAAAAAGTAAATATGGGCTACCAAATGGCATTATTAAGACTAATTGGGGATATATAAATTACCCTTTTTTAGATAATTGGAATAAATTTTGGTCTGAATTTTCTTTATATAAAGTGGGACCTATAATTTCTGAGAGTTTATCTATACGAGTATTTAATATATCTAAACGGATTAGTCGTGGTGAATTAATTTATTATTATATAAGTTATCAAATAATTATATTAATTTTTGTATTAATTCATATGATATTGATAGAGGTACTCCCTGATATACTTATCATGGATTATCTATTAAATTTGTTAATTTATTTGGTTTATATATGGATTTCTATATATATGATTCAAGTTTTCTCTATGCGATTACATGATTCCGGTAGTAGTGCACTTTGGTTGTTTGGATTGTTAATACCTTATATTAATATTTACGTTGCTTATTTATTATTGGGGAAAGGGTCTTGGCATTTTGTTAGTGATGAGATTGAATGATTAGGTTTATTATGGTGTATGTTTTAGTTATGATTTTAACTGTGAAAATATACTGAGAGGATAAGGCACTGTCAATAATTTTATCTAAATATCTACAGAGAGTGGAATTAGTTGAGAACCCTTAGTGCGCAGCTTATTAAATGGCTCACCGAGGGTGGACTGAACAGATTAGAAGGGCCGGCTTGTCATGGACGGTGGGCAATGGCAAGTCTCAGTATTCTTCAACGTCACACGAGCGTTAATCATGAGGGATATGTTAGTATCCTGCGAAAGGGAATGCATTGCATTCAAATAAGGTGGTACTGCGATTTATAGAGCGCTATAAAATATTGTAATGATAGAACTATAGACTCGTCCTTGACGTCAATTGTCATGGGCGAGTTTTTGGTTTGTTGTCTTTAGACTGGTTCGCGACGTAGTTGTGAATCATAAAATCACCTGCTATGTGGGTACGGAAACGAAAGCTATACAAATTTTATGGGGAAAAGTGTACTCATGATGTTCGATAAGCACGCACACTATTGGAAAAGCTCTAAAGTTACAAATGGAAAAGTAGGCTATATTGCAACTGCTGGTAATGCAATAAGTATGATGACAAGAAATGCTGATAATAGCAAATTTAGTATGCGTGATCAAGCTATTAGAGAATATTTAAATATTGGTTATGCCGTAGGAACTTATTTGCGTTTAAAACGCGTACCTGCACCTGTTAGTGCAGGGGTTACAGGTTTGAAGATTTTAAAGTTCGTGTGGCACAATATGGGACTAGAGAAAATGTATATGGTAGGATGAAACAGACTGATGAGTTATCTGTGTTTGAATTGTATTATATAATTGCTTTAGATGGTGGAGTATATAATCGAAGTAGAGCTAGCGATGAATTGGTCGATCCATCTGTATTGAGTACTGACCCCATTTCTGGAGTTGTTGTACAAAATCCTGAAAAAGGACATCAATTGGAAGGATAGGAAGTCTTAATTAATTCGGATTTGAGATGGACTAATATTGATGAACCTATGGGAAAAGTACATGTAGGGGCTGCAGGTTGGCTTGCAAATAACACATCTTCATGGGATAATCCTAGTGTAAATAATCCTGCAGTAGTTGAAGAAATACCAAGGGTTATAGATGATTGGCCAGAAGAATCCACCGGTAAAATTTATAGAGTTTATAGTAATAGCTCAGAACCAGTATTTACAGGTGAATATCAAGGCAATAGGAATTTAATGTCAGGTGCTACTGCTGTTTATAATCCAGATCATAAAGCTTGGTATGCTGGTGGGTATGTTATTTATCAAAATGATAAAATTGATGCTATAATAAGACGGCAACAGAGAGAGCATGAGTATCAAATTGCTATAGATAAATTTAATAGTCCTAATACTGCTATTGGTTTAATGGGGGATGCAGTTTCTTATACTGGTGAGTATGCAGGATATAAAGGCGCTGGAAATGCAGTAACTATTGGTCAAACTGTTCCTAAATTAATTCAAAATCAAGATAAATATGATACTATTGGTGGAAAGATTTTTTACCAGTACTTTCTTAGCATTATTTATCTTATCTGTATTAGTAGGTGTATTAGTTTTTATATTTATGGGATATACTTCTAGATTTATTTCTTGATTTAGATATTTCTAACTAAATTAATTATTAATTATATATTCCTAGAGATTGACATTCTTCCCTCTGTATTGCTACAATATTGTGTATAATATATGCGATGAAGCAGAGTAGTAAACCTCTCTAGCGAGTGAGGATGGTGTAAGCTCACATTTGGTTGAAGGCGCTGTAGAGCATTGGCAGGAACGCAGGTATTTGTTAGTAAAGGCCAACATAGAAAAAAGAGGGCGCAAGCCAAATAGGGTGGAACCGCGGGTATACTCGTCCCTGTAACGTTTTTCGTTACAGGGACTTTTTTGTTTGTAACGAAATGGTTGATTTTATGTCGGTTGTGTAAAGTGGAGGCAGCAATGACATTTCAAGAGATTATACTAAATCTACAAAAATTTTGGAGTGAACAAGGTTGTATCGTTCAAAATCCATATGACATCGAAAAGGGCGCAGGTACAATGAACCCTGCTACATTCTTGCATGCAATTGGTCCTGAACCATGGGCTGTATGTTATGTAGAACCTTCTCGTCGTCCAGCAGACGGTCGTTATGGTGATAACCCTAACCGTTTGTTCCAACATCATCAATTCCAAGTTATCGTGAAACCATCTCCAGATAATATCCAAGAATTGTACTTACAATCCTTGGCAACACTTGGTATTCACGCTGAAGATCACGATATCCGTTTCGTAGAGGATAACTGGGAATCTCCAACATTGGGCGCTTGGGGCCTTGGCTGGGAAGTATGGCTCGACGGTATGGAAGTAACGCAGTTCACATATTTTCAACAAGTTGGTTCCATCGACTGTAAACCAGTTTCCGTAGAGATTACATACGGTTTAGAACGTTTGGCTATGTACATTCAAGGTGTAGAAAACGTATATGACCTTAAATGGAATGAAAACGTTACATACGGTGACGTTTGGCATGCCAACGAAGTTGAGCAATCCGTGTATAACTTTGAATTAGCAGATACAGATATGCTCTTCAAATTGTTTGATATGTACGAAGCAGAAGCAAAACGCGTTTGCCAAGCGGGCTATGTATTACCAGCTTACGACTATGTATTGAAATGTTCCCATACATTCAACTTGCTTGATTCCCGTGGTGCCATTTCTATCAGCGAACGTACAGCTTTCATCGGCCGCGTACGTGCACTAGCTCGTATTTGTGCACAACAATACCTCGCTAAACGCGAAGAATTAGGATTCCCACTTTTGAAAGGAGATAAATAAGATGGCAAAGGATTTATTATTTGAAATCGGTGCAGAAGAAATTCCTGCCGGCTTTATGCCAAATATCTTAGGTCAATTGAAAACATTGGCTGAAACAAAATTAAATGATGCCCATCTTCCTTTTGAAAGCATCGCTACATACGGCACACCACGTCGTTTGGCTCTTATCGTGAAAGGTCTTGCTGACACATCTGCTGAAATCAGCGAACGTCATAAAGGTCCTTCCGCGTCTATCGCATATGATGCTGATGGCAATCCTACAAAAGCGGCTATCGGCTTTGCTCGTGGTAAAGGTCTTGATGTAGCAGATCTTGTTGTAGAAGATGGCTATATCTACGCTGAAACTAAAACTGCTGGCGTACCTGCGAAAGATATCGTAACAGACATGTTACCTCAATTGATTATAGGTCTTAATTTCCCTAAATCCATGCATTGGGGCAATTTAGATGCTAAGTTCGTACGTCCTGTACGTTGGCTTGTAGCATTACTTGATGAAGAAGTAATTCCAGTAGAATTTGCTACTGTAAAATCTGGTAATGTAACACGTGGTCACCGTTTCTTAGGTGCTGATGAAATTACTATTAAAAATGCAGTATCCTATGTAGATACATTAAAAGAAAATTTTGTTATGGTTGATCAAGATGCACGTCGTGAATTGATCTCCAAACAATTACATGACATTGCAGCTTCTAAAAATGCATCCATCGTTTGGGATGATGATTTGTTAGAAGAAATCAACTATCTTGTTGAATGGCCTACAGCATTGTGCGGTGGCTTTGAAGAGTTCTACTTGGCACTTCCAGATGCAGCCATCATTACACCAATGAAAGACCATCAACGTTACTTCCCATTGGTTGATCAAGACGGCAAATTGTTGCCAATGTTCTTAACAGTGCGCAACGGTTCCGACCATTCTATCGAAGTAGTGCAAGCTGGTAATGAACGCGTATTGCGCGCTCGTTTAGATGATGCTAAATTCTTCTTCAACGAAGACCGCAAGAAACCTCTTATCGACCGTCAAGATGGTTTAACAAAAATCGTGTTCCAAGAAGGTCTTGGCAACTTAGCTGACAAAACAGAACGTTTGTTAACATTAGGCCGTGTATTTAGTGAAGAATGTGAATTACACGAAGATGCGCGTGTCGTATTGGAACGTGCTACTGAACTTGCTAAAACTGACCTTACAACAGGTATGGTTACAGAATTTACTGAATTGCAAGGTGTAATGGGTAAAGAATACGCGTTACTCGACGGTGAATCCCCAGAAGTAGCAGAAGCTATTTTTGAACAATACTTGCCACGTTTTGCAGGCGATGTATTGCCTCAAACAGAAGCAGGTAAAGTGTTGTCCATTATCGACAAAATCGATAACATCGTTGCTACATTTAGCCGTGGCTTAATTCCTACAGGCTCTCAAGATCCATATGCATTGCGCCGTCAAACCATTGGTATCTTGAACATTTTGCTCAACAGCGATTGGAATATTTCCTTGCGCCCAATCATCGTAGAATCCATGAATCTTCTTAATGTGCCTGCAGAGAAACAAGATGAATTGCTTGGCCAAGTAGAAGAATTCATTACATTGCGTTTGAAAAATATCTTCCTTGACCGTGAAGTACCTCATCATGTAATCGATCTATTGTTATCTAACAATGAATTGTCCGTTGCTGATGCTGAAGGTCTTGTGAAAGCTCTCTTGGCTAACCGCATTGATGAAAATGTTGAATTAGTACAAGCTTTCACACGCATGTATAATCTTGTGAAAGATGTAACATATACCGGTGTTGATGAAAGCCTATTAAAAGAAGATGCAGAACGCGCCTTGTATGAAGCGGCTACGAAAGCATCCGAAGCAAGTATCGATGCATGGGATAATAACGACTATGATGCTGTCGTAGCAGTACCTGCTACATTGGTTCCTGCCATCAATACATTCTTTGAAGATGTTATGGTCATGGACAAAGATGAAGCTATTAAAGCGAACCGTTTACAACTTGTTCGTTTAGCATATAGCGTAATGGCTATTATCGGCGATATTAGTGCATTAAAATAACATATATTTTATATAGTTAGGGAATTACATTTGTCTTAACTATGTGAATCTGAGGAAAGGCAACTGCGGTTGCCTTTTCTTTATGCAGGATTTTTGGCATCTATGTCGAATACATAAAGTATACAAAGTTGTAAGGAGATGTCATTATGATTACCAATGTTGAATTATTCAATGCCCTCCGTAATGTGACGGCTAAGCGTGAAGGTTCACGTTATAGAATACTTATGGAACTATATACTATCGGCAAGGGAACGAGTCAACGCGTATTAGTAGATAGTTTACAGATTCGTCCGGCTACCGTATCGGAGCAACTGGATGTACTTATACAATTGGGGTTTGTACAAAAGACTATCGATACGATGGATAAACGGACAACGGTGGTAACGTTAACCGATGCGGGAAAAGAAGAAGCACATAGTTTAGTCGAACATAGGGAACAGCAGTTAGCCCATCGGTTTAGACGATTATCGTCAGAGGATCGACAAGATTTGTATGACCTATTGGGCCGTATTGATTAAGCGATATATTTGTATATATTTACGGTAAAGTAGGTATATAAATCTATACAAGATATAGTGTGTAACCTCTTGCATTGTACATTGACTTGTGATAATATATTACTGTTAATTTGAGACAGTCCGCTGCCTATAAGGTGTAGGTATTGAATGTCTGCAAACAGGAGGAAACAATGAACATTATTAACGTACTCGAACAAGAACAACTTCGTACAGACATCCCTACTTTCCGTGCTGGTGATACAGTACGCGTACACGTAAAAGTAGTGGAAGGTAGCCGTGAACGTATCCAAGTATTTGAAGGCTTGGTAATTAAACGTCAAAACGGTGGCGTACGTGAAACTTTCACAGTTCGTCGTATTGCATCCGGTGTAGGTGTAGAACGTACATTCCCACTTCACAGCCCACGCTTAGCTAAAATCGAAGTTATGCGCCGTGGTGTTGTTCGTCGTGCTAAATTGTACTACTTACGTAACCTTACTGGTAAAGCTGCTCGTATTCGCGAAAAACGCTAATGTTCTTAAAAGGCTGCCGTTGGCAGCCTTTTATTTTTGCTAAAATATAGATATACATACATTCATACAAGATATATAGAAAGGAGACATTATGGCAGATTCACCTATCGTACATTGGTTCCCTGGTCATATGGCGAAAGCGACGCGCATGATAACGGAGTACATCAAAAAGGTAGATGTTGTTATCGAGTTATTAGATGCGCGTATTCCTCGCTCTAGTGCGAACCCAGTCATCCTAGAGTTAGTTGGTCAAAAACCGCATATTGTACTGTTAAATAAGGTAGATTTAGCAGATCCAAAAGCAACGAAGGAATGGACAGAATTCTTTACGCAACAAGGCATTACTGTATTAGCCATCGATTCCAAGTCTGGTAAGGGTAATAAGAAATTAGTATCTACTGTAGAACGTCTCAGTAAACCTATCATTGATCGTTGGGTAGCAAAGGGAATTCGTAGCCGCTCTATACGTACCATTATCTTAGGCATTCCGAATGTAGGAAAATCTACATTGATTAATTCCTTGGCTGGTTCTGCAGCAACCCGTACGGCTAACAAGGCAGGTCATACGCGTGGTCAGCAATGGGTTAAAATTGGTAAGAATATGGAATTGCTTGATACGCCAGGCGTATTATGGCCTAAATTAGAGGACCAACGGGCTGCTGCTCGTCTTGCTATGACAGGTGCCATTTCTGATGATGTATATGACTTAGAGCACGTAATTAAGCAATTGTTAAACCATCTATTGACGAATACACCTAATATCTTGATTGAACGCTACAAATTAAAAGAAGAAGAGATGGCCGATGTGGATACAATTCTTGAAAGCATTGGTCGCCGTAGAGGCTGTCTTGTAAGCGGTGGTGTTGTAGACCTTGATAAGGCACGTCGCATTATTTTGCAAGACTATCGCAATACAAAGCTTGGTACAATTACGCTAGACCAAGTTAATGAAGAGCCTTATTATCCAGAAGATGGTGAGGAAACATATCATGGATAAGGATATTTTCGCTAAGTTAAAGGTAGCTGATATTAAGGCCCTTTTTGAAACAGAACAAGCTTTGGAAATTTTACCATTAGCACAAGAAGATACTCGTACCTCCGTTCAAAAATTGGCAGCCTCTTATATTAAACGTCAAGAAAAAGAGCTAAAAGAGCAACAACGCTTGATGGGCATGTACGACTATGAAGGCATGTTCTATGATGAAGGGCTATATCATGTGGCTGGCGTCGATGAAGTAGGGCGTGGTCCTATTGCAGGTCCTGTTACGGTAGCTGCCGTTATTTTACCGCCTATGACATTAATTCCAGGCCTTAATGATTCTAAAAAGCTAACCGAAGAGAAACGTGAAGCATTGTATGACATCATTATGGAGGACGCTGTAGCGGTTAGCTGTGTTTCTTATGGTCCAGAAAAAATTGATGAGCTCAATATTTATGAGGCTACACGTCAAGCAATGTACGAGGCTATTCGCACCCTCGATGTACCTGCAGAGGCTGTTGTAGCGGATGCGATGAAATTACCTGATTTAACGATACCTGTTGAATCCATCATCAAGGGCGATAGCAAAAGTGCTAATATTGCAGCGGCATCTATCATTGCGAAGGTTACACGAGATCGATACATGAAAAGTCTTGATGAAGAATATCCTGGCTATGGTTTTGGTATACACAAGGGATATTATACAGAACTTCATAAAGAAGCCGTGGAGCAACAAGGCGTTACACCATTGCATAGAAAGAGCTTTGAACCGATTAAGTCCATTGTAGGATGGCATCGAGAAGAAAAATAAATAGATAGAATACTTTATTGTGAAATAAAAATGAAAAATCTACGGAAAAGAGGTTCCTATTGGTCACCTATGTGACTATTAGGAACCTCTTTTCTATTTACATTCATGGTCAGACCGTCTTATGTTGTATATATAAGTATTCGAAAGCATCTATATACATAAGGAGGTAACCATGAATACGATGAATTGTGAACAAAATTGTAATTTATTAGATGCAAAAGCTCTTGGTAATTGGGGAGAAGATATTGCTCGACAATATATTGAGCAACAAGGATTAAAAATAGTGACCACCAATTACAAAACAAAGGTAGGAGAAATCGATATTATCGCTAAAAATGGGCTGACCTATCATTTTATTGAAATCAAGGCGCGCCGTGGTGTCACCCATGGATTGCCACGGGAGGCTGTTTCAAAACGTAAACAAAAACATATTAAGCAGGCAGCCATGTATTTTATACGAGATTTGCGTGCCCAGAACCGTAAATGGAAAGAACTATCCTTTGATGTAGTTGAGGTATATGTACATGAGGACCTTAAGGCCACTGTACACTATATGCCTCAGTGTTTCATGTAGGAGGTCCATTATGTATGCAAAGGTCTATGGTGCTACCATAGATGGTTTAGATGGCGTCGTTGTAACCGTCGAGGTCGATATATCCCAAGGTCTACCTGTCTTTGACATCGTAGGACTCCCCAATCAAGCCGTAAAAGAATCGAGGGAACGCGTACGGGCGGCCATAAAAAATAGTGGTTTTGATTTTCCTATGCGACGCATCGTCGTCAATTTAGGACCTGCAGAGGTCAGAAAAAGTAGTTCCGGATTAGACTTACCCATAGCCATAGGTGTATTAGCCGCATCAGGTCAAATCAGATTACGCAAACCTAAACTAACAAAGTTATTACAATCAACTCTGTTTATAGGCGAATTATCCTTAGATGGCAGTCTGAAAAAGACACAGGGCATTCTTAGTATGGCTATGAAAGCACTTGATGATAAGCTACTTACAATCTTTACCAGTACAGATAATGTATCATTACTGCGCAATATAGAAGCAATTACATCCTATGGTGCCCATACATTAGAGGAGATTGTGAAACTAGTAATGCGACCGGATGAATATCGTATAGATACTATAGATAGGGATTGTGATGACGTGGTCAACAGCCTTATTGATTACAAGGATGTGCAAGGTCAAGAACTAGGAAAACGAGCTATGATTATTTCTGCCACCGGTGTTCACCATGTGATGATGATAGGCCCGCCTGGGTCTGGTAAAACCATGTTAGCAGAACGATTACCCACCATTTTGCCGCCTCTAAGCTGGGAGGAACGATTAGAAACGACACGCATTCACGATGTGGCAGGGTTGCTCGAAAAGAATACGCTGATTGCTAGACGGCCCTTTAGGTGTCCTCATCATACAGCCACCTTGGCGAGTATTATAGGGGGCGGCAGTAATGCAAAACCGGGAGAAATTACATTAGCTCATAATGGGGTCCTATTTATTGATGAAGCACCTGAATTTCCGCGCTATGTGCTAGATGCGTTACGGCAGCCATTAGAGTCCCATATGATTACTGTGAATCGGTTACAAAATAGTTATGACTATCCAGCTGATTTTATATGTATAGTCGCTGCTAATCCATGTCCTTGTGGCTATTATGGTGACCCTCATAAGGAATGTGTCTGTAGCTCTACAGAATTAGAGAAATACCAACATAAAATATCAGGGCCTATATTGGATCGGCTTGATTTATTTATCCTTGTAGAAAGACCTAGTTTTAACGACATGCTACATATTGATTCTAATTCCATGAGCAGTGCAGATATGAAACAACTCGTAGAACAAGGGCGTCAGAAGCAGTTCGAACGTTTCCGAGACCAACCCTTTAAGTCAAATGGTGCCATGCCACATGGTGCTATTCGTGAACTGTGTAATATACGCGATGATTGTTGGGGCTTGTTAGGAGAAGTATACGAACGTTTTCATTTTACGGGACGCAGCTTTGATCGGTTGCTAAAGGTGAGTCGAACCATTGCAGATTTAGATGGTTCTTTATACATAGAAAATGAACATATTTCAGAAGCGATGATGTATCGGCACATACCATACCATGTGTCGAGGATAGGAGTTTGTGATGGAGCAACAGTATGAAAGTAATTTTTACATTGCCGCCATGCAGAGTATTTCTTCACTAGGAGCGGCTACGATACGTGATTTAGTTGAAAAGTTTGGAGGACCCTATGAGGCATGGTGTGCTTTACAAAATCGTAAGAACCTAACAACAATACTAGGTATTCCATCCACAAAATATAGGCAAATCGAGAAAGAAGCAACCGACGAACGATTACAGACTATCTATAAGGCTCTTAAGAACTGGCATATAGAATATATTACGTACCTTGACGTATTGTTCCCTGGGCATTTGCAAGAGATATATAATCCGCCAGCTGTCATTTTTGTAAGAGGAAATGTATCATTGTTAGACGATGAAACAATGAAAATCGCCATGGTGGGAGCTCGAAAATGTTCCGATTATGGACGCAATGTGGCACTGCGGATAGGCAAAGAACTAGCTTCGTATAATGTGGCTATAGTCAGCGGTGGTGCACGGGGCATAGATAGTCATAGCCATGAAGGTGCTTTAGCGGCAAAGGGACAAGTAATCGTTGTTATGGGGTGTGGTTTAGATATTGTATATCCACCGGAGAATAAACGGTTATTTGACGCCGTTCTTAAGAATAATGGACTATTGCTGTCAGAGTATCCTCCAGGTACCCCGCCGTCAGGAGTCCATTTTCCCGCAAGAAATCGCATCATTAGTGGTCTTTCACAAATTATCATCGTAGTCGAAGCCAAGGCGAGCAGTGGGTCTCTTATAACAGCTGATATGGCCGCCAATGAAGGACGTGAAATCTATGTGGTACCTGGCAGTATTTTAAGCAATGTAGCGGAAGGTAATCATTGGCTCATGCGTCAAGGAGCCAATATATTAACGAAAGCACAAGATATAATCGAGGATTATGAGTTAAAGCCCCGTGTGGTTGATACGCAAGGGCCCGATGTGTTAAGCTTTAAGGTGGAATGGGAGGTCGTGTTGAGTACAATTCCTACCGATCAATGTATTAGCGTAGGCGATTTAATCAAGAAAACACACATTCCATTACAACGATTACAAAGCATTTTATTAGACCTTGAAATGAAACATATGATTGAAAAGGTTCATTCTAAGGGCTATATTAACATAATCGGGAGTGATAAACTTGTCCATTAAACGATCTATCGTTATTGGGGAACCGAAAGAACCAAAACAAGAAACAAAAAAGAAAAAGACTACGATTAATAAAAAGGTAGCAAAAGAAGCGTTGACACCAGTTGGTATTGTACGCGACAAATCGATTGTTGCTACATCGATGCCGCCAGAGCAACGAAAACCTCGCGTATATAATCCGGATGGTAAAATCCTTGTCATTGTGGAATCACCGGCTAAATCTAAGACTATCGAGAAATTTTTAGGCCCTAATTATATTGTGAAAGCCAGTATGGGCCATCTTCGGGATTTGCCTAAATCTCAGATGGGTATCGACATTGATCATGACTTTACCCCACGATATAGTAATCTGGTAGCACGTAAAAAGGTGATTGATGATTTGGTGGCCCATGCCGATGAAAGTAGCGCCGTATTGCTCGCAACTGACCCGGACCGCGAAGGGGAAGCTATTTCTTGGCATTTAGCATACATTCTAAACGTAGATATCACATCTAATTGTCGTATTACTTTTAATGAAATTACGAAAACTGCTGTTGCAGAGGCCTTAGAGCATCCACGTACTGTGGATATGAACATGGTTGACGCACAGCAAGCACGTCGTGTACTAGACCGCATTGTAGGGTATAAATTAAGCCCTCTATTATGGAAAAAGGTTTGCAAAGGTTTGAGCGCTGGTCGTGTTCAATCCGTAGCTGTACGTCTCATTTGTGAACGAGAACGTGAAATACAAGCTTTTGTACCTCAAGAATATTGGTCTATTGAAGGACAATTTAAGACGAAAACTAATGAAGAGTTTTCCGCAGAACTAACTCATGTAAAGGGCGATAAACTAGATATTACATGTGAAGCAGATGCAGTAGCAATCCAAAAGGATATTGCGGACCATACGGCTACTGTTACATCTGTTAAGAAAAGTAAACGAAGCCGTAAACCAGCTCCGCCTTTCACCACATCTACATTACAACAAGATGGAGTTCGTAAGCTTAATTTTGGGGCTAAACGGACCATGATGATTGCGCAACATTTATATGAAGGTTTAGAAATCGGTTCTTATGGTCACGTAGGTTTAATTACCTATATGCGTACAGACTCTACACGTATATCCAAAGATATGCAAGAACAGGCAAGAGACTATATTAAGAGAACCTATGGCGATGACTATTGCCCTGCTAAACCGAATGTATATGGTAAGAAGGAATCAGCTCAAGATGCGCATGAAGCCATTCGTCCTACATCTCTTGAATTGACACCTAAAATGGTAGAACCATTTGTAAATCGCGATGAACTAAAGTTATATACACTGATTTGGAATCGTTTTATGGCTAGCCAAATGGCACCACAACAAAATGAGTCCACTACTATTGAACTAGATATTGATGATACTTATACCTTTAAGGCAACTGGTTCTCGCGTGTTATTCCCTGGATTTAGTGCAGTCTATGAAGATAGTAAGAAAGAAGATACGCCACAATTACCAGCGTTGAAGAAATCTGATGTGGTGGAAACTGTACTTATCGACCCAGAACAACATTTTACGCAACCGCCTGCTAGATATTCTGAAGCAAGCCTTATCAAAACATTGGAAGAATTAGGCATTGGTCGCCCAAGTACCTATGCGCCAATTATAGATACTATCGTTAGCCGTAACTATGTAGAAACAAATAATAAACAATTCATACCTACAGAACTCGGCTTTGTAGTAGTAGACTTTTTAGTGGACTATTTTGAAAAAATCATCAACACTGGGTTTACTGCAGAACTTGAAGAGGAGCTCGATGCCATCGCTAATGGTAAGGATACGTATGTGAAGGTATTGACTGATTTTTACAATATATTTAAGCAAGAATTGGATGATGCTAGCGATGTAGACAAAATTCAAATCGCATCCATGGAAAGTGATGAAACCTGTGAGCTTTGTGGTCATCCTATGGTCTATAAATTCGGTCGCTATGGTAAATTCTTAGCATGTTCTAACTTCCCAGAATGTAAGAACACTAAACCGATTACGGTTGGTACCGGTGTTGCTTGTCCTAAATGTGTTGAAGGGGAAATCGTAGAACGGAAATCTAAGCGTGGTCGTATCTTCTATGGTTGTAATCATTATCCACAATGCGATTTTACGTTATGGGATAAGCCTACTCATGAGTTCTGCGATACATGTGGCAGCATTATCGTTGAAAAATCATATAAAAATGGTACGACGAAGAAATTCTGCTCCAATGAAACATGTCCAACTAGACCACCTAAGAAAACGAGAAAGAAAAAGTCTGATGATTCAGTAAAGAAAGAAGAGGATACAAAGAGTGAGTGAACATAGAGTTACTGTTATAGGAGCCGGCCTAGCTGGCTCTGAAGCAGCTTGGCAACTTGCCAATCGTGGTGTTGCTGTCGATTTATATGAAATGCGTCCTGTAAAGAGTTCTCCGGCTCATCAAACGGATCAATTTGCTGAACTAGTTTGTAGCAATTCTTTGCGCGCTGGTAATATAGAGAATGCTGTTGGTCTACTAAAGGAAGAAATGCGTCGATTAGGCTCGTTAATTATGGAATGTGCAGATGCAACAGCTGTACCTGCTGGTGGTGCCTTAGCGGTTGACCGTCATCTCTTCAGTGCTATGGTAACTGATAAGATAAAAAGTCACCCTAATATTACAGTGCATCATGAAGAGGTGACATCTATCCCTACGGAAGGCACCGTTATCTTTGCTTCTGGTCCATTAACATCTGAAACACTAGGTAATGCTATTAGAGAATTGACCGGGAATACGGGTTTTTATTTCTATGATGCAGCGGCCCCTATTGTGACCGCAGAGTCTCTTAACTATGATAAGGTGTTTGCTGCGTCTCGCTACGATAAAGGCGATGCTGACTATCTTAATTGTCCTATGAATGAAGAAGAGTATAAACACTTCTGGCACGAATTGACCCATGCTGAAGCTGTACAGCCTAAGGATTTTGAAAAGGAAATCTATTTTGAAGGTTGTATGCCTGTGGAAATCATGGCATCTCGTGGAGAGGATACATTGCGTTATGGTCCATTGAAACCAGTAGGCTTAGTGGATAAGCGTACCAATGAAGAATCCTATGCGGTTGTGCAATTGCGTAAAGAAAACAAAGAGGGAACTATGTTTAACCTCGTAGGGTTCCAAACTCATTTAAAATGGGGCGAACAAAAACGCGTGTTTGGTTTAATTCCTGGCCTTGAAAATGCAGAATTTATTCGGTATGGTGTGATGCATCGCAATACGTATATCAATTCTCCAGAATTGCTCAATCATGCATTCCAATTACAGTCTGATCATCGATTATTCTTTGCTGGTCAAATGACAGGTGTAGAAGGGTATCTTGAATCAGCCGCATCAGGGCTCATGGTAGGGTTACAGGTAAAACGATACCTTGACGATAATGCATTTATCAACTTCCCTAAAACGACGGCTATCGGATCATTGAGCCACTATATATCTTCTTACGAAGGATCTAATTTCCAACCAATGAATGTTAACTTTGGTATTATGGAATCTTGGCCTCAACGGATTCGCAAGAAAAAGGAGAAAAATGCTCTCATTGCCAATCGTGCATTGGAAGAACTTGACGCATTAAAGGCACAAGAACAACTGTAAATGATGGTTGTCGTTCATAGTCTATCGTTTAGAATAATTGAATAGATATAAAAAATCCTTCATTCATGGATATTGTGTATCCGTGAATGAAGGATTTTATTATTTTCTATTTACGTTTCTTTTGCTTTGGTGGTGCTTCTGGTACTGTTTCTGCAACGGTTTGTTGCTTTTTATCTAGATAACCAAAGTAGATAAATAAACAGATACCTACAATCATAATAATGAGGCTCGTCATCTGTGCTGATTTAAGTCCCATTGTGAGGTTTACATAATCACCGCGTAAGAATTCTAAGCAGAATCGCGCCGCAGAATACAAGATAGCATATAGAACGAATACTTGACCTTTAGCATGTTTAAATGAGCTAAAGAGTAGTAAGATTACGAAGATTAGAATATCGATTTGGCCTTCCCAAATTTCAGCCGGCCATAATGGCTGATTACCGTAGGTGCGGTATGCAAGGGTACTTTCAGGATAGAGAATACCAAAATTTCCACCCGTAGGATGACCAAAGGCATCGCCGTTAAACAAGTTAGCCATACGACCAACCGATTGAGCGAGAATAAGGGCTGGCGCAAAAATATCGGCAAAGGCCCAGAAATCGATATTATGTTTTCTTAGGTACCAATAACCAGCTAATGTACCAAGTACCACGCCACCTTGGATGGCCATACCGCCTTGCCATACGAAAGGAATTTCGAGGAGATGGTTGCCATAGTAATGCCAATCGAAGAAAAACACATCCCATAAGCG
Organism: Veillonella atypica; assembly: GCF_041431435.1. Lineage (NCBI taxonomy): Bacteria > Bacillati > Bacillota > Negativicutes > Veillonellales > Veillonellaceae > Veillonella > Veillonella atypica. Next base: position 188,551 of record NZ_JAPVXV010000001.1, read on the forward strand.
GGCGCCTATAAGACCTGCTATAGCGACTGTAATGGAGAAATCAACAATGTGTTCGTGCCATCCACGCCCGTCTTTTTTGAGTAAGAAATAGGCTACAGACGCACCGCTAATGATGGCTAGTGCTAACATGACACCGTAGGACCTAATCGGAAAATCGCCTATGAAAAATAGATATTGATGCATATGAACTCCTTTATGAATAAACGTTCATGCTTTTATAAGCATTGAAATTATAAGTGTCGATATATGTATGATATAATATAGGAATTGTTATGTAAACAAAAGCTAGTCAGCATAAATTATAGGAGACATACATGTTACGTAAATTTGCTATGGTCACGACCTTAGCTGCCGCCGTATTATCTAGTATTTCTGGTAATACCGTACAGGCTGAAGTGTTGGTGCCATTACAACAATATTTAAATACGACCAACCGTAATTATGAGGCCAATCAGTATAAGACCTCTTATACAATCTATGTACCACAGCTAGAGCTTAGCGGTACAACTATTACGATGAATCCTAAAGCCGTTGGAGAGCCGGTTAAATTACCGATTACAAAACGGGATGGTGCCGAGTATGTTGATGTAGAAAATGCAACACCGTTAATAGGCGTCACCTATACAAAGGATGGTGACCACGTTCAATTGACAGCTGCACCAGAAACGATGCAAGTATTACAAAATAAACCTGTCCAAGGGCCTCTATCTTGGGCCTTTGATCCATGGCCTAATCAAGATGCGCCGTATGCGAAAAAATTGAATGCCAGTGGAGATAACATCATCTCTCCAAGTTGGTTTAAATTGCATAGTCTTGGCTTAGAATCGAGTCCTAATATTAATGTGGACTATGTAAAAGCTTATAAAGCCAATGGATATCATGTGTGGCCACTCATTACCAATCGTTTTGATCCACATTTTACAAGTGGTATTTTAGCCGATGAAGCGGTGTGGAAGAAATACGCTCAAAATCTTATTCAATATGCCTACATTTATGGCTTTGATGGATATAATTTTGACTTTGAAAATGTAGACTATTCTGATCGGGATAAATTGACAAGATTCGTGGAATACTTAGCTGACGAATTACATAAATATAATATTCAATCCTCTATAGATGTAACGGGATATTCCAATAGTCCAAATTGGTCTCTTGTATACGACCGTAAGTCCTTTGCTAATAGCGTAGACTATGTCGTATTGATGGCCTACGATGAAACTTGGGCTAAGAGTACTACAGCTGGCCCTGTTGCAAGTTATCCTTGGGTACGTGATCATGCTGAGAAGATGTTACAAGAGGTACCAAGTCATAAGCTTGTTCTAGGCATTCCATTCTATACTCGAATTTGGCATGAATCAGGCGGCGTGGCACGGGGTGAAACATTGGCTATTAAAAATGAACCATCTTATTTCACAAATCACGCATCGAATATTATTTGGAATGATACGTTAAAATCATATTATGCGGCCATTCCAACATCTAGTGGTACCGATAAGATTTGGTTTGAGGATAATAAATCTTTAGGCTATAAATTAAACCTTGTAAAAGAATTACAATTGGCCGGTTTTGCTGCATGGCGCAAAGGCTTTGAAGATGATAATACGATTACAATGATTCAAGGCGTTGATTTAGGTAAAGGTGTACCTAATACAGCACCAGTTGCCGAAGCTCCTAAGCCTGTTGTTGAAAAACCATTAACAAAGGCTGAACGTAAGGCTCTTGAAAAAGCTGCTAAAGAAAAAGCAAAAGCAGAAGCTAAAGCGGCTAAGGAAAAGGCAAAAGCTGAAGCTAAAGCTGCAAAAGAAAAGGCAAAAGCCGAAGCTAAAGCATTTAAAGAACGTACAAAAACAGATGCTAAGGCTACCAATGAAAAACAAAAAATTGATAATGATATAGCGTCTATTGTTCCTGCTGTGCAAGTAGTAAAGAAGTAGATAAATTGACGGTTTATGGTACGAAGTAGTACAATAATACTATTAATTAGAATCACAAATAGATTTGAGGAGGCACCTACATGAACGAAAAATATGTAGCCCAAGATATTGAGAAAAAGTGGCAAAAGTATTGGGATGAGAACCATACTTTTAAAACTGAATATGACGAAAGTAAAGAGAAATACTATGCATTAGAAATGTTCCCATATCCATCTGGTAATTTGCATATGGGCCATGTGCGCAACTATTCCATCGGCGACGTAGTAGCGCGCTTTAAGAAAATGAATGGCTTTAATGTATTGCATCCAATGGGCTGGGATTCCTTTGGTATGCCTGCAGAAAACGCAGCCATCAAACATGGTATTGCACCTAAGACATGGACTCTTGATAATATTGAGAACATGAAAAAGCAACAAAAAGCATTGGGCCTTTCTTATGATTGGGACCGTGAAGTTGCTACATGTAAAGAAGATTACTATAAATGGACACAATGGTTCTTTGAACAATTCTATAAAAAAGGGTTAGCTTATAAAAAAGAAGCAAAGGTTAACTGGTGTGAAACATGCCACACCGTATTAGCGAACGAACAAGTTATCGATGGTCTTTGCTGGCGTTGTGATAATCCTGTAGAGAAAAAGGATTTATCTCAATGGTTCCTCCGCATCACTGAATATGCAGATCGCTTGTTAGATGACCTCGATACACTCGATGGTTGGCCTCAACGCGTTAAATTGATGCAAAAGAACTGGATTGGCCGCTCTGAAGGTACTGAATTCTCCTTTGATGTGCCATCCATTAACGAACGCATTTCCGTATATACAACTCGTGTAGATACAATCTATGGCGTAAGCTACGTTGTATTAGCTCCTGAACATCCATATGTGGAACGTTTAATTGAAAAAGCGCCTAACAAGGCTGATTTAGATGCTTTCATTACGCGTATGCGCAACATGAGCGACATTGATCGCACATCTACAGAAGCACCTAAGGAAGGTATGTTTACCGGTTCTTATGCAGTAAATCCTATGTCTGGCGAACAAGTGCCTATTTGGATTGCTAACTATGTTCTCGTAGATTATGGTACTGGCGCTGTTATGGGTTCTCCTGCTCATGATGAACGGGACTGGGAATTTGCTCATAAATACGATTTGCCTATTAAACCTGTTGTTTCTCACAATGGTGAAAGCTATAATTTTGATACATGGGAAGAATCTGACCACGAAGATGGTGTGTTGATTAATTCCGGCGAATTTGATGGTCAAACATCTGAAGAGGCTCGTAAAAATATTACGGCTGCACTTCACGAACGTGGTATCGGTGAAGGTAAAACTAATTTCCGCCTTCGCGATTGGCTTATTTCTCGCCAACGCTACTGGGGCGTGCCAATTCCTGTTGTATATTGCGATACATGTGGTGAACAACTTGTACCAGAAGAAGAATTACCTGTACGTCTTCCTGAAGATGTTAAATTCGAATCCGGTGCTGTATCCCCATTGGCAACATCCGAAGCTTTCATGAATGCTACATGCCCTAAATGTGGTGGTCCTGCGCGTCGTGAAACAGATACAATGGATACATTCATCGACTCCTCTTGGTATTTCTTGCGTTACACTGACGCATTGAACGATAAAGCACCATTTGATTCTAAAATTGCTAATTACTGGATGAACGTTGACCAATACATTGGCGGTATTGAACATGCGATTTTGCATTTGTTATACTCTCGTTTCTTTGTGAAAGTTATCCATGATTTAGGCCTCATCGAAGCTAACGAACCATTCCGTGGCCTTTTAACACAAGGTATGGTACTTAAAGAAGGCAGCAAGATGTCTAAATCTAAAGGTAATGTCGTTTCTCCAGAAGAAATCATCAATAAGTACGGTGCTGATACGGCGCGTTTATTCATCTTGTTCGCAGCACCAGTTGATCGCGATCTTGATTGGAGTGACCAAGGTGTTGAAGGTTCCTATCGTTTCTTAGGCCGCGTATGGCGTATTGTGGATGCGTATGACCAAGCGGCTAAGGAAAATCATACAGGTGACCTTACAAAAGATGAAGTAGCATTACGCCGCGAATTACACCGTGTTATCAAAAAGGTTACAGAAGATTTAGATAATAACTTCAACTTTAATACGGCAATCAGTGCCATCATGGAACTTGTCAATGCTATGTATGCACACAAGGACAAAGCAGAATCTGTAAATGCTGATCTTGCTAATGAATTAACACATAATCTCGTGTTGTTATTAGCTCCATTCGTACCACATATTACAGAAGAATTGTGGCATGAACTTGGCGAAACTGAATCCGTTCACACTATGAACTGGCCAACATACGAAGAATCTGCTCTTGAAGTAGACGAAGTAGAAGTGGTTCTTCAAGTTAATGGTAAGGTTCGCGATAAATTAACTGTTTCTGTGAATATTACGAAAGAAGAATTAGAAGCATTGGCTAAAGAATCCAGCCGTGTTCAAGAATTTACAGAAGGTAAACAAATCGTTAAGGTTATCTACGTACCAGGTAAACTTGTAAATATCGTTGTAAAATAATATTTCTATATATGATTTGTTAATATCTTGAAAGCCCCCAACTACATAGGTAGAAGGGGGCTTTATTATCTAGAGAGGTTATTATGGCAAAACGTAGCGATTATATTTCTTGGGACGAATACTTTATGGGTGTTGCTATTTTGGCTGCGCAACGTTCCAAAGATCCTAATACACAAGTGGGGGCCTGTATCGTCAGCAATGATAATAAGATTTTATCCATTGGCTATAATGGCATGCCCTTAAACTGTAGTGATGATGATTTTACGTGGGAACGGGATACGGCAGATGATAACAAATATTTCTATACCGTTCATAGTGAATTAAATGCGATTTTAAACTATCGCGGTGGTTCGTTAGAAGGTTCTAAGATTTATGTAACATTGTTCCCTTGCAATGAATGTGCTAAGGCAATCATTCAAAGCGGCATAAAGGCCGTTATCTATCGTGATGATTTATACAAGGATACTAAAGAGGTTAAGGCTTCAAAACGTATGTTAAGGACGGCTGGCGTAGATATCATAGAATATCAATCGACGGGCCGCGTATTGGAAATAACACTGTAATATAAAAAAGAGGGATGGTGTATCCTTCGAAAGCGACTTTGGCCCTGCGGAGGCCGAAGGCCGGAGTCAGACCTGGCCGGTGGAGCTAACGGAGGATGTACCATCCCTTTTATATGTTATTTGTTATACCAATAAGCGGCCGTCGATCATGATATCTACTTGTTGGCCGTCTTTTGTAATACCTTTAATATTCATTTTTTCATGACCAATCATAAAGTCTACATGAGCGAGTGAGTGGTTAAGACCACGTTCTTTAAGTTCTTCTTCAGATAGACCGTCACTATTTTTCAAACATGTTGGATAAGCAGCACCAATTGCTAAGTGGCATGATGCATTTTCATCAAATAATGTTTCATAGTAAATCATGTTAGATTGACTAATAGGGCTATAGTGGTCCACAAGGGCTACTTCACCAAGATATTGAGACCCTTCATCTGTTTCGATGAGTTCTTTTAGGATATCTAACCCTTCTTCAGCTGTGTAATCAACGATTCTACCATTTTCAAAAGTAAAGGCGAAGTTAGAAATTGGATTACCTTGGTAGATAAGTGGTTTTGTACTAACTACTTTACCGTTTACACCATTCCATTGAGGAGCACAGAACACTTCTTCTGTAGGAATATTAGCGTTGAATTTAATTCCTTCTTTAGAGAATTCTTCGCCACCTTGCCAAATATGGTCTTCCGGTAATTCGAGGAGTAAATCTGTGCCATTTTCACAGGTGTATCGCAATGCTTTTAAATCAAGAGTATTTAATGCTTCGCGACGATGGCGTAGCTTAGCCATGTGATGGGCATAGGTATCTTTGGGTTCTACATCATTGAGGCGGCATAATTTTAATAATGTAAGCCATAATTGGTCAATTTTTTCTTTATCAGATCCTTCGTAGCCAAGAAGTTCAGCCCAAAGCACTGTTGGTACAGCGGCTACACACCATGTTACGGACGAGTTCATGATAGCTGTATGGTAGAAGGATAGGACCTTGTTAAGATTGCGTGAGTTTAGGCTAATGCGCTCCGTAGGGATGCCTGCTAATGCCTTTGGATTGGCACTGATAAGTGATAAAAACGCAGCTTTTTCCTCTACATATTGTTCGTAATATACAGGTATCCATTTTGCTGGTGTTTCTAGAACCGACGCATCAGCATGTAATAATCGTTGGCGCGTTATAGGGGTATGTCGCCAATTGATGATAACCTCTTTAGCACCCAATTGGTAAGCTTCTTCTGTAACGATGACTGCAAAATCTTTATTGTCTACATCAACCGATACGATGAGTGTTTGTTTTTCTTGTAAATTAACGCCAGACTGCAATAGTGTACGGGCATATTTACGTAATAATTCTTGATCCATTATAGACTCCTTAACATAGTAATAGGACATACCGGGAAAGCATGTTCTTTTAATTCGATATCATTTTGAAAACTCCTGCTTATGTGACTAATAGAGTCACGAGTAGGAGTTATTTGTTGTATATGGAAACTCTAATAGTAGGAGGTGACCATATGAAACAACTAATCATGTCACATAAGTGGATTGTCATAATCCTGTGTATTTTAGTAGGAATTTATTTCCTATGGCCTATTATAACAGAAGGAAGCACCATAATGCCAGATTCATCTGTATTAGCCGCTGATATGATAAAGGATACTACCACTGAACAACAAAATAGTACGTCCCTTTCCATGAATGGTGATACGACACGGGGAGAATCACAACAGGCGGATGGGAAGGATAGCATTGTATATATAACTGGTGCCATTCAATCGCCAGGGCTTTATAAGGTAGCATCTAGCTCGACCATTGGGGATGTCATAAAAGGGGCTGGTGGTGCACTACCATATGGTGATCTAGAGTCGATTAATCTAGCTGAATCTGTGCAAGGGGGACAACATATTCACGTCAAATTTAACTTTCACGGAAATCCTGAAGCATTGCTACGAAATCAAAAGATTAATATCAATACAGCTACCGTTAAAGAACTCGATTCACTGCCTGGCATTGGACCAACTATGGCAAAACGGATTGAAGAATATCGTCAAAGTAAGGGGGCTTTTACATCTATAGAGGATATTAAGCACGTCAAGGGTATCGGCGATGGATTATTTAAGAAGATACGCGATAAAATTACAGTCTAATGTACCTATCTATTTGACCCTAAATATGTTAATGACATACTCAGAGATAGCCCATTGTATACTAAGTGGTATCATAATAGGTATTTTATGTGCCTATAGCTGGCATTATGTATTGCTCGATACAAGTTGGTACTGTATATGTGGCACAGTTGGATACCTACTATATACATTGGCTAAATCTGTGGTTCGTTATAGATTACAATCGTCTTTATCAATTACCTATATAATTGTAACCTGTATCATTTCATGTGCATTAGGGGGCGTATCATATGTACATGTAAATCATCAAATTAATCAGTATGTTGGGCATACTAAATTCTTTTTATCACAAGAAGGTGAATATGCATTACTCATTGATTCTCCGGTAGATCTAAAAATAATCGATGGAAAAGAATATAAATCATTTAGTGCTTTACTGTTAGGACTAGTGCCACACAAGGATACGGCAAAAGGCGTGCATATTAAGGCTGATGGGCATATTAAGGTAACAATACAAGAAAATTCTACACATCTTCATATGGGTGATTCTATCATCGTTTATGGTACGCCTAAATCTCTATATCTAACAGAAGAACGAGGGACCATTGATAAGCGCAATAAGGCAATACGTAATGAAGATATGGGTACCATATTTGATGGTACCTATAAGGTGGTTAATTTACACGTACTTGAACAGTATAAGATAGATTCGTATATAGGCTATTATCAACGGTGGCTTCACATAATTGATTCCATGCGTAGTACTGTTGAAGAATTGATGCAAAAGTATTTATCAGATACAACGAAATGGCTTGGAACTGCTTTAGTTCTAGGTGGACACTATGGAGAATTAGGCCAAGATGTACTGCGTCAATTTGGTTACACTGGCATCATTCATATTTTATCTATATCGGGTTCCCATATTGCACTGTTATTTTCTATCGTATATGGCCTATGTAGATTAGGTCGTATCAGAAAACGATATGCCATGATAGGTGGTATTATAGTATCTATCTTTTATTGTATATTAGTTGGTTTCAGTGCACCTGTTGTTCGTTCAACCATAATGGGGATTTGGCTCGCTTTAGCTTATTTAAAAGGCCGCATGTATACGGCGAAACAAGGATTGGCAGTGACGGCCATACTATTTTTACTATACGATCCGTTACTCATATTAGATGTAAGCTTTCAACTATCCTTTGGTGCTACCTATGGGCTCTTAGTATTTGGCAGGCCTTTATATCGATGGATTACAGTATTGCCACCGATTGTGAAAGCTCCACTAGTACTCTGCATCAGTGCACAGCTCCTATTGATACCTTTTCAGCTGTATTATTTTCACTATCTGAGTTTAGCCAGTCTATTGGCAGCTATCATTATTACACCTTTACTCGATATAGCGATTATTCTGTTGTTTGGATGTACGATTATTTCGTTACTTATCCCCATAGGATTTGTATGGAAATTAGTAGATAGTATCTTAACCATATGTTTATATGCAAATGCTCATCTCGCTAATAGTTCTATTTGTTTATGGTGGATAGGTACCATTTCTTCCACATTAGGGATGTTATACTATGGATGTATAGGATTACTATATATTAACCTAGTTTCATTAAAGCTTAGATTTAGAACTTTCACAAAAGGAATTATTCTTATGGGAATCGGTATAATTGCTATAGCTTATAGTGGTATCTTATATAGAAATGAAACGATCTTACATATTGTACCTATGAAACAGTCTAATGCGATGCTCATTGTAAAGCCTTTTGAAAAAGAGGCAATTGTATATATCGATACACCTGATGCTATTCCTATGAAAGCTAGTGAAATTCGCGTAAGAAATGGTCTACAAAGTTTTGGTATTCCATTAAAAAATGCTCATGTTCAACGATTTCAATCGACGGGCAAAAATACTGTTTTATACAAAAATGATATAACGTCTGTGATGGTCTATAATAGACAAAATGGTGAAAAAAAACTACAATTAAATGATATGAGGAACACTATTTTGATTACCTCGCAGTCGCATATGGTGAATCAAATTGTAGCGTTACATTCGAATTGTCCTATGCTTGTTAGCATGCCTAGAGGAGCGATGCGAGACATTGATCCAGATGCGGAACATGTTCATTTATGGGGCTATCAATATATTCCAGACTATCGATTATGAAAGGGGGACTAGCGATGCATCAAGTATATCTAATCTATGGTAATGAACCACAACTCATAGAAGAAGAGAAACAAAAATTTTTCTTATCTCATAAAAATCTAGATGTGCGCGTATTGCATGATGAAGCAGGTCCTTCCAAAATATCAGAACAATTGATGGAGGATTCTTTGTTTGGCGATGCTAAGTTATTTTGTCTTATCAATCCTCCTATCTTAAAAAAAGCAGGCCAAAAAGAGAGTCAAGAATGGGATGCACTGGCCGATTTACTGATGAATTATACCGGTGATAATCCAGTACTTATTATCTATCACGATATGGTGGATAAACGATTAAAACAAAATAAAAAGATATTAGAATCGATTCCTAACAAGGAATGTAAGCGATTAGAAGGTGACGATTTATTGATGTGGATACGTCAGTATTGCACATCTAATGGATATACGCTAACGCCTGATGGACATGATTATGTATCTCACCTATTGGAGTTATGGCAAGATGTGCCGGTTGCCTTTATGCGTACCGAGTTTGATCGATATTTTCTCTTATTAGGGACTCATAAGAAAATTGATAGATCTTTTTTAATGGAACATAGTAGTAATTATGGGGCTAAAAATATCTTTACCTTTAAAGAAGCTCTATTAAAACAAGATGTGAATACCTTATTAGAATTATTTCCATTTATGTTTAGCTATAAAGAAATCGACCGCGCCATGGGGTATATCGAAGGACAATTGCGGCTCCAATTATTGGTAAGCGAATGTCGTGCTGCAGGTATGACAGCTAAACAGGTAGAAAATTTTTGTAAAGAAAATGGGGCCTCTTATAAACCGTACCCTATAAAACTAGCCTATGAAGCGAGTTCTCGTATTTCTATAAAGGCTTTAAAAGCACTCTTAAAAGGATTATATGAGGTTATATTAGATAGTCGCACAAGCAAAGGGGATATGTGGCGATTTAGGGATTTATGTTTAACCTATTGTGGGTATAAGGGATAAAAATGAAAGTACGTTATCGAGTAGTACCAAAACAGAATAGTAAACCTGCTTTCTATGTGAATTGTGATGATAAACAGGTAACCATTCAAGCAGCAGATTCAGCGTTTAAAACATTAGTGTCATTACAAGAACGCTTAGCTGCTTGGTACAAAGAAAAAAATATTTCCTTTGATACGATTCCTACCAATGCAACTACATCTTGCTGCTTTGCGTGGAAGGTAGATGACGATGATGAAGAATTTGCACCGTACTACTATGCCGGTGGTTGTGGTGTAGGTGAATTTATTGAAGACGTTGAAGCGCATCGACAAAAATTAGAAGAAGAAAACATGCCAGAGAGAGGAAAGTCCTTTGCTGGCAATAACGATGATGAAATTGATTATGCAGATGAGTTTGTGCCATTTATGGATGCGGTGGAATTGGACTATTTTAATCCAGACCCCACATCGTATGAGTCTGTAACTACAAGAAATCCATCTGTATCTAGTAGCTCATCATCTACATCTTCAGCTAATAATGGACATCAACACAAAGGGGGCAAGAAATATCCACAACGCGCGCCTAAGGATGCCCCAACTGATGAGGGCATGATTTTAGGTCCACGCATTGAGGGCACGACATCCAGCATCATGGGCACTGTAGAAACACCAAGTGTCATTTTTGAAGGTGTGTTCATTGGCCTTGATAAACGCGATACTAGGACTGGTAAAAGTATTGTAAATGGCAGTATCGTAGATGATACGAACAGTATGAAGTTTATCAAGTTTACGAATAGTCCAGAAGAAGGGGATGCCTTATTAAAACAATTAAAGAAATTGCAAAAGGTGCGCGTTCAAGGTAGTGTCAACTTTGATGATCGATTTGATAAGGACTATATTTTATCTATACGTAGTATCGAAGCTATCGAAGAAGACAATACAAATGAACGGACAGAAGACAGACCAGATTCTCGTGTTGAGCTTCATCTCCATACTAAGATGAGTGATAAAGATGCACTCGTATCGATTAAGGATTTATTTAAAACTGTCAAAAAATGGGGCCATCCTGCGGTCGCTATTACGGACCATGGTGTTGTACAAGCCTTTCCTGAAGCACAAGCACTTGGTAAAGAACTTGGTGTTAAGGTTATTTATGGCGTTGAAGGATATCTCGTTGATGATGCGGATTTAGAAAAGGAATTATCCTTAGACGTTGTAAAACGAAAAGATGAAGCGCCTCGTTATCACATTATTTTGTTAGCGCAAAACATGGTGGGCTTACGTAATCTGTATAAAATGATTTCTATATCCCATTTGGAATACTATAAACGGAGACCTCGTTTGCCTCGTTCTATCATTGAAGAACATCGTGAAGGTATTCTTATAGGGTCTGCTTGTGAAGCAGGTGAATTGATGCAGGCTATTGTTAAAGGTTCCTCCAAAGAAGAGCTATTAACGATTGCATCATTCTATGATTACCTTGAAATTCAACCACATACCAACAATACATTCTTAATTCGCAAGGGTATCGTGCCAGATGAACAAGCTCTGATCGATATGAATAAGACGGTTATTGAATTGGGCGAAGCCCTCAATAAACGTGTATGTGCTACCTGTGACGTTCATTATTTAACGCCAGAAGAAAAGATTTATCGTGAGATTATGTTAACCGCTTGTGGGTTCCCTGATGCGGATGAACAACCGGATTTACATTTGCGTACTACTGATGAAATGTTAGCATCATTCCCATATTTGAGTGAAGAAAAAGCCTATGAGGTTGTTGTTGCGAATACACGGGCCATCAACGATAGTATTGAAGACATTAAACCAGTGCCAGATGGCACATATTCACCTAAAATTGAAGGGGCCGATGAAGCTTTCACAGAAATGTGTTATGTAAATGCGAAGAAGATTTATGGTGATCCATTGCCTCGTGTTGTACAAGAACGCCTAGATTATGAGCTTGACTGTATCATCAGCAATGGTTATGGCGTGCTTTACTATATCGCTCATAAGCTGGTAAAAAAATCGCTAGATGATGGCTATCTAGTAGGTTCTCGTGGTTCTGTAGGTTCGTCCTTTGCAGCGACCATGTCGGAGATTACAGAGGTTAATCCATTGCCACCGCATTATATTTGCCCTGAATGTAAGTGGTCGGAATTTTATGAAAATGGTGAATACGCCGGTGGATTCGATTTACCGCGTCGTGACTGTCCTAATTGCGGTCATCCATTACAAACGAATGGTCATGACATTCCATTTGCTATCTTCCTTGGTTTCGAAGGCGATAAGGTTCCAGATATTGATTTGAACTTCTCTGGTGACTACCAAGCGAAGGCCCATAAATACACAGAAGAACTGTTTGGTCGTGATAATGTATTTAAGGCCGGTACGATTGGTACCATTGCAGATAAGACTGCGTTTGGGTATGTAAAGAAATATGCAGAGCTTAGAAATATTCAGGCTCGTAGTGGATTCCTTGAGCACCTAGCAAAAGGTTTTACAAATGTAAAAAATACGACAGGCCAACATCCTGGTGGCATCATGGTTTGTCCTCGTGATATGGATGTGCACCATTTTACGCCGATTCAGCATCCGGCCAATAAAAAAGAGAGTGGCGTATTAACCACTCACTTTGATTATCACTCTATTGAAGGGCGTATGACAAAACTCGATATTCTGGGCCATGATGATCCGACGATTATTCGTATGCTGGAGGATTTGACCGGTATTGATGCGAAGACGATTCCTTTTGATGATCCGAGAACGCTAAGCCTATTCTCATCAACAGAGGGTATCGGATTGACGCCTGAACAATTGCAAGGGGACCAAGTAGCTAGCCTTGCCGTACCGGAATGTGGTACGAAATTTGTACGGGGCATGTTAGAAGATTCTAGGCCGCAAACCTTCTCTGATCTTGTTCGTATTTCTGGTTTCTCCCACGGTACGAATGTATGGCTCGATAATGCACAGGAACTTATTAAAAATGGTACTTGTAAATTGAATGAAGCTATTTCTACTCGTGATGACGTAATGAACTTTTTGATTCATCGTGGCATGAACAAGAAAAACAGTTTCTTCGTCATGGAAAATGTTCGTAAAGGGAAGGGCATCGAAAAGAGAAATAAACAAGGGCAAGCGACTACGGAATTTGAAAAAGAAATGCGAGAAAATAATATTCCTGAATGGTTTATTGAGTCTTGTAAAAAGATTTCCTATCTATTCCCACGTGCCCATGCCGTTGCTTACGTTATGATGGCCTTCCGTATTGCGTGGTTTAAGGTATACCATCCATTAGCATTCTACGCTGCCTATTTTTCCATCCGTGCAAAAGCCTTTGATTTACGGATCATGACAGGTGATTTGAATACACAATTGAAAGAATTTAATCGTATTAAAGCTCTTGACCGTGGTGCCAGCCCTAAGGAAAAGGATTTGATGTCCGCCTTAGAGGTATCTATGGAAATGTATCAACGGGGCTATCGATTTATTAACGTAGATATTCAACATTCCGGTGCTCGCCGATTTAGCATTAAGGACGGCGCACTATTACCACCATTCTTAGCTATCGATTCACTTGGTGAAACCGTTGCCGATGCAATTGTAGAAGAACGAGAAGCAAAACCATTTACATCCTTAAAAGACTTGCAACGTCGTTGTAAGGTATCTGCTACAATCATTGAAACAATGAAAGAACTTAAATGCTGTGGAGATTTGCCAGAAGATGAACAAATGTCGCTGTTTGGCTAATAAATTTAAAAGGTGTCATCGTTTGATGACACCTTTTTTTGAAAGTTTTGCAATTTAATTATTTTGGCAGATTTTAGTATAAGGATTTATATTTCATCCAGTTAGTTTTAGCCATTTCTTTAAGTTCTGTACCACGTCCATCAAGGATGGCGTTGATCAAGTATTTACTAAAGCCTTTTGCTTGTTGGTATGCAATTTTTGGAGGCATAGCAAGTTCTTGTTTATCTACACGAACGTTGATAATAACAGGACCTTCATTATAGTTCAAGGCTTCTTTAATTTTTTCATCAACTTCGCGAGAATTTGTAATGCTAATACCTTTGATACCAGCTGCTTCGGCAAGTTTACCAAAATCAGGATTTACAAAGTCTGTAGCATAATCTAGGTAACCAGATGCTTTCATTTCCATGGCAATGAAGCTAAGTTCTTCATTGTTAAATACGAATACTTTCACAGGAAGATTTAATTGTTTTAATGACAACATTTCGCCCATCATCATTGTGAAACCGCCGTCCCCAGATAGGGAGATAACTTGGCGATTTGGACATGCATTTTGAGCGCCTATTGCGTGCATCATTGCATTGGCCATGGAACCGTGGTTGTAGGAGCCAATGATACGACGTTTGCCATTTGTTTTAATATGGCGTGCTGTCCAGATAACCGGAGTGCCCACATCGAATGTGAAGATGGCGTCATCAGCAGCCAATTTATTGAGACGATTTACGAAATATTGAGGGTGAATTGCTACGCCATCAGGTTCAGCAACGGCATAGCTGTCCAAATCATTGCGGAATTTAGTGTATGCTTTACGAACGGTATCGATGAATTCTGTATCATCGCGTTGTGTAAGGTGAGGAAGTAGTTCGTGTAATGTATCTTTCACAGAACCTATGATGCCTTGTGTTAATGGAACGCGTGCACCTAGGGCAGATGGATTGATGTCTACTTGAATTACCTTAGCATTTTCAGGATAGAATGGACGATAAGGGAAATCGGTACCTAGCATGATTAGTGTATCGCATTGCTCAATAGCACGGTAACCGGATGTATAACCAAGCAAACCTGTCATGCCCACATCATAAGGATTGTCCCATTCGACCCATTCTTTGCCTCTGAAAGCATGTACAACAGGGGCTTGTAATTTAGTAGCAAGTTCAACCACTTCGTCATGAGCACCGGCACAACCAGCACCACAGAAAAGTGTAATGCGTTTGCCATTGTTTATATGTTGGACCATTTCAAGAATATCCTCTGATTGAGGAATTACGCGTGGCAATTTAGGCGCATGCCATGTAGGTAATTCATCAATTTCTGTTTCCATAACGGCCACATCACCAGGTAGAACGATTACGGCTACATCGCGATTGCCAACTGCGGCATTCATGGCGCGGAATAGGATTTCAGGCATTTGCTTTGGATTAGAAACGAGTTCACAGAAACAAGAGCACTCTTTAAATAAATTTTCTGGATGTGTTTCTTGGAAATAGTTGAGACCGACTTCGGATTGTGGAATATGAGAGGCAATAGCGAGCACTGGTACACGATTGCGATGACAATCAAATAGACCATTGATCAAATGGAGATTACCAGGGCCAGAGCTACCAGCACATACGGTTAATTTACCTGTTAATAGAGCCTCTGCACCAGCAGCGAAGGCTGCAGATTCTTCGTGGCGCACATGTTCAAATTGAATTTTCCCATTACGACGTAAACTATCGTTTACCGAGTTTAAACTATCCCCAGTAATACCATAAATTCTTTCGATGCCTGCGTTAGCTAATACTTCTATGATTACATCTGATATACGTTTTTTTGCCATATTATCACCTCTGTATGATAATTAATGTTATTTAAAAATATAATTCATTGTATACTATAAATAGTAGTATCTTATGATTGCATATTATGTGACTTTTATCACAATATATTGTATACATCACAAAATTAGTTCAATTTCTAAAAGTGTTATATAGTTGAGATGGATATTAATAAGTTTTCTCATATACAAATGTATAATCTTGCGAAAGTATCATAAAAGTGGTACTATAAACATATAAATTAATATGATAAGTCTTTGGGGATAGGTGAAATTCCTTACCGGCGGTTATAGTCCGCGAGCTATATGGCATGAATCGGTGCAATTCCGATACCGACAGTAGAGTCTGGATGAGAAAAGACAATAGCACATATATTTTGTATGTGTATATATGATGCCCCAAGGACTATGTTTATAGTCCTTTTTTTATTGAGGTATTATGATGAACGACGAATTATATATGAAGCGTGCCATTTGTCTTGCAAAAATGGCAACTGGACATACATCGCCCAATCCTTTGGTTGGTGCCGTCGTAGTAAAAAATAATACAATAGTTGGCGAAGGGTATCACCATAAGGCTGGTGAGGCCCATGCGGAAGTGCATGCTTTAGATGCCGCAGGCGACAATGCTAGGGGGGCTACCTTATATGTAACTCTTGAGCCTTGTGCTCATTATGGTAAGACCCCGCCATGTGCAAAGCGTGTCGTTGAATCTGGTATTGCTCGCGTTGTGATTGGTAGTACTGATCCCAATCCACTGGTAGCTGGTAAGGGCATTCAAATTCTTACTGAGGCAGGTATAGAGGTAACTACAGATGTATGTGTGGATGAATGTATTCAGTTGAATGAACATTTCTTTACATTTATTCAAACACATAAACCGTTTGTAACCATAAAAAGTGCTATGTCCCTAGATGGTAAAATTGCTACTTTCACCGGTCAATCTCAATGGATTACGAATGAAAGTTCCCGTAAGGACGGACATATATTGCGAGCGTCTCATGATGCGATGCTTGTTGGTATTGGTACCATCTTGGCTGATGATCCATTGCTTAATTGTAGGCTCACTAGAGATGAATTATATGAAGCACTTATCGACAGACACGATGTCTCCATAGATAATACATTAGAGGTGCATCAGCCAGATATTATTATTCTGGATAGTCAGGGGCGTACGCCAACGGATGCAAAGGTATTTACGATACCAAATCGTAAGGTTATCATTTATGTAGCGAAAGGTTGTCCAGAGCAGCGTAGAATTGTTTTGGCTAATGTTGGAGCGATTGTAGAAGAACTCCCAACAAAATCGGTGCGTCAAGGTCGTACCACCGATGTAGCTATAGATATTAAGAAGATAGATATTCAAGCGTGTTTGGAACATCTTGGGGAACAAGAATACACATCAGTGCTTGTTGAAGGTGGTTCCACCATTATCAGTTCCTTTGTTGAATCGTTGGCCTTTGATAAAATTGTTACCTATATAGGCAATCTTGTCATAGGAGGAGCGAATAGTACAGCTGCTGTAGGTGGTACCGGTTTTGCTACATTACATGAGGCGCCTACACTCGAATTTGCTAGTTCGCGAATACTAGATAATAATATTCGTATTGAATCCTATCGTTTAGGAAGGGAGGGCTCCTATGTTTACAGGCATCGTTGAAGAAGTTGGCAAAATAGTAAACGTTAAAAAGGGTGCCCAATCCTTATTATTGACAATCGGTGGCAATACGATTTTTGACGATTTAAAAATTGGCGATTCAGTAGCGGTTAATGGCGTTTGTTTAACTGCCACATCTATTGGAAATCACCAATTTACAGCAGATGTTATGCCAGAGTCAATAAGTATGACGACATTTACCAATTTAAAGGTAAATCAACCCGTTAATCTCGAACGCGCTATGGCTGCTAATGGAAGGTTTGGAGGTCATATTGTAGCTGGTCATGTAGATGGTACAGGTCGCATCGTCAATATGAAACGAACAGATAATGCCATTGTTTTCACTATTTCTGCTCCAAAATCGATTATGGATTACGTCATTTATAAAGGATCTATTACAATCGATGGCATTAGCTTAACGATTATGGAGAGAACTGAATCGACCTTTTCCGTATCTATCATTCCACATACATTAAGCGAAACTGTGCTCGGACATGCGTCGATTGGTACAGAGGTAAATTTAGAAACAGATATTACAGGCCGTTATATTCGTCATTTTATGACATTAGATGTGCCTACACATACAAGTAAGTCTCAAAAATCCATGGAATCTCTATTAGTAGAGAACGGATTTATGTAAAAGGAGGAGTTGTCTCCATGAATTATACATTGAATACAATTGAAGAAGTTCTTCAAGATATGAAAGTTGGTAAACCTGTTATTATCGTTGATGATGAAAGTCGCGAAAATGAAGGGGATTTAATTATCGCTGCCGAGTTTGCTACTCAAGAAAACATTAATTTCTTTGTTAAATATGCACGTGGTATCGTGTGCACTCCAATGAGACGAGAAGCTTTGGAACGCCTCGGTATTCCTGCAATGGTTACAAAGAATACGGATAATCATGAAACAGCATTTACTGTTACCGTTGACCATGTAGATACAACTACAGGTGTTTCTCCTGCAGAACGGGCGTATACGATTCAAAAATTATTGGATCCTAATGCAAAAGCTGCTGATTTCCGTAGACCTGGACACGTATTCCCATTGGTATATAAAGAAGGTGGCGTTCTCGTACGTCAAGGTCATACTGAAGCATCTGTTGACCTTTGTCGTCTTGCTGGTTTGCAAGAGGCTGCTGTTATCTGTGAAATCACTAAAGATGATGGTGATATGGCACGTTTACCGGATCTAATCGAATTTGCTAAGGAACATGATTTGAAAATTGCGTCCGTAGCAGAACTCATCGAATATCGTAAACAACATGAAGATATGATCGGATTAGGCGCTTGTTCCAAATTACCAACAAAATTTGGCGATTTCAATATCTTCGTATTTAAAAATGACTTAGATCATAAAGAACATTTAGCTATTGTTAAAGGCGATGTACAAGATTGTGAAGATGTGCTTGTACGCATTCACTCCGAATGTTTAACAGGGGATGTATTTGGTTCTAAACGCTGCGATTGTGGTGAACAATTAGAAAATGCATTACGCTCCATCGAAAAAGAGGGCAAAGGCGTTGTCGTGTATATGCGTCAAGAAGGTCGTGGTATTGGCTTAACAAATAAAATTAAAGCCTATGCATTACAAGAACAAGGTCTTGATACAGTAGAAGCGAATGAACAATTAGGTTTCCCTGCAGATATGCGCGAATATTCTTTAGCGGCTCAAATTATTCGATTCTTAGGTATTAAGAGTATCCGTTTATTGACGAATAATCCTGAAAAACGCCATGGCTTAGAACATTGGGGTGTTGATGTACACAAACGTGTACCTCTCATTATTCCTGCTAACAAATTTAATGCAGGCTATTTAAAAACAAAAGAAGAAAAAATGGGACATATGTTAGAAGACTAATTTTTCTTTCGTTATATAGACATTTAATCTAAATTCATAGGAGGCTATAACATGATGGTTCAAGAAGGTAATTTGGTTGGTACTGGTAAGAAATTTGCCATTATTGGTTCACGTTTCAATGAGTTCATTACATCTAAATTAATTGGTGGCGCAGAAGATTGCTTATTGCGTCATGATGTTAAACAAGAAGATATTACAGTCATTTGGGTTCCTGGTGCCTATGAAATTCCTTTGATTGCAAAAAAAGCAGCTTTATCTGGTCGTTATGATGCTGTTATTTGTGTAGGTGCCGTTATTCGTGGGGCTACTACACATTATGACTATGTTTGTAATGAAGTAGCAAAAGGTATTGCTCACGTTTCTTTAGAAACCGGTATCCCTGTTATGTTCGGTGTAGTAACAACTGAAAATATTGAACAAGCTATCGAACGTGCTGGTACAAAAGCGGGTAATAAAGGTTACGATTGCGCTATGGGGGCTATTGAAATGGTTAATCTTATCGATCAAATCTAAATTAACCTTTGAAAACACTCGGTATCGTATGATACTGAGTGTTTTTTATATCGAAAATATGTTCTTTTACTAGAAAAGATACTTAAACAAACATATGTTCCTGCATAATGGAAAATATACATATATCATGCTATACTATATAGGCACTAAAGAGTGTAATACATAATAATTTGATTATATATAAGGAATGATTGAATGGATTATATAAAACGTTTTACTACCCGTGAAGGGGTTCGTATGTCATTAGCCGTTACAACGGATACGGTAGAGACCGCGCGCGTACGTCATGATTTATGGCCAGTCGCAACAGCTGCTCTAGGACGTGCCATGACGGGTGCTCTATTATTGGCGGGTGATTTTAAAAATCACGAGAATGTAAGTCTTCGCATTAAAGGTGATGGCCCACTCGGTGTTGTACATGTCGATGCATTTTCTGATAATACTGTTCGCGGTTATGTAGATGAGCCACATGTGGATGTGCCATTAAAACGTGCTGGAAAACTCGATGTAGGTGCTGCAGTCGGCCACCATGGGGAAGTACAAGTTACAAGATTCACTAAATTGGCTCAAGATTATACATCTACTAGCCCTATTCAAAGTGGTGAAGTAGCAGAGGACTTGGCGTATTACCTTTATACATCTGAACAGGTGCCATCTACGATTAGCTTAGGCGTTCTCGTAGACCCAGATTATCATACCATTGTATCTGGTGGTTTTATCGTACAAGCTTTACCTGATGCTACTGATGCTGCATTGGCTATGGTAGAAAAGAATATCAATGAATTAGGACCTGTTACAGAATATTTAAAAGAACATCCTGATGGTAAAGGCCTTGTTGAGAAAGTGCTAGACGGACTTACTGTTAACGAAGTCTATAACGAACCAGTATTTTTTAAATGTCGTTGTAGTCGTGATCGATTCGCTGGCGTTCTTATGACATTGCGTGAAGATGATAAGAAATCCCTCTTAGAAGATGAAACAACAGAGCTAGTTTGTCATTACTGTAATGAAAAGTATCATTTCTCTAAAAAAGAACTAGAAGATATGTTTACACCTAAAGGACCAATTCAATAATAGAACTTTTTCTATAGATTGTTTTATCATTATATGCGAAAATATAAAAATAGAGTATTTTTAATAGGAGGCAACTATGAGTGCAATCGGTGTAATTGGCGGAACAGGTGTTTATGATCCGTCTATATTTGAAAATATTCATGAAGAATCCTTGATGACTCCTTATGGAGAGATTGATTATGTTCAAGGAACATATAAAGGTAAAACTGTGATTTTTGTAGCTCGTCATGGTAAAGACCATACGATTCCTCCACATAAAATTAATTATCGTGCCAATATTTGGGGCCTAAAAAAGCTAGGCGTTAAATTTATTATTTCTACGACTGCTGTAGGTTCTTTGAATAAGAATTTTGAACCTGGTCACTTTGTTTTAACAGATCAATTTCTTGATTTTACAAAAAATCGCGTCACTACATTCTATGAAGGTGGCGAGCGTCCGGTAGCACATTTAGATGTGACAAATCCATATTGTCCTGAGCTTCGTCAAATCATTGAATCTGTAGGTAAAGAACAAAAATTGTCTATTCATAATGGCGGTACCTATGTATGTACAGAAGGTCCACGTTTTGAAACACCTGCTGAGATTAAGATGTTCCACATGCTTGGTGGCGATACAGTAGGTATGACAAATGTACCAGAGGTTAATCTAGCAAACGAAGCGGAAATGGCGTACACAACAATTTCTATGATTACGAACTATGCAGCTGGTATTTCTGAAAATGCTCTTACTCACAGTGAAGTAGTTGAAATGATGGGCGAAATGGCATCTCAATTGAAAGCTCTTATTTTAGGTACAATTGAGGTGATTGATATGAACGCAGATTATGCAGCTCATCATCGCATGGCTGAGTATGGTGGTTTTAAATTATAAGAGTTCGTATCCATTTTGATATGACAATGTGGAGGGAGTTCTCATGAACAATATTGAATGGCGTGATGGTACGCTCATTTTATTAGATCAAACAAAATTACCAACTCATGTGGAATATTTACAGTGTACCTATTGGCGACAAGTGGCGGAGGCTATAAAGATGCTTCGTGTCCGTGGAGCTCCTGCTATTGGTGTCGCTGCAGGGTATGGCCTTATTTTAGCGGCTGCGGAGGCGAATCGTTTAGCTGTTCCCTTTTCTGAACAGCTATCAACCTTTTATGAGTGGAGTGAAGAATTAAAGGAAACTCGACCGACGGCGATTAATTTAGCTTGGGCTGTTAATCGTATTATAGCGATTGTGAAAGCCGGTCCGTTTGCGTCTATGCATGAAATTATAGACCGCATCACGCATGAAGCCATTGTTATCCATGAAGAGGATGTACAACTTAACACACGTATGGCTATTAATGGGGCCACTTTATTTAAAGGAAAACAAAATTTACGAATCTTAACACATTGTAATGCCGGTGCTTTAGCTACAGGTGGTCTTGGCACTGCACTTGGTGTGATTCGTAAACTACATGAACAGGGACAATTAGAAATGGTATATGCTGATGAAACGCGTCCTTTATTACAAGGTGCACGTTTAACGGCTTTTGAACTCCATGAAGATTGTATTCCTGTTACATTAGAGACAGACAATATGGCGGCCTATGCAATGCAACAAGGTTTAATTGACGCTATTATAGTTGGTGCCGATCGCATTACAACAGAAGGTGATGTAGCTAATAAAATTGGTACTTATGGATTAGCAGTGCTTGCAAAATTCCATAATATTCCATTTTATGTAGCTGCTCCATATAGTACATTTGATTTTACACTCAAAGATGGTAAGGATATCCCCATTGAAATGCGCGCTGATGATGAAGTGTTGACATTCCAAGGTGTGCCATCTGCGCCTACGGGTATTCATGTATTAAACCCTGCTTTTGATGTAACACCTCATGAACTAGTAACAGCTATTATAACTGAAGAAGGTGTTTTAACACCAAACTATCAAGAGTCTATTGCTCGCTTACAATCCGTTGTTGACAATAAGTAGATGTCATTACGGATGTATATAAAACTTATCATGTTAAAGTAAGTTCTTTTCATAACCTGTATATTATTAATTGAAGAATGAAGGGGTACATATGCAATCATTAATTAAAGATATCAATCTCGCTGCTGAAGGCCGTAAAAAAATCGATTGGGTTTCTAATTTTATGCCTACTCTAAATACATTAGGCGATCGTTTTGAAAAAGAACAAACTTTCAAAGGCCAAACAATTGTTGTTTCCGTTCACTTGGAAGCTAAAACTGCATACCTTGCAACTGTGTTAAAGCGCGGTGGTGCTGATGTCATCGTTACAGGTTCAAACCCTCTTTCTACACAAGATGATGTAGCAGCAGGTCTTGTTGACATGGGTCTTACTGTATATGCTTGGTACGATTGTACTGATGAAGAATATTTTATGTTCCTTAACAAAGCATTAGATCATAAACCTCATATTATCATCGATGACGGTGGTGATCTTGTTAATTTATTACATACAACACGTACTGATGCTAAAGAACGTTTGTTAGGTGGCAGTGAAGAAACTACAACAGGTGTTCATCGTTTGTATGCATTGGAACATGCTAAACAATTAACATTCCCTATGATTGCTGTTAATGATTCTAACTGTAAATACTTATTCGATAACCGCTATGGTACAGGCCAATCTGTATGGGATGGTATCATGCGTACTACCAACCTTACAGTAGCAGGTAAAAACGTTGTAGTTGCTGGTTATGGCTGGTGCGGTAAAGGTGTTGCCATGCGTGCTAAAGGTTTAGGCGCTCACGTATTTGTTACAGAAGTTGACCCTATTAAAGCTATTGAAGCAGTATTTGATGGTTTCACTGTATTGCCTATGGTAGAAGCTGCTAAAATTGGCGATATCTTCTGTACGGTAACAGGTTGTAAAGATGTTATCGTAAAAGAACATTACGAAGTTATGAAGGACAAAGCCGTTCTTTGCAACGCTGGTCATTTTGATTGCGAAGTTAATGTTCATGATTTAGAACAAGTTGCAGTTAGCCATGAACGTGTTCGTCAAAATATTGAAGGCTATACAATGGCTGATGGCCGTAAACTCTATGTATTGGCTGAAGGTCGTCTTGTAAACTTAGCAGCAGGCGATGGTCATCCTGCTGAAATTATGGACTTGTCCTTTGCTATGCAAGCATTGGCTGCTGAACATGTATTAAACAATGGTAAAAACATGGAGCCAAAAGTGTATGTATTGCCTCGTGAACTTGATGAAGAAGTAGCAAAAATTAAATTACACTCCATGGGTTACGATTTAGATGCGTTAACACAAGACCAAATCGATTACTTAACAAAGGTAAACTAATATAATCTTTAACTTGAACATCTAATTAACAGAGTCTATATAGACTCTGTTGTACCTATACAAGGAGGCATTATGTCAGATTTATTAATTACCAATGTAGATGTTCTTACCGACAATGGAACATTAAAAAATCATGCTATTGCAATCGAAAATGGTTTTATTACTGCTATCTTAACCGGAGAAGAAGCAAAATCTGCACAATCAAAGGAAACACTAGACGGTAAAGGTCAATTGGCCGCTCCAGGTCTCGTCAATACACATACACATATAGCGATGGGATTATTCCGTAACTATGCTGATGATTTAGAACTTATGGATTGGCTTGAAACAGCGATTTGGCCAACGGAAGCCAAATTGAATGACAATCTGGTTAAATGGGGTACACAACTAGGTATTGCAGAGATGCTACGTTCTGGTACGACTACATTTAGCGATATGTATTTCTTTATGAATATAACAGCTGATGTTGTGAAAGAAACCGGTATTCGAGCTGTATTGTCCCGTGGTCTTGCCGGTGTTTCTCCTACAGCTGATCAAGCGCTTGTGGAAAATGTAGATTTGTTCCGCACTTATCATGGTTATGATAATGACCGCATCAAGGTCCTATTAGGACCACATGCGCCATATACTTGTCCAGATGCGTATATGGAAAAGGTTATTGCTTTATCTCATGAACTAAATTGTGGCATTCATATGCACTTATCCGAAACAAAAGGGGAAGTGGAAAATGTTATAAAAGCGACTGGTAAGACACCAATCGCTCATATGCATGATTTGGGTTTGTTCTGGAATACTACATTGGCAGCTCACTGCGTACATGTAACAGAAGAAGATATGGCTATTATGGCTGAAAATAATGTAGCTGTAGCTCATAATCCACAATCTAACTTGAAACTGGCTAGTGGTATTGCGCCTATTCCTGAAATGATAGAAAAAGGGATTACTGTAAGTCTTGGTACAGATGGTTCTGCATCAAATAACAATGCGGATATGCTTGAAGAAGTTCGTTTAGCAGCGACATTACATAAAGCTCGTCTCTATAATCCTAAAGCTATTCCGGCACAAGCGGCTTGGAATATGGGGACTGTAGAAGGGGCCAAAGCTCTTGGATATAATGACCTCGGTAAAATTGCAGTAGGTCAACGTGCCGATATCGTATTATATGATGTATCTGGTATGCATTGGATGCCTCGATATAATGATGTAGCAGCACTTGTATACTCAGCTAATAGCTCTGATGCAAATACAGTTATTGTAGCTGGCAAGGTTCTTATGAAAAATAAAGAACTATTGACTATCGATGAAGAAAAATTGCGTAGCGAAATCGGTAAGGCTCAAGAGTATTTTAAAAACTAAGATTATATACCTCATATAACGAAAACCCACTCATGATATAGTTCATAGAGTGGGTTTTGTATTGTCTAGCGTAATACGAATTCTATTTAATCGCTTTCACCAAAAACATAGGCACAGGAATATAAAATTCATCCTCTTCTGCATAGATACGAGGTCCTACAGTTGAATCAATAGATACAGAACTAACACCCATCTTAGTGAGCAATTCTATGTCCCATTGTGGACGTGTAAAGGAAGAAATATCGAGCATATGATAAATGGTATGACAACGTTCCTTTAGTTCATTACTCACATGTTCATGTGCATGATGTACAGATTGTGGTAAATTATGATGATTGCGTGCATGTTCCGCATCATAGTTTAGAATTAATCCGCCAGGACGGATGACACGCAACCATTCAGCATAGGCTTTATCTGGATGTGGTAAATTCCATGTTACATTACGGGCTACAACGATATCAAAGGTATTCGTATCAAAACTTAAATTTTCAGCATCCATAATAGAGAAGGTAGCATCAGAATTTAGTGATTCGGCCAGTTGGTTAGCTTCATCAATCATATTTGGGGTAATATCAATACCATGTACTGTATGACCCAATTCAGAGAGAATAATACTGAAAAAACCTGCACCACAACCAATATCTAAAATACGTAAAGAACGGTCAGAATCAAAAATATGACGCATTAACTCATCACGCCAAAGCTTAAGTTTAGGGCTTTCTAATTCTTTAGCTCGTAAAGAGCCAAAATCACGAGCTCGGTCACTCCAATAGGAGGTAATAAACTTTTTATCATCCTTCATAGGATGATTTTTTTCAAATATATCATTCATTTTTTCAGTTCTCCTCATTTTTAATACACTTAATAGTACCATAAAATGAGAATGTACCATACTATAAATATCACACTTACTCCATAAATAATTAATATTGAGTATGATATAATACATCTATATTTTTGTTTTATGAAAGGACAGGACAATGATTTTACAGACGGGACAGCGTACGGATATTCCTGCCTTTTATGGGCAATGGTTAATTAATCGCGTCCGCCAAGGATTTGTAGATGTACGTAATCCCTATAATCCGATACAGATAACACGATATCCTATCAATCATGAGGTCGTAGATGGTATTGCGTTTTGTACAAAGAATCCGTTGCCTTTCATTCCGCTCTTACATGAAATAAATGATTATAGACAGTATTGGCATATGACTATAACTCCATATGGAGCAGATATAGAGACTAATGTACCACAAGTGGATTTAGTAATAGACGGATTTAAACACATATCTACAAAACGTAATCCTCAGTCCATGGTGTGGCGTTATGATCCTATTATTTTAACCTCAAACTATACAATTGATTTTCATTTTGAAAGCTTTTATAAAATGGCTAAGTCTCTAGAAGGCTATACAGATACCGTAGTTGTTAGTTTCATAGATATATTTGATAAGGTAGCTCAGAACTTTCCCGAAGGTTATAGACCGAGTTTAGATATTCAAATGAAGATCATTAAAGAATTAGTATCTATAGCTCATTCTCATCATATGATACTTAAAACCTGTGGAGAAGGGGACGTTTTCAAAGAATTAGGTGTTAATACAGAGGGCTGTCTTACGCTAGACTGTTATGAACGTGCTTGGAACGTAAAATTAAAAGCACCGAAACGTACACCAGCTAGACCAGAGTGTAATTGTTATTTACATGGTGATATAGGTGCCTATGATACTTGTAGCCATTTTTGTCGCTATTGTTATGCTAATAGGAATCAGGCTGCAGTTCATCAAAATCGCTTATTACATGATCCGAACTCTAGCTTGCTTATTGGTACACTTTCAAAAACAGCAATTATTAAAGAGAGTGCGGAAAAAAGTTGGATTGTAGATACAAATTACACACAAGATTCTTTATTTTAAGGAGAATTATAACCTGCTTTTAAGCCTATAGCGTTGACGTATCGTGTAAAATATAGACAAAAGGGGTTATCAAAGGGACATCTCAGGAATATAAGAGGGTGTAAAGCCTATTTTTGGTTTATTGTTTTATTATTACAAGGAGGTGGAGTATGATCACCTATAAGAATGAAAGTAAAGATTCATTACAATCGCTAGAATCATCTATGCCAGTTCTTGCTATGTGCTATGATTTTGATAAGACATTAACACCTGATGATATGCAGGCACAAGGCTTTATCCAATCTGTTGGCTATGATGAAGAGCAAATCAAACAGTTCTGGCAAGAATCTAATCAACTGGCTAAGAAAAATGATATGGATAATAACTTGGCTTATATGTACAAGATGATTCAAGAAGCAGTGGGCCGTTTTTATGTAACTCGAGAAAAGCTTATGGAATATGGCAATCAAGTGAAACTATATGAAGGTGTTCGCACTTGGTTTGAACGTATTCGTGAATATGGTTTAGAACACGGTGTATGCATTGAACATTACATCATATCTTCTGGCTTAAAAGAGATGATTGAAGGCACTGAAATGGCAAGAAATGGGGCTTTCAAAAAAATCTATGCCAGCGCATTTATGTTTGACGATAAAGGCGTAGCCGTATGGCCAGCACAAGCCATCAATTACACGAATAAAACCCAGTTCTTATTCCGCATACAAAAAGGTGTATTAGATATAAATGATCCTGGTGTAAACGATTATATCCGTCCTGAAGAACAACGTGTACCGTTCCGCAACATGATTTATATAGGTGATAGTGATACAGATATTCCTTGCATGAGCCTTGTCAATGTCAATGGAGGGCATTCAATCGGTGTTTATGATCCAGATAGCAAGAATAAGGATAAAGTATATAAAATGATGCAACATCATCGCATTCGTTATTACGCACCAGCAGATTATACAGATGGATCAGATTTAGATACTGTAGTTAAACAAATTATTCAGAAAACAGCAGCTTATGAAGCATTAGAACAACAATATGTACGTAATAAGCATGAAGCAGAATCACATAGATAGGAGTTTCTATAATGAATACACAGGATATATCAAAAGAATGGATAGACACATTTAATCATCTCGGCAGTGAGGGGAAATTAAAAGCGCCTGTCGATTATCATGCCATATTCGAAGCTGATGAACTATTTGGTAAAAAACTATATACATTGCCGATGGGATATATAACTTTACCAACAGGTCGTATTTTTGCGTGTGATCCATTAACACATTTAGCTGCTGTTGATAATAAGACATATATACGTACCGTAGATCCTGGAACATATCCAATAGAAACTAAAGTAGCTGAACTAGATACAGATTATTATCGTTATGTATTAACTAGGGTGTTGTTTAAGAATACAAAACCTGTACAATATGAGTTAGCCCTTAAAGGTCATGAGGATTTAAGCGAGTTAGAAGATGGTGAAAGTTATATTGGTTTTCCTGTAGATGCTGGATTGGCAACACTTGTTGATGAAGCAACTGTAACTGCGTATAGAGAATTTGATCGTCATTGGTATGAACAACATCCTAATGGCAATATTTATGATGATTACTTTGACGAGCTATTTAAATTAAATGCTATCGCTTATCCTAAATTTCAACGACCTGGTGGCGATTGGATTAACTTTAAAATTCCAAACACCGATTTGTATGTACCGATGATACAATCTGGCTTTGGTGATGGTTTATATCCTGTATATTGGGCTTTTGATGAAGCCGGAGATATATGCCAAATTATTATTGAATTCATAAGCTGTAGCTCTAATGAGTAGTAATAAAAATAGTATATAGATCTATGGATAGAAAAATAAGGCGCTTAGCAATGCTAGGCGCCTTTAATGTATTAATTTTTTATTTGATTATTAGATGCCAAAAATCCAGTTAATAACTACACGTAAACAACTGAGACCTACAACGATTTCTGCAAGAAAACGCAAGGAATGTTCCATACCATTTCCGAGATTTTTTAAACTGCCAATTTTAGCTTTACTTACGATATCACACCAGCACATATAGTGATCCTCCCTTGAGAGTTAATATGAGAAATATACATAGTTTATATGACTATTTTACAACTATATTCGATAAATTTCAATATAGAAAATAAAAATTATGATAAAATAATAATAATTATTATTGTGTTATATGAAAGAGGGTATATTTTATGAGGAGAATTTTTATTGCTTTAGCAATACTTCTTGCACTAGGTAATACGGCTGAAGCTAAAAACTATATTACGTTAGAATCGCCATCAGGAAATACAATTGTTGATGAAACAGGTAAGTGGATTTTAGGTCCTTATAAAGATTTACATGTAAATTACATTATTGACTTTGGAGAGAACTATGCATATGCTTCGTTTTATGATAATGGTCAAAAACGCTATATAAATTTAAATACGATGGTTTATTTACCGGCAGGATATGATTACGAGTTTTCTTATGAGTATGCAAAGGCTTTGACAAAGGGTGGATTTAAGTTAGTAAAGTCTGATGGTACATATGCTATAAATGATGTTGTTAGTGCTTATAATTATTGTTCGGATAATTTAATATACGGTAAAAAGGGTGAGTTTTGGTATCTTTATAATATAAGTACAGGTTCATTAGTTATAGATAATCCTATTACAAGTACATGGGAAAATGTAAATAAATATTATAATGGATCTGGAGCGGTTGTACTATTAAAAATAGATACAGCAGACGGATATGTCAAATATGTAACTAATGATGGTATAGAAATAGATGAGGATACTGCGATTCATAATATAAATAAATATAATTATGAACTCATGGATGGTGCTGGTACTGGAGATGGAGAAGGAAATGGTTATAATGGAATTAGATATAGTCGACAACCGGCTACTCAATTCATACCATTTTCCATTGTTGATAAAAAAGGGAAAACTTTATATGGTATTAGATTATCGAATGATAATGTATTAATTGCTCCTAAATACAATTATATAGAACCTTTAGGAGATGATTTTAAGTATTTTATTGCTGCGGATAAACATAATAAATATGGTATTATAAATGTTGTAGACCAAGTAGTCATACCATTTAAATATGATTCCTGTAAAAGATTAAGTGATCGTAGCTTTGTGTTAAAAACAGCTGAAAAATCTTATATTTTTAATGCAGAAAGTGGAATATTAGTTGATAAGGCTTATGATACGATTGACACATCAAAACCAATTTATATGATTGATAAATTTACTGTAGCCACATTAGAAAATAAAAAATATATAATTGATTCTAATGATGGTCATATAATATTAACATTGCCAGAAACAATTGATGATATCACGGCGTATTATGATAATTTATATGTAGTTAAATCTGGTAATACATATGGTCTTATGAATATGTATGGTAAAATTTTAGTTAATCCTGAGTTTAATAAAGTTACTATTGATGAGCCTATATTTAATAATTATATGAAATACTTATCAGAACGTGATGATTGATATATTATAAAAGAGTAAATTAGCTTATAGAAATATAGGCTAGTTTTTCTTTTTTATATAATTACTTCCGATAACGATAATTTATCGGAAGTAATTTAAGGCATAAAAATTGGGCCTAAGCTAGGCCCAATCAATATTTTCAAGGTTATTAGTTTTTACGTTTAAATGTATATGGTTCGTATTCTACTTCGTTTTTACGACCAGTCCACCAAGACCATAAGGCTTTTGCGATTTTCCATGCAATGCAACCTACGATAATACCTAATACTAATCCAGTTAATACATCTGTTGGATAATGTACAAATAAGTATACTCGTGCAAATGCTACTACACATGCACCAATCAACGCTATAACGCCCCAGAATCTCTTTGTTGGACATATATTACTTAATCCTAAGTATAATGCTGTTGCAGCCGCAAATGACCCAAAACTATGCCCTGATGGAAATGAATATGTCGTTGCTGCTGGTGGCGGTGCTACCAATGGTACTTCAGGGAAATCTACAAATGGTCTTAAACGCGCTACATGAGGTTTTAACCCTTGGTCGCCTATGATGAATACTAAGACTAAGGAAATGAACATTCCAAGGCCAATAACGCGATATTTCTTTTGAATCATTAATATAATAGAAATTAAGATCCATAAAGCACCTGCACTTGTTATTTTTGATAACCAGTACATGATTGGTGTTAAATAAGAACTAATAAAATGTTGTTGTATATAAAATATGACTGTATGGTCAAATTGTAAAATTGTATCCATAGTGAACCTCAACTTATGATTTTAATTGATAATTATCGAGAATGAAATGTGTCATTTTAGCGTTTTCAGGTACAAACACCTTACTACAAGTTAAAATAATAGCCTAATCTATGCATTCGGTCAATAGATTAGGCCATATTTAATAGAATGTTAATATTTATCTTTTTGTTTTACTCTTTGGTGAGTCTTTTTTTGCAGGTTCTGGTGCTGCAGGTTTCTTAGTAATAATCGTATCTACTGGATCATATGTAGACTCAAATACATCTGTTGTAGTGACCCAATTACCATATGTTATTGTACGATATGTATTAATTCTAAATCCAATATGACCTTCTTCTGTACTATCCTCTTTGGCAGAAGGATCTATTTTGGTAATCGTTTGATTTGGAATATCCGTACGGTCGCCAACACTGATAGAAACAGACTTCGGTACGTCTTCTGGTACACCTATGATATATATTGTTAGTTGTCCGTTATTCATAACACTTAATACATAGATATTATGAGCATATGGGTTTTTAAATTGAAAGTCCAAATATCCGTATGCAACGGTTGCATCACGTCCTGCAGGAATATAGCTAACAGGTTCAAAATGAGGTGTCCGCTCAATGATGTTCATACCAGATAGTAATGCAGTGTTAAATAATGTAGAGCTAACTTGGCAAATACCGCCACCAATACCCGGTACTAATTTTCCATCAATAATAACCGGTGCATCATCATAGCCAGCTTCTGCCGTACGTTCACCGACGACATCATTAAAGGAAAAGACCTCGCCTGGTTTGACTAATGTACCGCTAATTTTGGTTGATGCTAGCTCAATATTATGAGTTCTATTGGTGTTAGACGTATCAAAATTTGTAGTATAACTACCTAGAACAGCTGTTAATGGTTTTACATCATCGTTTGTAACACGAACTGTATCTTTAGATGTAAATTCTATAGAAATGTTGTTAAAATCATTTTCTTCTAGTTGAGCTTTTAATTGTTTAATTGTCTCATCAATATCAACGCGTTTTCCTTCTTTTGAAGGTGTCATCTTGACTTGGCCATTTTCAACCGTTAATAACGCATCATGACCTGATACATCGATTTGTTTTGCTAATTCTGTAAAATATGCTTTTGCTGTTACTTCATCAAGTTTATATACAGGATTTATATGTACTTTATAGATAAAAGCAGTAATCCTATGCATGATGAGCATTTTTAAATCATCTTCATAACCATAGGTAAAAATATTAGATTCCGTACTAGCTGTATCAAGCGTAATTCCTAAATCTTTTACTTTTACTTGTCGCGTACCTTGATTTGGTATTGTTATCGTAATTGTTTTATTATTACTAGCCTCTGTATGAATTAAGGAGCTAACAGCATCTCTAGAATATCCTGAGATATCTTGATCCTCATAATACAGGCCATATGTAATTGTGCCATCCATAGGAATTAAGCTGCAACCACTAGTAAATAGACAAAAACCGATTAATACACTACATAATAATTGTTTTAAGTTCATCATTATATCTTTCAAATAAAATTCGAGAAATTTGGTTCAAAATCATCTAATTATAGCATAATTCCATGTTTCTATGTGATACAATAATAGCATAGTGTTAGTAAAAGGAATATATATGTCACAGTCTAAAGAAGAGAAAAAACATTTCTATTTGCGCCATAATGATGCGTTAATGAATAGTACAAAATTATCGATGAAAGCAAAACAAAGCATTTTACTTTCAAAGGCTGAAAATACAGTAAATGCCTATGAGTCAGATTGGGATGACTTCGTTGATTGGTGTAATTACCAAAAGGTATCCTATTTTCCAGCAACACCAGAAACAATTGTCAATTATATTAATGACTTAGCAGATTATGCAAAGGCTAATACGATTGCTCGTCGCATTAGTGCCATATCAGAAAACTACAATGCTTCTGGGGCTAGAGAAAATCCATGTATGTCCCCTCTTGTGAAACAAGCTTTGCGAGGGATACGACGTTTAAAGGGAACCTTTCAACAAGGTAAGACCCCTATTTTATTAGATGATATTGAAGATATTTTAGAATGTATCGATGGTAGTGATATTCCAAAGATACAGAAATTACGAGATAAAGCAATTTTACTCATTGGATTTATGGGGGCTTTTAGACGCAGTGAAATTGCAGCCTTAACTGTAGAGAACTTAAAGTTTTCTCCACAAGGTCTTGAGATATTTGTCGCTTCATCTAAAGCTGACCAAGAAGGTCAAGGTGCTATTGTAGCGATTCCAAGTCTACAAGGTTCTCCATTGGATGCCGTACGAGCTTTAAAAAAATGGTTAACTGCCAGTGGCATTACATCTGGACCTGTATTTCGGGGCTTTACTAAATCAATGTCATTACGAAAAACGGCAATTTCTGATAAGTCCATTGCAGAGATTGTAAAAAAATATATTTCTCTTATCGGACTCGATCCTGCCATGTATGGTGCTCATAGTTTAAGGCATGGCTTTGCTACGACTGCAGCCGCTTATGGCGTCGAGGAACGTAATATCATGCGTCAGACGCGACATCACAGTGTAAATATGGTACGCCGTTATATTAATGAAGCAAATAAATTCGTCGATAATCCTATCTCAACAATTTTTGAAAAACGATTAAAATAATATTATATAATGAAAATGGCTAGTATAGATGGTTTTCTCATTGAAGAACATCTATACTAGCCATTTCGTATATATTTAATTTTGAGCCATATAGTCCATAGCTCTTGTTGGACTATCAGTTTTATATACAGGCACCTTTATTTTGGTCCCTGGTGTTAAATTACCAGAATCAGAAATATTATTTAATTCCTTTACTGTATGTACTACCTCACGAACATCCACATTAGATGCAGTTGAACGCGATGCAATATCCCATAAGGTATCTCCAGATTTTACAGTAATCTCTTGAACACTATGTGATTCCATAGCAGGAGTTGTTTGTTGATAACCGATAACCATTGCAAAACAGATACCAAGCATAATCATAATGTGTCTCATAATACATTACCTCTTTTATTTATCGAACATAAAATTCAGAACGTTTGTTTGTTTACAATAAGATAATAGCACACAAACGGATGTTCGGTCAAGCATTTTAAGAACAAATGTTTGCAAAAGTATAAAAATATCTATATAATAGGGATATAAAGAAAATAATTATAGTATACACTTTTACATATCCCATTTTTAGTACATATATGGAGGTTCCTGTGAGACGCCCAGCTACTGATATTAATACAAAACAACGTCGTATATTAGAGTTTATTCGAGATTCTTTACATAATGAATATCGTTGCCCTACTGTTCGTGAAATTTGTGCTTATGTAGGTCTTAGTTCTACGTCCACTGTTCAATCACATTTAAATACATTAGAAAAATTTGGGTATATTAAACGCGATCCTAATAAAAACCGTGCTATTACGATTTTAGATGAAGGAAAACCGAAGGTTTCTGTATCTAAAGAGAACAATGAAACTACTAGCTCTGATAATTTTGAATTCCTTGGTGCAGGATTAAAACAAGTTCCTCTTATCGGTACAGTACAAGCAGGCACACCAATTACAGCTGTTGAAAATTTAGAGGCTACATTGACCTTACCTGTTCAGCTTACAGGTGATTCTGATTGCTTTATGCTTCGTGTTCAAGGGGAATCGATGATGAATATTGGTATGTATGAAGGCGATATGTTAATTGTACGTCATCAAAATACAGCCAATAATGGCGATATTGTGGTAGCTCGTATTGATGATGAAGCGACTGTAAAACGTTTCTATAAGGAAAATGGTCATATTCGTTTACAGCCTGAAAATGATAATTTTGATCCTATTATTGTTGATGATTGTCATATTGAAGGACTTGTCATTGGATTAGTACGTGATAGAATATAACAAAAAGACGGCAACATATGTTGCCGTCTTTTTGTTATATTGAGATTTTATTTCTACGTATACTAGCGAAAATTGCACCAGATATATTATGCCATACACTAAAAATAGCTCCTACTAGAGTTGCGAGAGGGTTTAAAGCAAAATTAGTTGCTGCTAGCGTTACGGCTAACCCACTATTTTGCATACCTACTTCTATTGCTAATGCAGTAGTTTTATCGTATTTTAATTTAAGAGTTTTTCCTACAATTAACCCTAATAGTAATCCTAATACATTATGTATACCAACAATAATAAGAGTTAATAAGCCAGAAACCAATAGTTTATCCCTATTAACTGCAATAATAGCTGCTATTAATAATATAATAGCAATCATTGAAAATATAGGACTTATACTGGTAAGTGTATTAATGTGTGATTTACAAACATATTGAATGACACCACCTAATAAGATTGGTATAATAATGACTTTCACCATTGTAATCATCATTGGTAGCAATGCAACATCTACCCAAGCACCACCAATATATAAGATTAATAATGGTGTTACAATGGGTGCTATTAATGTCGATGTAATTGTCATTCCTACTGATAGTGGTACATCACCTTTAGCGATGTAGGTTATAACGTTACTAGCCGTGCCACCAGGACAGCAACCAACTAATATAACGCCTATTGCAATATCTGGTGGTAAGGTAAATATATGGCAAATTCCCCATGCTAATAAAGGCATGATTGTGTATTGTGCAAGCACTCCAATACAAATATCTTTTGGATGCCTAAAAATATTACATAGGTTTTCAAACTTAATTGTAAGGCCCATACCGAACATAGCGATACCAAGTAAAAATGGTGTATAAGCAACAGCCCATGTAAAATATGAAGGAACTATATAGGCCATACATGAAAAACCGATGATTAGAACCATTAAGTATTTAGAAATTAACTGAGTCAGTGTTTGTAAATAGTTCATAGTTTCTCCCTTCTAATTTGCATCGAAGGAAAAGTTATCGATAAGTCGCGTAGATCCAATATATACAGCCATAGCGACTAATACTGGAGATGTAATCTCATGAACTGGTTGCATTGTATTAGCATCAACAACTGAAACATAATCTATCTTGGCTAAGGGCTCAGTATTAATAATTTCTGTCATAGTATTAATGATACTATCAGCAGAAGCACCATGTTTAATGGTTTGTTTTCCCATTTGAATAGCTTTATATAATATGGTAGCCGCTTTTCGTTCTTCCTTAGATAAATATGTATTTCGAGAAGATTTTGCTAGACCATCCGATTCACGAACGATTGGCACTCCAATTATATTGACCGGAAAATTTAGATCATAAACCATTTTACGAATAATGGCTAGTTGTTGTGCATCTTTTTCACCAAAGTAGGCATTGGTAGGTTGAATAATATTAAATAGCTTCGTTACAACCGTACAAACACCTTTGAAATGAATAGGTCTACTAATACCACACAATGTATCAGATAACTCAACAATATTTACAAATGCTTTTCTATCATGATACATTTCATCTGACGTTGGAGAAAATATAATATCCGCCTTATGGGCTTCACAAAGGGATTTATCTCTATTAATATCACGTGGATAAGAATTTAGGTCTTCGTTTTCACCAAACTGAGTTGGATTAACAAATATAGATACAATGACCTTATCATTATCCTTTCTAGCTTGATCTATCAATGCGGCATGACCATCATGTAAATATCCCATTGTTGGTACAAAACCAATAGAATATCCCTTATCTTTCCAATGGTTTACTATGCTGCGTATATTTTCGATTGTAGTTATAATTTCCATAATAATGCCTCCGGTACTTATAAATTGTAAATACGAAGATAGTCCTATACAGTCTACTGTAATTCGATCAAAAACAGTTAGTCTTGATCAACTAATAAACCATGTTTTTCATAGTTTTTTATATGACTTATCTTATTATTTTCATCTACAAATACAACAAGAGGCTTATGGCTCTCTACTTCTTTTTCATTTAGTTGAGCATAACACATGATAATTACTTTATCATGTACTTGCACATGTCTTGCTGCAGCGCCATTTAAGCATATAACACCACTGCCTGCTTCGCCAGCAATCGTATATGTGCTAAAACGTGCTCCATTATTAATGTTTACAATTTGAACTTGTTCATATTCTCGAATTCCAGATGCATTCAATAAATCTGTATCGATAGTAATGCTCCCGACATAATCAAGTTCTGCTTGTGTCACAGTAGCTCTGTGAATTTTACCTTTTAACATTGTTAGTTCCATGTTAAACTCCTTGTGTTTTAATGTAATCGCCTTATGGTCGATTCGAAATATCACAATCATTTTGTTTATCATGAATTAACAGTAGACTAGAGTATAGTTAAAAATACTATCTCCATGTGAGATTATATCATAATACAATCTTTATAAGAAAAAAATATATTTATAGGCATATAAAATAATATTTATAATGTATTTCTTATAAAATAAAACCAGTAGTTATAAATCATAGCTACTGGTTTTAGTATCGTAATATTTTATTGTAAATATTCAGCTAATGCCTTATCAATGTATGCAGCTTCTTCTTGAGAAGGTTCACACATAGGTAAGTTGAATATACCTGCTGGTAAACCTAATTTTCGAGCTGCATATTTAACTGGAATTGGATTTGTTGTAATGAACATAGCTCTAGTAATTTCAGCTAATTTTTGATGTAATTGTGTTGCTTTTTGATTATTGCCCTCTTCAAAGGCTGCAATCATATCGTTCATATCTTGACCGGCCACATGAGATACTACAGAAATAACGCCTGTGCCACCAACGGAAAGAATAGGCAATGTAAGACCATCATCTCCGCTGTATACCATGAAATCTTCACCAGGCATTAAACGCTTAATTTCAGAAGCAATCATCAAATTACCACTAGCCTCTTTGATGGCACAAATATGTGGATATTCCTTATGGAGGCGTGCTAGTGTAGCTGGAAATATTCCAGTTCCTACGCGACCAGGTACATTGTATACCATGATTGGTAACGTTGTAGCCTCTGCAATAGATTTAAAATGCAAATATTGACCTTGTTGATTAGGCTTATTGTAATACGGTACAACAACTAACAATCCATCAATACCAGGAATCGTAGATACTTCTTTCACAAAGTCTACAGAACCTTTTGTATCATTGGAACCTACATTAGCTATAATAGTACCTTTATCACCGCACGTTTCAGCAATCGCTTTAAATAAAGTAATTTTGCTTTCACGGGATATAGTAGGATTTTCACCTGTGGTACCACAAACAACTAAGCCATCAGAACCATGATTTAATAGATGCTCTGCAATGGCAACTGAATTTTCAATGTTGACTGATCCATCTTCGTTAAACGATGTAATCATAGCCGTTAATACACGACCAAAGGTTTTCATATGTTTCTCCCCCTTGATAGATATTAAAATGCTTCCTTTTCTACCAAGTATTCTGCGATTTGCAATGCATTTAGAGCAGCACCCTTACGAATTTGGTCACCTACGATCCAGAAATTCATGCCTTTATCATTGTATAAATCTTTACGGATACGACCGATTTCACAGTCATTTTGATTAGATGTATATAGTGGCATAGGATATTCTTGTTCTGCTGGATTATCTTTTACTTGTAATCCTGGAAATGCAGCACAAGCCTTGCGGAATGCTTCTGCAGATACTGGTTCTTCTGTTTCTACTAATACGGATTCCGAATGAGAGCGATATACTGGAACACGAACAGTTGTTGGCACTACTTGAATGGTGTCATCATGAAGAATTTTGTGTGTTTCATTTACCATCTTCATCTCTTCTTTAGTATAATCGTTTTCTAAGAATACATCAATTTGTGGTAACAAATTGAACGCAATTGGGAAGTGTTTTGGTGCAGAACCTGTTGGCAACAAGTTAGCAGTCATTTCCTTGCCTTCAGCATATTCTTTTACTTGGTTTTGAAGTTCTTCAATACCTTCTTTACCAGCACCAGATACAGCTTGGTATGTAGATACTACAATGCGTTTAATTGGAGAAATATCATGCAATGGTTTTAAGCCAAGGCTCATGATGATTGTAGAACAGTTTGGATTAGCAATGATACCCTTATGTTTCAAAATATCTTCAGGGTTAACTTCAGGT
Organism: Veillonella atypica; assembly: GCF_041431435.1. Lineage (NCBI taxonomy): Bacteria > Bacillati > Bacillota > Negativicutes > Veillonellales > Veillonellaceae > Veillonella > Veillonella atypica. The sequence goes on from NZ_JAPVXV010000001.1 coordinate 228,469, forward strand.
ACAACGAGTGGCACCTCTGGATCCATACGGAATGCACTGGAGTTATCAATAACAATAGCACCGCGTTTAGCAGCTTCTGGAGCTAATGTTTTAGAAATAGAGCCACCTGCAAATAATGCAATATCAATACCATCAAAGGATTCAGGTTTTGCTTCTTCAACCACATAGGTTTTCCCATTAACTGTAAGTTCAGTACCAGCAGAACGAGCAGAAGCCAATAGTTTTAAATTTTCATAAGGAAAATTACGCTCTTCAATAAGTGTAATGAATTCTGCCCCTACTGCACCAGTAGCACCAAGAATTGCAAGATTAGGTTTTTTCATTGTGTATCTCCTCAATTAATCAATTGTTGTTCAGTATTATAAATAATGTTCTAAGCCATATGTTAAGCCTGGTTTAGAGGCAATTTTCTTACATGCTAGAACGACACCAGGCATGAAGGATAAACGGCTTAAGCTATCATGACGAATTGTTAATGTTTCATCATAGCCGCCAAATAATACTTGTTGATGTGCTACATAACCAGGAAGACGAACGCTATGGATAGTAACATTGTCTACTTTTGCACCACGTGCACCTGGCAAACTTTCACGTGTTAAATCTTCAGAACCTGTCACATTTGCAGCCTCTTTTGCATCATTGATTAATTTAGCCGTCAAAATAGATGTACCAGATGGCGCATCATATTTATGGTTGTGATGTAATTCGATAATTTCTACATCAGGGAAATATGGCGCTAATTCAGCAGCCACTTTCATCATCATAACAGCGCCTAATGAGAAATTAGGTGCTACCAAACAATTGGCATTATGTTTTAAACCGATTTCATTCAATTCGTTGCGTTGTTCTTCAGTTAGGCCTGTTGTGCCTATTACAATATGCACGCCAGCACTAAGAATTTTTTTGGCATTTTCGAAAATAACAGCAGGATTTGTGAAATCAACGATAACGTCAGGTTTATTATCGCTCAATACTTCGTCAATAGTTTCAGCCATTGTGATATGTAATGGTTCAATTCCTGCTACAGTGCCCACATCTTGACCTGCTTTAGATGGATCGATGCCACCAATCATTGTCAATTCAGAATCTGCATGTACTGCTTTTACGACTTCGCGACCCATTTTGCCGCCTGCACCGTTTACCATTACTCTAATCATATTTACCTCCAAAAAAGCCAGTGGAGGCATCCACTGGCTTAATATATACGATATATGACACATCGTTCATTAAACAAGAATTATGATAGCACTCCACCAATGTAATATTGGTGACAGTCGTCTACCTATTAAATAGACAACCAGCACGATGATTTGGCTGTCATCCCACTTCGGCAAGTACACCTTTTATCATGAATCATTGTTTGCCGGCTCCTCATGATGACTATTTATACCCGCGCCTCTACCTTATTATTGAGTTAATATAATAAGTATAAGTAATTATGCGTATTTAGTCAATGAAAATGGTCAATAAGTTCTTGTGCAGCAGCAAGTGCTGTATGAGACATTCCCTTGCCGGACATCATGGATGCGATTTGTGAAAGCCGTTCTTCCTCGCTCAATTCAGATAATGTAGAAATAGTGCGGCCTTCTTGTTCTTGCTTAGATAAGTGATAATGCTGTTTTGCAATACTTGCCGTTTGTGGTAAATGAGTAATACAGAATACTTGATTTGTCTTGGAAAGAGCTAAGATTTTTTCAGCTACCTTCAATGCTATATCTCCACTTATACCGACATCGATTTCATCGAATACAAGTGTTTTGTGATTATCTGTACGGAATACGGATTTTAGTGCCAGTGCAATGCGAGCCAATTCACCACCAGATGCAACTTTATGTAATGGTAGCAACTGTTCGCCTTTATTAGCGGTAAATAATAATTCAATTGATTTAACGCCTAATGGTAAAAGTTCTTCACTTTCATCTATGAAAAAACGAATATCCCCTTTTTCCATACCTAAATCAACAATTTCAGCTCGTAGTTGTTTAGCAATTACATCTGCATTTTCACGACGTATAGAAATTAATGCTGCTAAAGCTGTTTTTGCAACCTTTTCTTTTTCCACTAATTGTTGTTCTAAAGCACCTTGTTCACAAACTTCGGATTCTAATTCCTCTAAGCGTTGTTGCGCCTTTTCTTCATAATTTAATATATCTTGGACTGTTTCGCCGTACTTCTTTTTAAGACCATAGATTACAGAGTCTCTATCTTGGCAGTATGCATAGCGTTCTTCGTCATAACTAATAGAATCTCGGTATCGATCAAGAGATTGAGCAGCCTCTTCTAATTGAAAGTATGCGGAATTAACGAGTTCAGAGATTTCTTTAACCTCATCATCATATTTTACAAGATCATTTACTTCTACCTTGATAGCATTAACTGTATCTAATAATGGATGCCTGCCTCCATAAAAAGCATCATAACATGAACCAAGTACCTTATCGATATGATCGAAGCTATCTAAACGTTTCAGTTCTTCAGCAATAGATTCATCCTCGCCTATTTGTAATCCAGCCTCTTCTATTTCATCGATTTGAAAACGAAGCATATCAAGTTCACGGGCTCGTTCAGCCATGTGCTCAGATAAATTATCTAGCGCTTGCTTGGCCTCTTTATATTCTTTATAGGCTGCTTTATATTCTTTATAAGCCTTACTACCAGCCTGGTTATAACCATCTAAATACTCATGATGTGAATCAGGATTTAATAATTTTTGATTGCTGTATTGACCATGAATATCGGCTAATAATAGACCAATCTCTTTAAGCGCCTTTAGAGGAATGGGTTGATCATTAGCCAATATAATAGATTTACCAGATGTATTAAAGGACCTAGATAGAATTAGTTGATTGTCCTCTACCAATATATTTTTTGATTGTAATAAATCTAATAAACTTTGGTGATTGGCAATATCGAATATGCCATCTATAACAAAACTATCTTTACCATGACGAATAAACTCGCTGCTAGCGCGTTCTCCTAATAGAATACTGAAAGCATCCATTAATATGGATTTACCTGCCCCAGTTTCGCCGGTAAAGATAGTTATGCCATCTTTAAATGAAATATTCATTTGCTCAATCAACGCAAAATTTCGAATGCTCATTTGCGTCAACATATAATTACTAATCCTTCATTAAATCTTGAATTCTAGAAAGAATTGCAGGTACCTCAGCCTCGGAGCGCGCGATAAGTAAAATTGTATCATCTCCTGCGAGTGTACCAATTAATTCAGACCATTTTGCATGATCAATAGAAAATGCTACAGATTGAGCAGAGCCAGGAATCGTATGTAGCACGACCTGATTTAAGCTATGATCAACCTTGATCAAGGAATCTTGGAATAAACGGTTAATACGACTACGTGATAATACTACATTTTCTTCTGGAGATAATGCGTATCGATAATGTCCATCGCCAGTTGGTATTTTAATTAACATTAATTCTTTGATGTCACGAGAGACAGTAGCCTGTGTTACTTCTATGCCTTCTTGTAATAAAGCCGCTGCTAACTCCTCTTGTGTTTCAATCGCCTTAGACTGAACAATTTCCTTAATTTTGTTATAGCGATAGCGTTTCATTTTTTGCTCCCTTTTTAAACTTGCACATAAAAGAGAATAGTATCTTTCTTACATTATTATACCATATATTCAAAATTAATATATGGTATATTCCGTATATACCATACGTGTTATGCATATTGTACTAATAATTAATAATTAGTTAATTTATGGAGTTTTCAACTCTTATAAACACACATAATATATGGTTCATCTATTTATAGCGAATTTATGATTAACAATTTTTACAGGTGTGTTGCATAAATAAAAGGCCCTTTAATGGGTCTTTTATTTCGTATTATGCATTTTTAGTATAGTAAAAGTATAGATTATTTACTATAAGTATAAGATGGCTGTTATGGGAATTATCGTTTTTGAATTAAATATAATTCAGGTGGATTGTTAGCTTGATTTATAGGATGCCAATGGCATACATTATACTTTGCTTGATCTAACTGTGAGATATACTTATGCAATGCTTCTTTCTCTTCCATACCCTCAGGTGTGCCAGGATATGCTACGATAGTAATGATTCCATCCTTAGCGAGTTTAGGAAATGCATTGTTTAGAGCTTCAATCGTATTATGAGGGCGTGTTATGATGCTATGATCTCCACCGGGTAAATACCCTAAATTAAATATAATTAAATCAATGGTATTTTCTTTGATTTCTTGATGAAGTGCAATGTCGTGAGAATTGTGTAAAAATGTAATTGTTACATTTGACTGCAATTTCTTGGATGCTAGTAATTCCCTGCTAGCACTGACAGCCTGTTCTTGAATGTCTATGCCATATAAATGACACTCAGATTGAGCTCGTTCTGCTAAATACAGTAAATCGTGGCCATTGCCACATGTTGCATCCACTACAACAGAGGCAGATTTCATAATGCGATCCCAAGTAAGATGTTGAAATTGAACTGCATTGTTGATATTAATCATATGCGTTCACACTCCTTATAATAACTCGTCCCTACGAGATGCTAATTTTTTAAATAATGTGCCAAAGAAGCATTGATCTTTAAATCGAACAAATAAACAATACACAGGATTCGATGAAATATGTAAAGCTTCTTTATTAGTAAATGAATAGTCAAATGTACCATCTATGCATATATGCAGTTGAGGTTCACGATCAGGCATTGTAATTTGAATGGTATCATGTTCTTCTAAGACCATAGAGATACCTTGAATTAAATGTGGCGCAACTGGAGTTATAATAATAGAACGATTATCTGGCTTCATAATAGGACCACCAGCGGATAAATTATATCCTGTAGACCCTGTAGCTGATGAAATAATCAGTCCATCAGAAGGATACATCTGCGTATGTTGTCCATTTACAGCTAAATTGATACGCGCCATTTTAGCTGGTTCAGAACGTGTAATAACGACTTCATTAATAATTGGGACTAAGTCTTCTCTTGTTCCGTCTTCCCTATCTATATAGGCATGAAGATGTCCTCGTTTTTCAATTGTATAGTCACCTTGAGCAATGCGTTTAATATGACTTTGTAATTGATGGACTTCAATTTGATTTAAGAAACCAAGTTCTCCTAAGTTAATACCACATACAGGTATATTATAAGAGAAAATTTGACGTGCTAAATGGATAATGGTGCCATCGCCACCAAAACTAAATGCTACATCAATATGTTTAAAAATCTCTGGTCTAGGAAGTACATTTTCCTTTGGTATTTGTAATACCTTGTAAGTATCAGGTCTTTCAAGATCATCTGGTAAATATACTTCTATTTGCTCTTCTCTACAGATATGAGCTGCCATTTTAAGAACGGCCATGATTGTACTTTTACCCATATTAGGGAAAAAACCAATACGCATATATCTATCTCCTATAGCATGTGAGCCTCATCTACAACTGCTGTAATTAATTCATCAGTTATAGATAATGCACCTTCTTCAGATTTAGTAAAATATCCTAAAAACTCAATATTGCCTTCCGTCCCTTTAATTGGTGAGAAGGTTAATCCGTGTAAATATAATTTGCAATCGTAAGCAACCTGTAATATACGTGAAAGTACCTCTTCATGTACTGCTCTCTCTCGAACAATACCTCCCTTTCCGACCTTTTCTTTACCGGCTTCAAACTGAGGCTTGATGAGAGCTACTAATGAACCTGTATTTTTTAATAGTGTAGTAGCTACAGGTAATACCTTATCGAGAGATATAAAAGCTACATCAATAGATATGAAATCTACAAGTTCACCCAATTGTTCTGCAGTAACCGCACGTATATTTTGCTTCTCCATATTGATTACGCGTTCATCTTGGCGAAGTTTCCAAGCTAGTTGGTTATATCCTACATCTATTGCAAACACCCTGGATGCACCATTTTGCAATGCACAATCTGTAAATCCACCCGTGCTAGCTCCAATATCAATCATGACTGCATCGGTTAAATCAATGGGATATATTTGAATAGCTTTTTCTAATTTTAAGCCTCCACGACTTACATATGGTAAGGTATTACCTTTCACTGTGAGATTTGCATCTACAGGAACCTTTGTACCAGCTTTATCGATTCGTGTTGTATCCATAAAGATTTGACCAGCCATAATAGCGGCTTTTGCTTTTTCGCGACTTTCAAATAAACCTCGGTTAACAAGGAGAATATCTAAACGTTCTTTATTACTCATATGACACCATTATACACATAGAAATATTGAATATAAGCTATTAGAATACCTAATACTAAACCACCAAATACTTCAACTGGCGTATGACCTAGTAATTCTTTTAATGCAATTTCTCGGTCTTTTAAAATAACAGGAATATTTCGTTTACTAAAATACTCCACAATTTGGTTTAATATTTGTGCTTGTCGACCAGCTTGACGACGTACACCAGACGCATCATACATGACTACAATAGAAAATACTAATGCTACCACAAATATATCAGTAATACCATTATTTTTAAAGTACAAAGCGGCAGTAGTAGAAATTACAAAGGATGTATGTGAACTAGGAAATCCTCCGGAACCTACTAAACGTTCAAAACGCAATGTACGATAACGGACAAGTTGCCATAAGAATTTAATGGCTTGTGCTGAAAACCAGCCCCAAAATGCGGCTTGCGCTATATAATTATGACAAATTTCCTCTAAAATATGGTACATATAACTTTATCCTCTAATGTTTAATGTGTACGATCCAATAAATAATCAATAATAGCACTTAGTATATGTGTATCATCATCTATTGTTGCTAAAGCAGCATGTGCCTTTTGTGCGACTACATGTGCTTCATTACGTGCCTCGTCAAGCCCTAACAATGAAACATAAGTAGATTTATCTTGTCGTATATCACTACCAGGTGTTTTGCCTAACTCTTCAATGGTTCCCGTTACATCAAGAATATCATCTGTAATCTGGAATAGCAAACCAAGACAATTGGCATATGTCATATAGGCGGCATATTTTGCTTGGTCAGCATTAGATAAGATGAGCCCTAACTCAATGGCCGCATTAAATAAAGCACCTGTTTTTCCACTATGTAAAACTTTTAATTCCTCAAGAGGGATATGTTTTCCTTCGGATAGTAAATCAAAAGCTTGTCCGCCAACCATGCCTTCAGGACCAGCTGCGGTCGCTAAACATTGGATAGCCTTGATTTTTTGCTCAGCTGATGCGGTTGTATTTTTACTACAAAGTTGAAATGCATAGGTCAATAAACCATCTCCTGCAAGAATGGCCATACCGTCTCCATATACCTTATGGTTGGTTAAATTACCTCGGCGATAATCATCATTATCCATAGCTGGTAAATCATCATGAATCAGTGAGTATGTATGAATACATTCCAATGCACATAGGAACTCTTTATATAATGATGCATCAACCTTCATTGCATCTAAAACAGCTTTGGTTAAAATAGGACGAATTCGTTTTCCCCCTTGTAATAAACTATAGTTCATAGATTCATATAAACGTTTATATTCTGGTATAGGGGAATTTAATACGGCACTTAACCAGTGTTCAATCGATTGTTTGCTAGTTTCTAAATATGTCTTTAACATAGCTTATTACTCTCCGATGCGTACCTCTTCGATAATCTGTTGAATTTCACCTTCTACAGAATCCAGCATATCTGCACATTCCTTGACTAAGGTTAAGCCTTTTTTATATTGATTTAACAGCTCTGACATAGATAATTCACCATCGTCGAGTTGACGAACGATATCTTCAAGAGCTTTATATTTTTTTTCATAACTTTTCAGTGATGTTGCCATCCTGTAATACCTCCTCTACAACTGCTTTTATAGAACCATCATGCAATGTAATTTTAAATACATCTCCTTTGGCCATATTTTGAATTGAACTTATGGTATGACCCTCTTTTTCTATTTTGGAATAGCCTTTCACCATTAAATGGATTGGATTTTGTAGTGATAATTCCTGTGTTATAAGTGAAAGTTTATGCTTTTCATATTGCCATCGTTGTGACGCTAAAGTTTGTAATTTCTCCTTATAGGATTGTAAGAGGAAATTTTGTTTATGCAGTAATTGTAATGCAGGAAACCCGAGGCGACGATTAAAAATTGTACTTAATTCAATACGTTTTTGCTGTAATGTTTGATCCATTACATACTGTAAATAATCAAGTTTTTGTTGTAAATGCTGTTGTAGTGTAGTCAATGGAAGCACTGCAATTTCTGCGGCATGACTAGGTGTAGCACCACGCATATCAGCAGCGTAATCAGCTAATGTATAATCTGTTTCATGACCTACTGCAGAAATAATAGGTGTAGATGCATTGTAAATAGCTTCGATAACAACTCTATCATTAAAGCACCATAAATCCTCCATTGAACCGCCGCCGCGACCGACGATAATGACATCAACATCTGGATCTTTATCTGCAGCTTCAATTCCTTTAGCTATGATTGGACCCGCTGTTGTTCCCTGAACTGGTACAGAGAATAATTTAAATTGCATAAGCGGATTTCTATGTTCACTAATATGTAATATATCGTGTAAAACAGCACCTGTAGAGGATGTGACAATACCGATACAACTTGATAGAACTGGTATTGGTTGTTTATGAGCATCATCAAAATAGCCCAATGCGGATAATTCTCTTTGTAGCGCATCGAATTCAAGCTGTAATGGGCTTTTAGAACCAACCTGCATATCCGATGCGATAAGATTTAAACGGCCCATTTTGTTATAGAAATTAACGGATGCCTTGATTGTTACTAATAATCCATTTTGGAATGCATTAGCGAGTCCTTTACTTTGAACCGTACTAGACCACATCGTTACATCTATAGATGATTCCTCATCCTTTAAGGAAAAATACACATGACCACTACTATGACGCTTAGCATTTGTTATGGTACCACTAACATAGACATTTTTTAGGAGATACTCTCTATCTATTGTTCGTTTTATTAAGTTATTTAATTGGGTAATACTCAATACATTCACGATATACCTACTTTTGTGTTGCTAAAAATGCCCCATAAGCGTTTCCCGTAGCATTGTCGACGGAGAATTTAGGATTTGCAAAATGAACAGTTACGTTATTCTTATGACAAAAACCATTTAGACGATTGCGTAGTATAGAATTACTCATTACACCACCAACGGCAATTAATGTTGATACTGGTGTATGTTTGAGATGATAGGTTAATAATTTTTCCAGAGAATTTCCTATACAACTAAATAGTGCCTTACTCATAGATGCAGGTGACGCCCCTTTTTCGATATTACGCAGTGCAGCACTACAAGGACCAGCAAAGCTAATCCATCCTTCTTTAACAGAGGAAGGTAGCGGATCATACGTATCTGTTTGTGAAGCAAGTAGTTCTAATTCTTTGCCACAAGGAAATTGAATACCTAATGCAACACCTACACGATCGACAAATTGTCCGCCTTGTAGATCCTTAGAACCACCGATAATAGAGCTTTCAAAAATCCCCTTACCTTTATATTCTGTTAAAACGAGTTCTGTAGTACCACCAGAAAGATGTAAGCTATAGAATGGAAACGTAGGGACATGTCCAACTTCCCTTAGGGCTGCTAAAATATGATTTTCTTGATGAGCAAATTTATACATTGGTACTTGCATCATATGACTTAGTGATCTAGCAAAACCATGACCAACAAGAAAGGCCGGCATATAAGAATCATCAGAGCGTCTAGGAAAAGCACTAACACCAATACCCGATAATGGAACTTGAGGTAATTCTTCGATAAGACGAGGCAATACCTTTGTATGTTGAAACACCATGTTAGATTGTTGAAGTCCCTTCATTCCTGGCTTTACATCTAATATTTTTCGAGCTTCTCCTACTATATTTAGTTCATCATCAATAATGGCACAGCTCGTCGTATAACAGCTTGTGTCAATTCCTAGAAAATATTGTTTCATTATTTACTCTTATTATAAGCATCTAGAATCGCATTGATTAATTTATAGGATGCATCAGAACCAAAGGATTTTGCTAATTGTACAGCCTCATTGATAACAATAGATGGAGATACATCTTCACTATTGTAGTTGAGCTCCCAAATCGCAAGACGTAAAATGGCGCGGTCTACTTTATCCATAAGTACAAATTTCCGTTTTGTGCAATATGGTTCAAGTATTGTGTCGATTTCTTCAAGATGAGATAACACACCATCTATTATTTGGTTTGCATAAGCAATATCCATAGACAACGAGATTTCTCCGTCTGGGAAAATCACATCATCATTAGAGGTATGAAATTCATTAGCGTATAGAACTTGGAATGCATATTGACGTGCTTCACGTCTATTTCTTTTTTTAGACATATTGTCTCCTTATTCTTTGATAATTCCTTCAATATGTACATCAACCTTTACGTGATCAAGGTCAAGCGTATTCTTTAGTGTTTGTTTAATTTCAGACTGCAATTGTTTTGCTATATCTATTACATTGTATCCGTATAGACAACGGATATACACATTAATTTCGATAAAGCCTTTTCTATGCTTTACATTAATGCCTGGTAAATTTTTTTGTCCAAAAGCGTTCGTTATACCATCAACAATTTCATCATATAAGCGTGGACTTAAAGAATGAATACCAGGAATTGTACTTAAGGGCTTAATAGCAACATCAATGATGACGGAATCTGCAATATCTACTGTTGCTGTATCTAAGCCATAGTTTAATTTATCGTCTTGACTCATAGGCCCTCCTATTATTCATTACGCTGAATTGGTTCAGGTGTAAAATCATCAAAAATAATATCTTGGACTACGATGTCAATTGTTTCAACTTCTATTTCAGTGTAATTGACGAGTGCAGTTTTAATCCGCTCTTGTAAGCGCAGTGCAATATCAGGTATGCGATACCCATAGGAGATACTTACATATAATGTAACTGAAATTGCTCCGTCATCGTTAAAGGAAATCTTTACACCTTCATGGGCATTTTTACGTCCAAAAAAGGTATTAACCCCATCATTAAAGGTAGAACTCATATGATGGATTCCTTTAGTATCCAATGCGGTCATACTAATAATAGTAGCATATACATTGTCTGCGATTTTAATTTTACCAGTTTCTAACTCAGTATTTTTCTTAGTCATATAGGCCTCTTTCAAAAAAGAGCACCTGTCCCTATATAATGACATAGACGACAAGTGCTCAGCTTAACAAAGATATATGGGGGACTATATTACATTTAAAAGATCTGGCCCACTATATCAATGAAATAGTTTTAGGCACGTTCGATGTATTGACCAGTACGAGTATCAATACGAAGTACATCATCTACTTCGATAAAGAGAGGTACTTTTACAGTGTAGCCTGTTTCCAATACAGCTGGTTTATTACCACCTGTTGCAGTATCGCCACGGATACCAGGATCAGTTTCAACTACGCGAAGTTCTACAGCTACAGGTAAGTCAATACCGATTACAATACCTTGGAAGAACATGATGGATACTTCCATGTTTTCAAGAAGGAAGTTTTTAGCATCACCTAGTTGTTCAACATTCAATTCCACTTGATCATATGTTTCGTTGTCCATGAATGTGTATGCGCCATCAGCTTCGTATAAGTATTGCATACGACGACGGTCAACATGTGCTTTTGGCACTTTTTCACCAGCGTTGAAAGTACGTTCTACTACGGAACCAGTTTGCAAGTTTTTCATTTTTGTACGCACGAATGCAGCACCTTTACCTGGTTTAACGTGTTGGAAATCAACTACTTGCCATACATTACCGTCGATCTCAACGGTTACACCTGGGCGGAAATCATTACTGGAAATCATCTAACTCTTCTCCTTCTAAATACCTATTTCGATTAACTCTTTTGGACTATGTGTTAATAATTCACAGCCATCAGCTTTAACAATAACACTATCCTCTATTCTCAATCCGATTTCACCAGAAAGATAAATACCTGGTTCTACCGTAATGATCATATTTTCGGAAAATACCGTATCGGACTTTGCATTGGCTACTGGTTCTTCGTGGATTTCTAGACCCACACCATGTCCCGTACCATGATTAAACTCCTTGGTATATCCTCGTTCTCGTATATAGTCACGACATACTGCGTCAAGTTCTTTGCCTGTAATTCCTGCACGAACTGCTGCAACACCTCGTTTTTGAGCTTCTAAAACTATACTATACAAATTCTTTTGTTGCTCTGATGCGGGGCCCATAACGACAGTTCGAGTCATATCTGAATGAAACCCTTTATACACGGCGCCAAAATCAAAGGTGATAAAATCACCGGCATCTATAATCTTATCACTAGCCACACCATGAGGCATACTAGAGCGATTACCGGATGCTACAATTGTTGCAAAAGAAGGTTCCTCTGAACCTCGTTTTAACATTTCTGATTCGAGTATGATACGCGCGTCATTCTCCGTCATACCCACCTTTAATTGCGGTAATAATGCTGCAAATGCATCGTCTCCAATTTTAGCAGCTTTACGCATTAATTCTAATTCATCTTCTCGTTTTACAGCACGTAATTTTGCAAAATTGATAGATGTAAAATTAAAGCGTTCATCTAAAGTATCACATAAGGTTTCATATGTATCAACAGGCATATATTTTCCTTCGATACCAAAGAGACCATCGTGGATGTGATTGTCATTAAAAATATCTACAAGAGTATCCATAACTGATGTTTCATATTGAATAACCTCATAGCCTTCACATTGTTTTGTAGCTTGCTCTGTATATCTAAAATCGGTAATCATGAAAGCTTTATCTTGTGTGACAATAGCAAATCCTGTGGTACCTGTAAAACCAGCAAAATAATGTAAATTTATAGGGTCAATTAAAACGACACCAGTTAATTCTTGTTCTTTAATATACTTTTGTAGCTGATTTAATCCGTTCATAATCATGCTCCTAGTCTATAAAGTACACCTTATAATACCATAAAATGCCTATATTGAATAGATTTTCATGCTATTTTTTAAAGTCTACTACATCTTGGTCATCTATTTCTGAATATGTATTAATAGCCTCAATGCCATTTAATGTAATATGACCTATGGACAATCTTTTTAAATAAGTAACTTCGCCTCCAGCGGCCCCAATCATACGTTTAACTTGATGGTACTTGCCTTCTTCAATGGTTATATGTAGAGACTGTTCAGAAAGAACGTCTATATTAGCCGGTTTACATTGGGTTCCATCCCCTAATACTATTCCTGTTTCTATACGTTCAAGACCATCTTTTGTGAGTTTACCATTAAATTCCACATAGTATACCTTCGGTACATGTTTGTGTCCATTAATGATAGAATGCGCCCAAATACCATCGTTTGTGAGTAATAATAGACCTTCTGTATCTTTATCTAGGCGTCCCACAGGAAATACACCCATTTTCTTAAACTCAGGTGGTAATAAATCCATCACTACAGGATGCGTAGGATCTTCTACAGCCGTAATATATCCAGCAGGTTTATGAAATTTAATATAATACTGTTGTTTTGTTGATATTTGTACGCCATCAACTGCAATGATATCATCATCTATATGTATAGATTGGTCTTTTTTTAAGATAACAGCACCATTTACAGTAACACGTCCATCCCTTATAATTTGGTGAACCTCTTTGCGACTACCAAAGGCTTTATTGGCTAATAGTTTATCTAATCGCATCTTAATTCCTCTTTCATAGCATTTGAAAGAATCAATTATACATGCCCTCTTAAATTATCTACGTGAGCAGTATCATTTAATAAGTTTAAAATATTATGGTCAGATGGTCCCATACCATTGTAAAATATGCGATTAATTGCTGTATTACCTTGGCTGAAATTCCAACAGTGACCAATGGGAATATCAAGCATTTTACATAAAAGTGTACGAATCGTCCCACCATGACAAGTTATTAAAATTGTTTCGTCATCATCATTTTGGCTTATAAATTCTGAAAGGCCATTCCATGCACGATTTTGTACTTCTTGAAAGCTTTCTCCATTTGGCAGCTTGACAATATCAGGTTGTCGATACATTTGATCAATAAGGCCTGGCCATCGTTCTTCGATTTCTGAGAACAATAATTTTTCCCAGTCACCAAAATCAATCTCTCGCAACCGAGAATCTACTGTAATATCGATATTTCGATTACCACGAATCGTTTCTGCTGTTACGAGGGCTCTAGATAGGTCACTTGATAAAATACGATCAAAATGTACATTCTTCAATGCATGAGCGCAAGCTTTTGCCTGTGCTATTCCATTGTCATTCAAAGGAACATCGGTTATGCCTTGATAGCGACCTATCTTATTCCATTCTGTTTCGCCATGTCTAATAATATATAATGTTTTCATGTTGTGTTCCTATTTCTCAAATATGGTACTTAATAAATGAATAAGTTCCACGTTGTGTGCATGATCTTTTATAGCAATCCGCATCCATTTTGGACCTAACCCTTTATAATTAGCACAGCTACGAATTAATAGATTATGTTTTTCTAATCTAGTTTGTACATCTGTAACTGAAATATCAGGATCATTAATTTCCATTAAGATATAATTTGCAGATGGCTTATAGACTACTAAATCTTTAATAGCAGATAATGATTCATACATATACTTTGCTTCATTAGCCAATACCATCTTACTATCGTTAATATACTTAGTATCGGTTAGTGCGGATTCAGTATAAGCTTGTGCCAATGTATTTACAGACCATGCAGGAATATATTGACGCAATTCTTGTATTAATGTTGGATTGGCAAACACTGCACCAATACGAAGTCCTGGTACAGCATAAAATTTTGTAAAAGAATGTACGATAATTACATTGTCATATTGATTAATGAGCTCGCGCATAGAGTGGCTATTGTCTCGTAACGATTCATTACCAATAAAATCAATGAACGATTCATCGATAACAAGTAAGCTATTAGCATCTTTTAACATTTGTGCTAATACTTTGATTGATTGTTTATCCAACAATGTTCCATCTGGATTATTAGGGTTACCTAAAAATACGATAATGCGTCCATCTTGACCTTTTAATTCAGCAGCAAATGTTTGTAATGCTAAATAAGGTACTTCAAAATATGGGGTGCCATCATCATTTTGTCGCTGCCGATAAAAAATTTCCCTTACCGGTATGTTCGCAGCATCCATAGAGGCTTGGTATTCAGAGAAGCCAGGCGCAGGAACAAAAGCCCCTGTAAATCCAGATAATCGTCCAACTGCATAGAGGAGCTCTGCAGCTCCGTTACCAAGAAGTATAGAATCTTTTTCTATACCATATACATCGGCAATAGTATTCATAACATCATCATTTGTAACATCTGGATAATGAGATATATATCGCAATCGTTCGTTTAGTGCTTCTAAACCTTTTGGACTAGGTCCTAATAGATTAATATTGGCACTAAAATCAGTTACTTCAGATAGATTTATTTTGTGGTCATGAGAAAATTTAAAGATATTTCCGCCATGTGTATCTGGCATAGGAGATCCTCCTTTATCGTTTTATATATGTTAGTCCTTCATTTGTTGTTTCCACAATATCAATATATTGTAAGGTAGGTAATTTTTTTTCGATGTATCGCTTACATTCATCGATAGCCGTATAATCACTTGGAAATAATAGACCCATTATTGTACCACTGTGAGCAATGATTGTACCAACGCTATGAAAAGCATTACCAATGTCATGAAATTCATATAAATTTGGTTTATATAAAATACGTTGATTAGCAAAGGCACTCAATGTAGCGGCCTGTCCTATCAACGTAATATCATGTGTTTCTAGACCTTTTTTGAAGAGCTCTAGTGATTCTCTAATGATAGGCTCTTTCTCCTGTATTTTATGGAATAAATCTTTTTGCTGATTAAAAGAGATGGTATCAATAGTACCACCTTCATCAAAAATTAGTATTTTTAAAGGCGGACACGTTCCTAAAAAATTACAGATGGACCCATTTATATAATCAAATTGTGTAATACCAGGATAAAAAGCAGCATCCGTCGGCTCTACTGATAAACAGATGGTTTCTAGCTCTTTTGGTGTTAATGCTCTATTACATGATAAAGCAGTGGCCATTGCGGCTACTGCTATATCCGCAGAGCTAGATGCCATTCCTTTTCCTTGAAGAATATCTGATCTTATATAGATAGCAGTATTGTCACAGCTGGGAATATGTAAAATATCCTTTACTAAGTTGCGAGCTTGACTAGACTTAGGTTGTAAGGAGCAATAATAGTGTGGCAATGGATGTGTTACCTGGCTCAGTGCATAGGAATAGCGGTTGATTGGACATGTCACAAGAAATGATTGTCCATCAATGGCCCCTTGGATAAATTCCCCACAAGTGCCTGGCGCACGAACATAATAAGTCACTAAATCCTCCTTACACAATAAAACAATCTATGTATAATTAAATAATTAAAGAATAGGAGCTTTCACAACAGAAGATAATAATGTCAACGTAATTATATATACTAATATCAACAAGACCTCTGTTACTTCAACAACGAAGCCATATGTATCACCAGTAGTTCCACCAAGTTGTTTAACAATATAGTGATTGATAATACGATTAATGATATAGCTCACGATCATTGAGAAAATATTAATTTCCATTAATCCAACCAAAGCATATGCTAAACCAAAGAGAGCTATACTATATGGTATAAATGGAATCGAAAGCATACTTGTTATACCTAAAGCGATTGCATATAGTAATGATAAAAGTAAACAAATAATAATAGGCATACAGAAAGTAGAAATCGTGCTCCATGTAATGACATGTTTTGGTGCATATACTGCAAAGGCCTGCCCCATACCCGATTTTCGAGCATATGGATAAGAGCGAATACTTAAAATCAATGTGTATCTACTCATGAGAGGCATCATTACAAGTATAATAGGTATAAATTCAGGTATAGGAATTGCAGTTAACAGTTGCCATTTTAACAATGTGATAAATACAAAAGCTACAACCCCAAAGGAACCAACACGGCTATCCTTCATTATTTCTAGTTTTTTCTCTCTTTCACGGCCAGAAAAAAGTCCATCACTTGTATCCATTAATCCATCAGCATGTAAGCCACCGGTGAACAAAAATTCACTGATAACGATAATAAGCATTAAAGGCATAGGTGACAAAAATTGAGAGAATATAAAATAAATTAGGGTTAAAAATATACCGATGATCAATCCTACAAAAGGAAATGTAGCAACAGACTTACCAAAATCTTCCATGGACCATTCTGTTTGATTTACTATTTTTAGTCTAGTTAGAAATTGTAAAGCTATAAAGAAAGGTGTCATCTATGTATTACTCCATAAATTGATAAGCGACTATGGTGGTGATGATTATCATAAGTATTGTTGACAAATACATCATATATATACATCGAGTAATATGTAGTCGATTTAGTGTTTCTAATGCATCACCCATATATTCACGAAATGTCATCTTTTTAAAGTACTGGTTATAGCCGCCTAGGCGAATGTGCAATGCCCCTGCTACAGGCGCTTCTGCATAGCCACCATTAGGGCTAGGATGTTTATAGGCATCGCGAAGACCAATACGAAATGCGGATTTGCCATCAAATCGTAATATAAAGGCAGAAATAACTAATAATAGGAATGTTAGTCGTGCTGGAATCCAATTTAATATATCATCTAAACGCGCAGCTACACGGCCAAAGAACATATATTTTTGGTTCTTATATCCCAACATGGAATCCATAGTATTAGCTGTGCGATATAATATAGCTCCTATAGGACCACCTAGTATAAAGAAAAATAGTGGTGAAATTATGCCATCAATAGTATTTTCTGCTATCGTTTCTACTGTGGCCCGAGTGATTTCACTTTCATCAAGGTCTTCTGTATCGCGCCCTACAATCCATGAAACGCGATGTCTTGCATCATCGATACGACCTTGTTTAAGCAATCTATTAACTTCAAATCCAGCCGCACCTAATGAACGAGGTGAGATTGTAATGTACACGATGAGAACTTGAATAAAATATTCTACCCATTCATTAATGAGACTACCAATCCATAGAATCAATGAGGCTATGATATAAATGGTTAACAATATAAATCCAACTGCAATACCACCATACCAAAGTTTTTTTGTATCATTATCTGTATCTTTATAAAATACAGCCTCATAAAATGATATGACACGACCAATTAGGGCAACAGGATGAAACTTACTATTGGGATCCCCAATAATCGTATCAATAATAAATGCCAAAATTGGAATACACACATAGTTGTAGTGTTTAAACCACTCTAAGAGAATGTTTAAATCCATTAATATCACCCATTATCCTTTAATAGAGTCATAATGTAATCCATATCCAAATGTTCTTCTACAATGTCTGCTAAACGATTATATGCATTGTTTTTATGTTCGAAATAATGGAAAACAACAGGCGTTTCATCTAATCCTTTACGTAAACGCAATTGATTTATAATAAAACGACGGAATTCATCATTATCAAAGACACCATGAATGTAGGTACCCATAACTTGATGACGACCATCGATAAAGCCATCTACGACCGTTATAGGAATTTCACTACGTTTAGTAATGGTAAAACAACGTTTTACAGTATCATCATTTGGTGTTGTATCCCCCATATGAATTTCATAGCCTACGAGTTCACTACCAGAAAATGTACCGTTAAGGAAATGTAAATTCTCAACATCAAATGTGACTTGATGTGTCGTTTTTTGATCCTTCATGGTTGTAGTAGAGTTAACTAAACCGAGACCTTCACTCTCCTCAATATCCCCTTCCATGTGATGCGGATCATATATAGCAGTACCAAGCATTTGGTTACCACCGCAAATACCGATTACAGGAGTTCCTTTTTCCGCGAGCTTTTTAATCTCATTAGCTAAGCCGGAGTTTTTTAAATATGTTAAGTCAGCCAATGTATTTTTAGAACCTGGTAAAATAATCAAATCAGGTGTACCAATAACATCTCCAGAACCGACAAAACGAACGGATACATCTGGTTCATAGTTCAATGCATCAAAGTCTGTAAAATTAGAGATTTTAGGTGTTTGGATTACAGCAATTTGAATGTCTTTAGAACCTACATTCTTTTTATTTTCCAAAGCTACAGAATCTTCTTCATCAATATCAAGGTTTTCTATGGCAGGAATAACACCAACTACTTTTTTACCTGTTTTTTCTTCGATGAAAGTCAATGCTGGTTCTAATAACTTAATATCGCCACGGAATTTATTAATTACGATTCCCTTTATTAAATCGCGTTCTTCTGGTTCGAGTAATTCTAATGTGCCCACAATAGAAGCAATAGCACCACCTCTATCTATATCGGCAATGAGAAATACAGGCGCTTGTGTCATTTTAGCAATACGCATGTTTACGATATCATTAGCTTTTAAATTAACCTCAGCAGGACTACCAGCCCCTTCGATAACAATCATTTCAAAATTTTCATCGAGAAAGGCAAGAGATTCTTTGACCTTATCAAGAGCTGTTAAGGAGTAATGGGTATGATATTCTTTAGCACTATACACACCAACGGGTTTACCCATTAATACGACTTGAGATGACTGATTTCCTGTAGGTTTAAGCAATACAGGGTTCATTTGTACAATAGGATCAATACCAGCTGCTTCAGCTTGGGCTACTTGAGCACGGCCTATTTCATCACCCCATTTGGTTACATAGGAGTTTAAAGCCATATTTTGTGCTTTAAATGGCACAGTTTTATAGCCCATTCGATAAAGAATGCGGCATAATGCAGTACATAAAATACTTTTGCCTACATTAGAGCTCGTTCCTTGGAACATGATTTTTTTAGCCATTTATATGAACCTCCTGAGATTTTAATTCTATGGTTACCCCACTAATCGTTAAATACATTTTATTGGCAGCACTAGCAACCTCTCGATTTACACGACCAGTTATATCGCGGAAATATCTTGCCAATTTATTCTCCGGTACAATACCTAATCCAATTTCATTGGTCACAAAAATAACAGTTTTATCATTACTGTTATTAATTTCCTGTAATAATAGTCGCAGCTCTTCTAAAATAATAGATTCAATACGATTAGAATCTTCCTGCGTATTGATATCCCCATGAGCGAAGACGTGATTTGATGTAAACATTGTAAGACAATCAATCAAGATGACATCACTTACATTCTTAATTTGTTCCCAATTTTTGTGTAAGTATAGTGGAATTTCGAAGGTAATCCACTCTTTACCACGGCGCAACTGATGCTTTTTAATACGATCTTTCATTTCGTCATCAAAAGCTTGCCCTGTAGCAACATATGCCTTTCGCCCTTTTAAGGATAAGGCTAATTGTTCTGCAAATTCACTTTTTCCACTACGAGCTCCTCCGGAGCATAGAATAATTGTAGATTTCATAAACCACCTATACAAGTATATATAATTTCTGTATCATTATTAGTATAACAAAAGGAGATACACTATGGAAATTATGAATATGAAATTAAAAATGATGTCTACCCTTTGGGAAAATACCTATCGTGTAGCTATTGAAGATGGTCAAGGTGGATATATTGGTACATGTCGTGTAGTTGTTAATGTACCGCTAGACCCTTCTGAATTACCTCCTAATGCACCTATTGTGGAACCACAAATGTTTGTATTAGTAGAGGATTTTTCTTTTGATGCATCTAAAATTATAAATTTTGAGACAACATTAGCAGATTTATTGCGTGAAAAATTTAGATATCAAATTCCTCATATCTTCTTTTTCTATCCAAGTCCACATGATGTATTGAATCAAGAAATTACACAATCTTAATAAAGAAAAAAGCTATGTGAAGACATAGCTTTTTTTGTTTATTCTTCTCCGATTTCTTCTTCTACACGACTTAATATGAAGCATAAATCAGATAGTCGATTTAAGTATCGCAAATTAGATTCATGTACGCTTTCACCAGCGTCTAATACACGCCATAAATCACGTTCTGCACGACGAGCAACTGTTCTAGATACATGTAAGTAGGCAGAAGATTTATTCTCACCAGGTAGAATAAATTCTGCAAGAGGTTCTAATTTTGCATCAAAACGGTCGATAACCTTTTCCAAATGTTTTACTTGTTGATCTGTTATTTGTGGTGCTTGATTCAAGCTAGCAATATCAGCCATTAACGTCCATAAGGAACGTTCTATATCGAGTAATTCAGCTTGTACTCTTACGTTCTTTGCATAAGCTCGAGCTAATCCCAAGAAGGCTTGAAGCTCATCAATTGTACCATAGGCTTCAACGCGAAGAGAAGATTTCTTTACACGTTCACCTGTATAAAGACCTGTTGTACCTTGATCACCTGTTTTTGTATAAACACTACTACTCATGGCCGTACCTCCTAATTAGATGTTATTTATATTCTGGGAACCATAAATGAATTTCACGTGCTGCTGAATCAACTGAATCAGATGCATGTACAACATTAGAATCCATAGTTAAGGCATAGTCACCGCGAATACTACCAGGTGTGGCATCTACAGGATTAGTTGCACCATTGATAGTACGTACAGAAGTAACGGCATTTTTACCAGCTAGTACAAAAGCTAGTACAGGTCCAGAAGTGATAAAATCAACCAATTCACCAAAGAATGGTTTGTCCTTATGCTCTGCATAATGTTCTTGTGCTAATTCTTTTGGAGTTTGAAGTAATTTCATAGCTTTAATGATTAAGCCTTTACGTTCATAACGTGTAAGAATTTCACCACAGATTTGACGTTTTACACCATCTGGTTTAATAAGAACTAAAGTTTCTTCCATCTTTAAACCTCCCTTTTATTAAAATCTATAATGTGGATTTAGAGATAGTTTTTTCAATCTAGCAATACGATCCTTAGTACTAGGATGTGTGCTAAAAAGATTCGACAAACTAGCACCAATACCCATCATAGGATTAATTATAAACATATGCGCTGTAGCATTATTGGCATTAGGTAATGTTCCATATTTAGAATATTCTTCAATTTTAGCCAATGCTGATGCAAGTCCTAATGGATTTTTGCTTAACATAGCCCCACCCTCATCCGCTAAATATTCACGGGTACGAGAAATACTCATTTGGATAATAGCAGCTGCTAAAGGTGCCAAAATAACCATACCAATCAATGCAAGTGGATTGACATTATCATCGCGATCAGCAGAGCGGCCACCAAAGAACATACCAAAATGGGCAATAGTAGATATAGCGCCTCCAATAATGGCAGCAATAGTACTGATTAGGGTATCACGATTTTTAACATGTGTTAATTCATGACCTAAAACGCCAGCTAATTCATCATCTGTTAATAAACGTTGAATTCCGGCTGTTACAGCTACCGCAGCATGTTCTGGATTACGACCAGTTGCAAATGCATTTGGTACGTCCGTAGGGATGATATATACCTTTGGCATCGGTAGTTTACCGTTTTTAGCCAATTGTTCAACCATACCATATAATTTAGGATTTGATTGAGCGGTAACTTGTTGTGCATTGTATTGTGCTAACACAATCTTATCGCTATACCAATACGATGATATTGACATGCCTGCAGATATGATGAACATTAACATCATTCCACGAGCGCCGCCAAAAGCATCGCCTAATAATACTAGTATCACTATTAAAGTGGCTAGTAACATTGTTGTTTTAAAATTATTCATAGAATCCTCCAACATAAGTTTTTGGACTATGCCTTAACTAGATTTATTATACCACATTTTGAATAGTTGTGGCCCCTATTGTATCTGCCTCTAACACATATACCTTGTTTTCGATGCCATGGAACTCAAAGATTTGTCCCATTGCTTCAGCTACTGTTTGTACATGAGCTTTATCTGTATATGCAATTAAGGTAGAACCAGATCCACTGATAGTTGCACCATAAGCGCCTGCGGCTTTTGCTGCAGAGAATACCTTATCACAATGAGGAATCAACGTTTTCCGATACGGTACATGGAGATTATCCTCCAGTGCAACTGCAAGATTATCCAATTGGTTCGTAATTAAACTAGTTACGAATAACGATGCATGACTCACATTTTGAACGGCCTCTTTAAAAGGCACATGATTTGGCAATACGGATCGTGCATATTCTGTGGAAACCAATACCTCTGGCACAACAACGGCAAAATGTAGTGACTCTGGTACAGGGATAACTGTATTCAACACTTTATCTTTTAGGCCTGTAGCACAACAAAGATTACCAAAAATGGCTGGTGCCACATTATCTGGATGGCCTTCCATACGATTGGCAATGATGAGTAACTCTTCTTTTGAAAGTGGTTTATTTACGAGATTATTTGCTAGTAAAAGCCCACCTACAATAGCAGTACTACTACTACCAAGGCCACGTGATGGCGGAATTAATGTTTCCGAAGTAATATGACCATATTGTATTGGTTCTTGTGCTTTAGCAAATACTTGTTCAATAGCTATTCCGATGAGATTTTTTTTAGGATCTTCTTTTTCTAATAAATCAGCGCCATACCCATGAAATGTATAGCTAAAAGATGTAGCATTTGCATCAGGTGTAAATTCAAAAATATTATATAGATTTAATGCTAGTCCAAGGCAATCAAAACCTGGTCCGCAATTGGCACTTGTAGCAGGCACTTGTACACGAATTGTTGTCATAATATTACGCTTCCATAATTCTGATTACACTACATACATCTTTCACAGATCGCAAGCTGTTAAAAGAATCAATTAAATTTAAAATATAGGAATGTGGACATTTAGAAGTCACAATAGCAAGTACTGCTGTTTCAGGATCTTTATTTCGTTGAACGATTGAAAGAACAGAGATTTTTTGCTCTGCTAATTTTGTAGCAATCTTTGCAAGAACACCAGTTTTATTATCAACAGCTAACCGCATATAGTAACTGGATTGTATTTTACCTGGGGAATAAATATTCTTTTGGTCAAAGTAGAATGGTTTAAAACGTCCTGTAGATTCAAAAGCTACGTTTTTAGCTACTTCCATAATATCGCTAACAACGGAGCTGCCTGTTGGTAAACTACCGGCGCCACGTCCATAGAACATGGCATCATCAATGCCATTACCCTTGATATAAATTGCATTGTACGAGCCGCGTACAGATGCAAGTGGATGTGTTAATGGTACGAAAGCAGGGTATACATTGAGAGATAAACCCTTTGACGATTCTTTTGCAATGCCAATAAGTTTAATATTGTATCCGAATTCCTTACCAAAGGAAATATCTTCTGTATCAATTTTAGTAATACCTTCTACAGTTACATCCTCGAAGAATATACGACGGTTAAAGCTAATGGATGCTAAAATAGCAAGTTTACGAGCTGCATCTAAACCTTCTACATCGGCAGTTGGATCAGCTTCTGCATAGCCTAAATCTTGAGCCTCTTTTAATACATCCCCGTAGCTTAATCCTTCATCTGTCATTTTAGATAAAATAAAGTTTGTAGTACCATTCATGATACCAACAAGTTCAGTAATGCGATTACCGCCAAGGGAATCGTATAATGTTCTAATAATTGGAATGCCACCTAATACAGAGGCTTCAAAACGTAAATCTACGTGGTTTTTATACGCTAAGTCAAATAAATATGGGCCTGCTTCTGCTAATAAATCCTTATTGGCTGTAACAACACTTTTTCCATGTTTTAAAGCTGCTTCAACACAATCTTTCGCAAATGTTGTGCCCCCCATTAATTCAACGACAATAGCAATCGATTCATCATTAAGAACATCATCAATGTTAGTCACGTATTGTGCAGTGCTTGGTAGTGTAATATTTGTGTATTTATCTGGTCTGCGAACAAATATTTTTGAAATCTCGATAGTTACACCGCTTCTGTTAGTAATCAAATCGACATTATCTTGTAATAAATTAAAAGTTCCTTGGGAAACAGTACCAAATCCTAATAAGGCTATTTTAACGGTCTTCATAATGGTCCTACTCTCTTCTGACTGGTCAATATAATATTTATATTATGCTTGACCTAAAATTTCTACTTTAATAATTCCTTTCATATTGCGAATATCATGTAATAATTCCTCTAAGGAACCTTGCAAGTTTTTGGTTTCGAAAGAAATACTACTATTAGCAATACCCTGTAATGGAATATCTTGATTTATGGTCAAGATACTTCCGTTTTTATCGGCTATTGCTTTTAAAACACTTGATAACATACCTGATTCATTGGACATTGAAACGGTAATGCTAACAATTTTTCCTTGAGCAATCTCAAAAAATGGAAATACATAATCTTTATATTTATAATAAGCAGATCGACTTAAATCCATTTTCTCAACAGCTTCATTTATGGTTTTTACTTCACCTAGTTTCAAAATCTCTTTTACTTTAATCGTTTTCTTAATCGCTTCTGGTAAAATATCTTCTTGAACTAAATAAAATTTGTCCTTTTTCGGTTTTGTCATACTAATTCTCCTTACATTAATTAGATGTTTCCTGAGCAACAAACTGACGTCCATATAAAGTTAATACTGCATACATACCTATAAAAAATGGTACATATTCTGCCATCACACGCCACGCCACAGCTATAATACCTACAGTGCCACTCGGTACGAATGGTGCAAAAAGTAAAATGAATAATCCTTCAGCAATACCTGTTCCCCCTGGAGTGGGTGCAAAATAAAGTATTAAATTTAACAATATCATTCTATCTAATATCGTAATAATTGGTACATCATTAGTAAAAGCAAACATCAATGCCGGTGCTATACAGTATAAGCATAATAAACTTAATCCTGATTCGATAAATACAATAAAGGATTGAGTAGGTTTTTTATACAATAATGCAAGCCCTTGATTTAGTGTTTCTAATTTCGCCAACCAATCTTTAGTCTTATGGGCCTTAAAACGTTGTGCTAAATTATATACGAATTTCCTCATATATACCGTTTGTAAAAGATATGTTCCTAATAAGGTAGCCAATACGGCAAAAAAAGAAAATAGTAATAACATATCTCTTGAAATATATGGTATTTCTATGGAGTCATATAAAAACACAATCGGTAACATGACGACTAAAAACATGATTGAAAAAACCGTACGTATCAATACGATTGGAGTTCCCTTACTTATCGGGACATCATAGCTTCTTAATACGAGTACTTGAGCCACAGCTCCACCACTGGCACCTGGTGTGAGCATAGCCATAAAATAGTTGCTAAATATAACCCGAAGTACAGCTTTTATTGATAAATGATAACCGCCAATTTTAAC
Organism: Veillonella atypica; assembly: GCF_041431435.1. Classification (NCBI taxonomy): domain Bacteria; kingdom Bacillati; phylum Bacillota; class Negativicutes; order Veillonellales; family Veillonellaceae; genus Veillonella; species Veillonella atypica. Next base: position 254,731 of record NZ_JAPVXV010000001.1, read on the forward strand.
AAGGCGCTGCAATCTTAATCCATCAAAATACATCCCTAAAGCAAGTGCAATAATGGCAAGCAACAAAGATTCACCATTAAAAGTTGTTATTGTTTTTAGGGCTTCTAAATCGATAGTATAATAAATGATTCCTAAAGATACGGCAAAAAGTAGGACAAACATAAATATGCCGCGTCTCATCATCTTACTCATAACAAATCCCCATAATTAATGAGTTCTATATTATGTTGTGAAATATATCTACGTACATTTTCGGATGTCATAGCAGATAATTCAAATTGCCAATGATAACCCCAATTATATTGATTTCTTAAAATTTCATCACTAATGCCTGGATGCGTCATAATTTCATGGGCCCCAGATAGAGAGCTAACTTGTTTTAAAATCGATAATAATTCTGTTTCTCCTAAAGCACCACCATTAATCATGCCCCAGAAGTATTGTGTAAAGTAAATCCCCTTGTCGCGAATGCTAGGCAATGCTTGAGCAGCCACGGTGCTCAAACCACATTTCCCCATAATACGAACAGGATTATGCACGCCATTTAAAAATGTTATTTTTTCATTTGGCACCCGTATAGCTTTAATTTTATATCGCATAGCCTGTTCTAAAACTATAGGTAGAATACTAGGTAATACATGCATATGTTGGTGTCCATCAATATGAGTTACGTTTACACCAGATTCCATAATTTTAGAAACTTGCTTTGTAATCTCTGTTCTCACTTCATCATAATTAATAGAGCCACTATATATGCGCTTCATAAACTCTATATAATTATCAACAAAAACACCTTCGTTTGTTACAAGACTAGGAATTTCACTAGGATCACTTACAGGAGCGATTCCTCCCACCAAAGCAATGTGAATACCTATACCCAACTTTGGATATTCCTTTGCCATATCTACTGCTTCATTAAAAGCAGCACCACTTGCCAATATAGATGTGCTTGTAATAGCACCTTTAGTATGCCCTACGATAATACCTTCATTTATAGCTGAATGAAGGCCAAAATCGTCAGCATTTATAATTAATTTTGACATATGCGTGCCTCTTTATTCGTAAAAACGGAAAAACAATGTTCACTCAGAAAAGATATATGTTATTTTAACAAATACAGGTATATAAAATCAATACAAAATAGTAATACTTGTATACTGGAAACGGACTTTTTATATCGTTTTCACATAATTTATATACCCTTCTATCATAGATAATCATATTTTATACTACTATAGAAAATTATATACCCTGTCATCAAAAATGATCGATGACAGGGTATCGTTATAATATATATTAAATTTGTTCTCTTACTTTATACATACATAGGGCGGCCGCAATTGATACGTTTAAAGATTCTATATCACCATACATGGGAATTGTAATAGCCTGATCACACATTTCAATAATTTCTCTAGACACTCCATTTCCTTCATTACCGAGTATAATCATGGTTCGTTTAGGATATGAAATGGTATGATAAGGTTTTGCATTTTCTAGTGAGGTAACATAGGTTTTTATCGTATTATCCTTTATGAAATCATAAAATTCAGATAATGTGACATCTTCAAAAATCGGAATATTACAAAGCGCACTCATCGTACTACGTACGCATTTTTCGTTATAAGGATCTACGGTTCCTTTTAACAAGAATATACCTTTTGCACCAGCAGCCACCGCTGTACGAATTATGGTACCTAAGTTTCCCGGATCCTGTACACCATCTAGTGCGACATATAATCCATCCTCTACTATCAATGAATGCAAATCATTAACACATTTTTTCGCTATACCTAGTATACCCTGTCCGTTTACAGAGTGCTCAATTTTATCAAATATTGGATCTTGTACTACATAGACGGAAGAAACAGTAAAACCTTTTTGCACTAGCGGTTCCAATTCACTTCGCTTTGATTCTCTAATTAAAATAGAGCGCAAAAAGTCTTTTTTTCCTATATCCGTTACAGCACGAATTCCTTCCACCGTATATTCACCAAATTTTTGCCGATATTTTCGCTGTTGTAAACTGATAATATGTTTTATAGTCTTATTGTCTTTCGATTGAATATAATCTATTTTTGGTGATTCCATAACTCGTAAAAATCCCCCTTATGTTGCATAAGCTCATCAAATGTTCCATCTTCCACAATCTTACCATAAGAAAGAACTAGAATTCTATTTGCTTTTTGTACAGTTGATAAACGATGTGCTACATTTATAATTGTTTTTTCACCACGTATAGTTTCAATACTTTCTTGAATTTGTGATTCCGTATGACTATCGATATTTGCCGTTGCTTCATCAAGCAATAAAATCGGTCTATTTAAAATCAACGTTCTTGCAAAGGCTAATAATTGCTTTTGGCCATCTGATAATAGCGATCCCAAATATCCTACTGATGTTTGATATCCATCTGGCAAAGATTCAATCATATCGTGTAATTTGACCTTTTTAGTAGCGTCTATAATAGTGTCCATAGAGATAGAGGAATCATATAAATTAAGATTATCTTGAATCGCACCTTTAAATAAGTATGCATTTTGAAATACATAGCCCATAATATTTCTAATCATTGAAGAATCATATTGGCTAATATCATGACCATTAATATAAATGTTGCCTTTTGTAGGGCGCAATATGCCCATCAATAATGAAAGTAATGTTGATTTTCCACTACCAGATAGTCCTACAATACCAAGATACTCCCCTTTTTTTACTGTAAAAGAAATGTTATTCAAAGCATATACATCACTGTTATCATAGGAGTAATACACATCTTTTAATTCAATGGTATCAATCGTTTTAAATTCATTGGGAACAGTTGTTATCAACTCACGCTTTGGTTCATCTAAAATAGGAATCAATCGTTCTGCACCGGCCAATGCACTTTGCAAGGAATTATATTTATCAGCAATTTCTTTCATAGGTTGAAAGAATCGATCCATATATTGTATAAATGCAAATACCGTGCCTGCATCTGCTACGGATTCTAATAGATTTGTCATTGTAAAAATAACAATAAGTGCTACAAAGAACAAACCATCTACGAGAGGTCTAAAAATAGAAAATGTTGTGACCTCAAATATACCGGCTTTTAAAAACTCACGATTAACAGAATCGTACCGTTGTTCAATACTTCTTTCACCTAAATAAGTTTTTACAATTAATATGTAATTCAACAATTCTTTGATGCTCGAATTAGATGCTGCTACAGAAGAGCGAACTTGTCTAAAAGCTTTTCTGGAAAATTTTTGATACACCCAGATAATAAACCCCATTATAGGAATCAACAAGGTCATAACAATTGCTAAGGGCACATTAATAGCATACATAAAAGCTAATATGCCCAAAATCATCAATGCACTGCTTATGAGTTTTAGCAATACATCTGTATATAATGTACGCAATGATTCTACGTCATTGGTAATACGGGTCACCCAATTACCTATAGGCAAAGACTGAAAATCTTCGGCGGATTTATGAAGAATTTTTTCAAATACCGTACTGCGTATATGAAAAATAATTTTCTGCCCAAATGTAGATAATAAATAGTTTTGTAAGAGAATAAAGACAACGCTGCCAACTATAGTTAATGCATATAGTCCAGCATAATGCTGAATAGTATTCAAATCTTTCATAGCAAAGCCTAAATCGATAGCTTGTTTAGAAAGATATGGACGTATAAGCGAGCATAATAGATTACTAATAAGGGCTATACTAGCCAAAATGAGTAGCCATAAATAAGGCCTAATATATTTTGTTAAATATGTAAATAGGCGCCAATCATTATACTTTAGTTTCATTATTGGGCCTCCTTATTTTGAGCTGTATACATCTGAAAATATAAACCGTTTTTACACATTAACTCATCATGTGTTCCAACTTCGCAAATTCTACCTTCATCAAATACAATGATACGATCCGCATGCTTGATTACCTCTAGTCGTTGAGATATACATAAAATGGTTTTATCCTTTGTAGATTGCAATACTTGTAACATTTTATCTACAGTTATGGCATCTAAAGCAGAGAAGCAATTATCTAATAATAAGTAAGGTGCATTTTTGTAAAATCCACGTGCAATATTGATGCGCTGTTTTTGACCACCTGATAAATCGCGCCCTTCCTCTGCTAATACGCTTAATGGATTCTCCAAATCCTTTCCTAAGTCACGATATAATTGAGCTTTTTTGGCTGCTTCAGCAACGGTAGTATGATTTTTATTTTCATAACCGAAGCTAATATTGTCAGCAATTGTTGAACTTAGTAGATATGACTGGGTTGGTACATAAGAAATCGAATTTCTAACAGTACCAATGGGCAATGTCGTAATATCTTGATTATTAATATAAATAGTCTTTGATGGTGCTTTTTGAAGCCCTAATAACAATTTGAAGAGTGTACTTTTACCAGAGCCAGGCTTACCCACTATACCTACAAACTCTCCTTTTTTGAAGGTAATATTAATTTGACGTAATGCAGGTGATTTAGATTCATCATAGGTAAAATTTAAATATTTTATATCAATATCGCCTAAACCAAGTTGTTTACCATCAGTGTCATTACATTCTGCAGGTAGACTCATAAAATCAATAATTCGATCAAGGGAGGCCATCCCCTTTTGAACTATGGCTACTAATGAACCTAAAGAAATCAATGGGCCTATAATAAGCATAATAAAAGCATTGATTGTAACGAATTCACCGACAGTCATAAGGCCTTCTACGGCTAAAGTACCACATATATACATACTAATACTGATACATATAAATGGCGCAATCATAGTTAGAGGCGATAAAATAGCATCAAGAACAGCTACACTCATATTATCGGAATAGTTTTTCTTGTTAATACGATTAAACAATCCTCCTATAATCGATTCTTTATTAAAAGCTCGAATAACATCCATGCCCTGGAATAGTTCTTGCCCAAATTCTGTCATGTCACTATATGTGGTTTGAGCCTGACGTTGTTTCTTTCGTAAACGCCGGCCTAGTGTAAAAATTGAACCTAAAATAAAAATAACCGGTGTCATAATCTGTAAGGCTAACATAAAATCTATTTTTTGAATTAATATGATAGAGCCCAATATAGAATATAAAATAATATCAACAACGATCATAACACCTAAACCTAGGGCAACGCGTAATGATGTAACATCATTTGTCATTAAAGCCATTACCTTACCAGGTCCGTTAACATCATAATATGTAGTAGGAATTTCTAAAGCACGAGCACATAATTTTTGGCGGAATAAATACTCCATGCGTCGGATAGATCCTAATAATGTTCTACGTGATATAACTTTCAATACAGTAATAATGATTAATAAACCAATGAAATAAAATATATAAAGAGTTAAGCCCTCTTTATTATGACTCAATGTATCGATGGCACTACCAATTAATTGTGGTACGATTAAAAAAGCTACATCGATTGCGATTAGCATAGTTAATCCGATGAGATAATATATACCTTCACGACGAAAAAATTCCTTGAAAATTGCATATGGATTCATCGACTACCTCCTGTTTTCTTTCTATCGTACCATTTACTACATAATTCTTCTACCTAAAACATTAAACTGAACTATATCCAAAATTAATAACAAACTATATCGAAAAAATTAGTTTACTAAAATGGATAGAAATGGTATACTAACCATAGAAACATTGTTTAATCTATTTAGTATACAAACTCTTAGGAGGAATAAAACATGGAAAAACGTACTGGTGTTGTAACATTTGCAGGTAACTCTATTACATTGGTAGGCCCAGAAATTAAAGTAGGTCAACAAGCACCTGATTTCACAGTATTATCTAATGATTTACAACCTAAAACTTTGAAAGATTATGAAGGTAAAGTAAAGGTAATTTCCGTAGTACCTTCTCTTGATACTGGCGTATGTGATGCACAAACTCGTTGGTTCAACCAAGATGCAACAGGTTTATCTGATGATGTTGTAGTATTGACAATTTCTATGGACCTTCCATTTGCTCAAAAACGTTGGTGCGGTGCTGCAGGCGTAGATAAAGTAGAAACATTGTCTGACCACAAAGATGCTTCTTTCGGTACAAACTATGGTTTCTTAATCGAAGAATTACGTCTATTATCCCGTGGTGTTGTAGTTATCAATAAAGATAACAAAGTAACATATGTTGAATATGTTCCGGAAGTAACTCAAGCTGTTAATTTTGACGCAGCATTAGAAGCAATTAAAGCTGATATCTAATATTGCCTACTTATTAAGGTCGTACATCGTACGGCCTTTTTCTATTCATGGGAGTTATGTATGTGGATTAAATTTTCAAAACTATTATTAACTATAAAAAATATCGCCCTCCTCGGCGTTGGTATAGCCTTGTGTATCGCTTTAGTTAATTCACTAATTAATTTAGGTGTTATTACATGGGCCAATATTAATGATGAAAGCACATATTACAATCTTATTGAAGAATTAATTACCTTCTTCCTCTATTTCGAGTTTATTGCGTTAATTGTAAAGTACTTTAAAAATAACTTTCACTTTCCTTTAGACTTTTTCCTATATATTGGTATTACCGCCATTGTTCGATCAGTAATTATTGCCCATGATACAGCCTTTGACATCCTCATATGGGCTATCTCTATTTTTGTGCTCGTATGTAGTTTAGTATTGGTAAAAAAATATATTGGTCACGATGAATAATATAATTATTTATGATTCTATAATACTCAAAAAGGTCCTACCGATTTTCGGTAGGACCTTTTTTCATATCCAAAGGATTAGAAAATGTTTTTGCTGTAATTGGCGTATTTAGCTTCTAATTCTTCCATTTTGTCATTCATTTCGATTTGTAATGCAGATGCAGTATCATAATCTTCAGATTGTAAAGCTTCTACAATACGTGTGAATAAGGATTTGCGATCATCGCTATCTTTTGCAAGATAGAAACGTAAGTCATTAACTTCTGCAAAGCGTTTGTCATCAATGCTATTGCGGCTATCTGTGTGAATGGAAACCATTTTACGTACTGTATCCATATTATCAGGAATGATACGATGAGCCAATACGAGTTTCCAACGTTTCAAAATGGATGCAATGAAGGAATCCATTAAGTCATGAGCAAATGCATCACCTTGTGCCAATGTATTTACAAGTTCAGGATTATTTTTATAACCTTTAATGTTTTCCCATACTGTTGCAGGCGCTACGCCGAACATTTGATTACGTTCTTCTTGAGTGTAGTCTTCGAATACATCTTTTTCAGAACGGAATGCACGTTCTTTAGGTAAGTAATCTGCATCTTGACCAGCTTCTTTGGAAAGTTCTGCTTCCAATTGTGCTTGCGTTTTACCACTTGTAATGGCATATTTCATGCCATCAAATGCAGAGATGAAAATCAATGCTAATGCAGTGTATGTATTTGTATAAGGGTTTGGAGAACGCAATTCATAACGTGTAGCCATAGGATTGTCGATATCGCGAATCAAACCGCAAAGGATTGTACGGTTACGGCTAGGTTCAGAAGGATCATTACCTAAGGAAGTTACGATACAAACTGGAGCTTCGAATCCAGGTTTCAAACGATTCAAGGAATCTGTTGTAGAGCTGATGAATGGGTTAATAGCTTCATAGTGTTTCAATAGACCCATGATTGCACCAATACCTAATGAGCTAGCAGATTCTTTTTTCATATCTTCTGGGCTGAACAAGTTAACAAGTTTGCCAGATTTTAATTTTGCCATTACGCCAAAGTGAGTATGTTCACCAGAACCAGCAACACCGATAATTGGTTTTGCATTGAATGTTACATCAAGACCATTTTCACGGAATACTTCACGAACGATAATACGAGCTTGTAATTCGTTATCTGCTGTTTGTAATGGGTTACCAGAGAATTTCCAGTCGATTTCCAATTGTTCCAATACAACGGATTCATGACCATCTTCATCAAGTTTAGCTTTTACACCACCAACTTCTTTATGGCCCATTTCAGCTACCATACCGTATTTATCAAGACGTTCTACGGCTTGTTCTAATGCAGTACGAACAGTGCCGTGTGTACGTTGCCAGTATTGTTCTTGCAAACGTTGAGAAACGGATAATTCTTTTTTAGTAACTGTTTTAGAAGGTGTTTTTACCCAGAATTCTAATTCAGTAGCAGATGTGAAAACAATATCTACTACATCATCAGCTTTCACATGAGGCATACCAGGTACACCTTTTTCTTTGATCAAGGATAACAATTCTGCACGAACATAGTCACAGCTGCGTTTCAAAATAGAACGAGAATCTACATAGCGGTAATTATGCATCAAGAATGCAGGAATACGAAGTGTACCAGTTGGCAAACCTGTTGCTTCATCAATGTTTTCGTAGTTATAATCAACAAACCAGTTTACACTTGGGTCGCCCCACATATCAACACGAGCATTGTTCAATGTAGCGATATTTGTCAATACTACAGAGGAACCATCAGTTTGAACAGCACGGCCTTCAAAGAATGCTTCATAATCATCAAAGAATGCAGCCATTGGGATTTTTTCATCTGTATCATTACCAGCTAAGTCGATACCTACTAAAGATACGAATTTAATTTCTGGATGTTGTTCTAATAGAGATAAAACACCTTCTTTACCATATTGACCTGCAGGAATGTAATACAATAATTCTTTTGTAGCCATATTTGTTCCTCCTAAACTATAAAAAAAGACTCCAACAATATAGATATACAAACTGCATACCTATCCAGTGGAGTCTTCATTGACTAATTATTTTCTTGAGTACATATTACCATAGTGAGAAAATTCTTGTCAATAAATTTCTATAGAATTTTACCAGAATATTAACCTAGTAATTCTTTTACGATGGTATTTACTAATTTACCATCTGCACGGCCTTTAGTATGTGGCATAACATGTTTCATAACGTTACCCATATTTACATTATCTCCGCACTCAGCAATGGCTTTTTTTACAACATCGCGAATTTCACCTTCTGTCATTTGCGCTGGCATATATTTTTGAAGAATAGCTATTTCTTCCTTAACATGACTAATTAGATCTTCACGACCTGCCTTTTCAAATTCTGTAAGAGAATCTTGGCGTGTTTTCATTTCTTTAGCTAAAATGCCTAATACACCATTATCATCAAGTTCAATTTTATCATTTATTTCTGTATTTTTAATGGCACTATTGACCATACGAATAACAGATAAAGCTATTTTGCCTTCTTCTCGAGCCTTCATAGCAGCTTTCATATCTTCTTTTAATTGATCTTTTAAACTCATGGGAACCTCCTATATGACTCAATCATTAAATACATATTAGCACCTTAAAAACTAATATATAAAGAAACCCTAATTCTGGATTTCATGAAGCCATGAAAAGGCAGAATTAGGGTAATCATCTTATGCTCTGAATTTGCGTTTTCTTGCTGCTTCAGATTTTTTCTTTCTTTTTACGCTTGGTTTTTCGTAGTGTTCGCGTTTTCTTACTTCAGACAAAACACCTGCTTTTTGGCAGGAGCGTTTGAATCGACGAAGAGCACTTTCAAGCGTTTCGTTTTTACCGACTTTAATTTCAGACATCTATATCCCTCCCTCCAAAATTAATCTCAGGGAAGTGCTGATAATTTTATTTACGCACATATACATATTATATGTAGAACACTAGGTTCTGTCAATATATACCGCTACATTTTATAGGAATTTTATTACAAATCAATATTTTTTGATGTCTTACTACTTCAAAATTAATAATTTCCTATTACAAGCTATTACGCTTCAGGCCAACCCATTTCTTCGCCACCTAATAGATGAGCATGCATATGGAATACACTTTGACCAGCTTTTGCGCCAGTATTAAAAATCAATCGATAGCCATCCTTAGAAATACCAAGTTCTTTTGCCACATCACGAACAAATGGTAATAAACCTTCAACATAGTCTTCATTCTTCTCTGTAATATGAGCAATATTAGCAACATGATTTTTAGGAACAATAAGTACATGAACTTTTTTTACAGGTTCAATATCATAAAAAGCATAGAATTTATCGTTTTCTAATACTTTTTTTGATGGAATTTCGCCATTAATAATTTTACAAAAAATGCAGTCGCTCATGGGGACCTCCTCTATCTTATTCAATGATTACAAAATCTTTTTCAACAGCCACCACAGTACCGCCTATGAGATCACCTATAGAGTGTTGACCATCTGATTTAACTCTACCATGAATATATTCATTTGTTAAGCCTGTATAATATCCATTTTCCTCTTTTTCAATGAGGATTTCACCAGATTTACCTATACGAGATGTTGCATACGCATGTAAACCTTTTTCGCTTAAATCATTTAAAAGTGCTACGCGAGCCTTCTTAACGGCTTCTGGTACTTGATTTGGCATTGTTGCAGCCGGTGTACCTTCACGAATAGAATATGGAAATGCATGAATATGAGTAAAGCCAATTTCTTTTACCGTATTCATTGTTTCATCAAAGTCTTCATCCGTTTCTTGTGGAAATCCTGCAATGATATCAGTAGTAATTGATAAATCTGGGATGCGATTTCTTAAATTCTTAATCAAATCTTTATATTCTTGAAGCGTATAATGACGTTTCATCAATGTTAGAACATGATCTGACCCCGCTTGTAGAGGTAAATGTAAATGTGGACATACGCGCTTATCCGTAGCCATTAATTCTATGAGTTCATCCGATACTTCAACAGACTCAATAGATCCAAAACGTATGCGATGTAAATTTGGAATTTCTAAGAGGGCTTTTACCACATCTGCTAGCGTAGGTCTTCCTGGTAATTCAACGCCATAGTTTCCAAGGTGAATCCCGGTTAAAACGATCTCATGAAATCCATGTTCTACTAAACGTTTCGCTTCATTTACAATATCATCCACTTTACGGGACTTTAGTTTCCCACGCGTATAAGGAATGATACAAAATGCACAATAATTATTACAACCTTCTTGAATTTTCATGAAGGCTCTCGATTTATCAGATTCATTACCAAATAATGGCATCTCTTCAAAATTAGACTCTTTCATGATATCGCGAACAGCATTAATTTGACGTTCTGTTGTTTCGAGTTGTTCAACAAGTTCAACAATTTTTGAGCGATTGTTTGTGCCAATAACTAGATTAACGCCATCAATGGCAGCAATTGCATCAGGATCAAGTTGTGCATAACAACCTGTAACGATAACATAAGCATCTTGATTTTGACGTTTAGCTTTACGAATTAATTGACGAGACTTTTTCTCCCCCATATTCGTAACAGAACATGTATTAATAACGTAAATATCAGCCTTAGAATCAAAATCAACAGCTTCATAATCATGTTGTAAAAATAACCCCTTCATAGCATCCGTATCATACTGATTGACACGACACCCTAGAGTTGTAAAGGCAACGGTTTTCATTGCACCTCCCATTTCTTTATATAGATATCATATAGCATATGTATATAGTATTTTATAATTCTAATTCATAGTGAACCATCGATAATGCAGCAATCGCAGCCGTTTCGGCACGTAATATAGTATGACCTAATGTAACTGATTGTCCACCACATTCTATAATATCATTGATTTCTTTCTCTTGAAAGCCCCCTTCAGGGCCAATACAAATTAAGATATCCCTATTAGTTGAATCACTATTAATAGCCTTTAAAGCATCTTTTATGGTATAGCCCGCTTCATTTTCATAAGCAACTAATTTTAAACATTCAGATTCGATGTCTAATACATTAGAAAGGGGCTCATCCACAACAAGCGTAGGTAGCTGTGTGCGCCCGCATTGTTGAGAAGCTTCCAACATAATCTTTTCCCAACGACTATATTTTGACTGTAATTTTTTTGCATCGTACTTAGCAACACAGTTCGAAGTAGGTACAAGATATACGGTATCAACATTAAGCTCTGTAGCTTTTTGTAAAACCCATTCTAATTTTTCACCTTTTAAATAAGATTGTACTAATATGGTTCTATGCATAGATGTAGGAGAATCAATGTATTCTATAAGACTAGCTTGTGCTAAGCCATTTATCTCATCATTAATCTGATAGATACCACAACGGTTATCGCTACCTGTGACAGTAATTGGTTTCTCTATATTATGGCGAAATACATGTAATATATGATGAGTCACATCTTTAGGTAATACAATAGATTCATCTAATGGTGTAGGAATAAATATCTTTTTCATCGTTTTTCCAGCGCAAATGTATGCCAAGGTCCAGCAATGCGCTCCTCAATAATATGCCACTCTTTATTAATATAAGGCATAATCTCATCATACCGATCATCAATAATACCACTAATGATGAGAATACCTTTATCATCAAGTTTTCTACCAATTTGTGGCAATAAAATTTTTAAAGGATCTACTGTTAAATTCGCTAAAATCAATTGAGCGGTTCCCTTAAAATCAGTATCCAAATTACCACAAATGATATCAGCTACGACATGATTATTATCACAATTAATTCTTGCCTGTTTAGCTGCATATTCTTCTATATCGATACCTACAAGATGTTTTATACCCAAATGAGCAGCTACTAACAACAGAATACCTGTCCCAGTCCCAATATCTAAACAAGTAACAGAATCTAAATTCATGGATTTACTATAGGCCTGTAAAAGTTCTGCACAAGTTCTCGTAGTTTCATGAGAACCAGTACCAAATGATATATCTGAATCGATTTCGATAATAGTTTTATTCTGTTCATTATCATATTTTTGCCATGCAGGTTTGATTATTAAATTAGGTAGTATTTCTGTAGGTTCTATATACTGTTGCCAAGAATTGAGCCACGTAGATTCATCTAATATATGTGCATCTATTGATGTGATTTCGATATTGCTTTCGTTAAGACGCCCCTTTATATCAGACACAATCGTGTTAGGATCTAATGATGCATCAGCATAAAGCGTTAATTGTACTAAATTCGGTTGATTATCTACATCTTCTTCTATAATTCCATTGTCTGCATAATCGCCAAAAAGAGTAGTCACCTCATCGGTGGCTACTCTTTCGCAGACAATAGATATTTCTATCCATTGCATAAATGCTCCTTTACTATTGATGCGCAGGAACAAACCATTCACGCATCAGAGCTGTTCATTTAGTTAAACGATCCTTGATTTTCTCGAATAAACTCTTACTAACTTGTAAGTTATTCACATCTTCATTGCCTTCTTTGGCAAACCGAAGTAATAATTCACGTTGTGTTTCAGTTAATTTTTTAGGTGTTTGAACTGTAACGACTACGTGTTGATCACCACGTTGTTTTGGATTGCGTAAATAAGGAATACCTTTGCCCTTAAGTCTGAATGCAGTTCCCGTTTGAGTGCCTTCTGGGATTTTCAATTCTACTTTACCATCTAAGGTATTCACTTGTATAGTTGCTCCTAATGCAGCTTGTGCAAAGCTAATAGTAACACGACTGATAACATCATTGCCATTTCGTTCAAATTCTTTGTGAGGGCGTACGTAAATATAAACGTATAAGTCGCCTTTTGGGCCACCTAATATACCCGGTTCACCTTCATTGGAAACGCGTAGACGAGATCCGTTATCTACACCAGCTGGAATCTTAATATCGATTTTTCGTTTTGCTAAGATTTCACCAGATCCACGACATTTGGAACATGGTTTTTCAATGACCTTACCAGAGCCATGGCAACGAGAACAAGTACGAGCAGATTGCATACGACCAAATGGTGTATTTTGAATAACAACCTCTTGACCAGAGCCATGACAATTAGGACATGTATCAACTTTAGATCCAGGTTCACCGCCGGTACCGTGACAATGATTACATTCTTCATGACGTTGAATATTGATTGCCATTGATTTACCAAAGGCAGCATCCTCAAAGGATATATCTATGTCTTCACGAAGATCATTGCCTTTTTGAGGACCATGTTGTTGGTGTCCACCACCAAACATGCCACCAAAGAAATCACCAAAGATATCACTGAAGCCACCAGCTTGACCACCGAAACCGCCAAAGCCACTTTGGAAACCACCGGCGCCAGCGCCGCCTCCTTGTTTGAAGGCGTCGTGGCCGAATTGGTCATATTGAGCTTTTTTAGTTTCATCAGACAATACTTCGTAAGCTTCGTTAGCTTCTTTAAACTTTGCTTCTGCTTCCTTTGGATTATCTTTATTTACATCTGGATGGTATTGGCGAGCCTTTTTACGGAAGGCTTTTTTAATTTCATCTTGGGTTGCATTTTTGCTGACCCCTAAGATGTCATAATAATCTCGTGCCATTAGTTACCAACCCTTCTTATTTCTTATCGTCATCAACTACAGTGTAATCAGCATCCACTACATTATCGTCAGCTTTTGTTTGTTCACCTTGTTTAGCATCACCAGCAGCTTGTTGTGCTTGTTGAGCAGCAGCATACATTTGTTCAGCTAATTTGTGCAAAGGTTGTTCCAAAGCTTCACTATCTTTTTTAATATCTTCAATGTTGCCAGCTTCGATGGATTTTTTCAATTTATCCTTAGCTTCTTCAACTTCTTTCAACAATGCAGCATCGCCATTACCTTCAAGATCTTTCAAAGCTTTTTCAGCTTGGTATACTAAGGAATCTGCATTATTTTTAACATCTAATTCTTCTTTTCTAGCTTTATCTTCTGCTGCATGAGCTTCTGCTTCTTTAACCATGCGTTCAATTTCGTCTTCTTTCAAGCCGCTAGAAGAAGTAATTGTAATTTTTTGTTCTTTTTGAGTACCCAAATCTTTAGCTTTTACATGTACGATACCATTAGCATCGATGTCGAAAGTTACTTCGATTTGAGGAACCCCACGAGGAGCTGCTGGGATGCCATCCAAGTTGAAACGACCCAATGTTTTATTATCTGCTGCGAATTCACGTTCACCTTGCAATACATGGATATCTACAGATGGTTGGTTATCAGCTGCAGTGGAGAATACTTGAGATTTAGATGTAGGAATTGTAGTGTTACGATCAATGATACGAGTAAATACACCGCCCATTGTTTCGATACCAAGAGACAATGGAGTTACGTCAAGTAACAATACATCTTTAACTTCACCTACTAATACACCACCTTGAATAGCAGCACCGATAGCTACACATTCATCTGGGTTAACGTTTTTAGTTGGTTCTTTACCCAATACTTTTTTAATAGCTTCTTGTACAGCTGGGATACGGCTAGAACCACCAACTAACAACACTTTATCGATATCAGATGCAGATAAGCCAGCATCGTTCATAGCTTTACGAGTAGGTTCAATAGTAGCTTGTACCAAATCAGCAGTTAACTCTTCAAATTTAGCACGAGTCAATGTTACATCCAAATGTTTAGGACCAGTAGCATCAGCTGTGATGAATGGCAAATTGATGTTGGTGCTAGCTACGCCAGACAATTCAATTTTAGCTTTTTCAGCAGCTTCTTTTAAACGTTGGTCAGCCAATTTATCATTGGATAAATCGATACCAGTTTCTTTTTTGAATTCTTCAATAAGGTAGTTCATGATACGTTGGTCGAAATCATCGCCGCCAAGGTGGTTATTACCAGATGTTGCCAATACTTCGAATACGCCATCACCAAGTTCAAGAATGGAAACGTCGAATGTACCACCGCCAAGGTCAAATACAAGAACTTTACCATCTTCGTCTTTATCTACACCATATGCAAGAGCAGCAGCTGTAGGTTCATTGATGATACGAAGTACTTCAAGACCTGCAATAGAACCAGCATCTTTAGTAGCTTGACGTTGAGCATCTGTAAAGTATGCTGGAACAGTAATAACAGCTTGTTTTACAGGTTCGCCCAAATAAGCTTCTGCGTCAGCTTTAATTTTTTGAAGAATCATTGCAGAAATTTCTTGAGGTGTATAAGATTTACCTTCTACAGTTACTTTGTAGTCAGAACCCATATGACGTTTAATAGAAATAATTGTGTTTTCTGGATTGGATACAGCTTGACGTTTAGCCAATTGACCAACTAAACGTTCGCCATTTTTCGCAAAACCAACTACGGAAGGAGTTGTACGTGCACCTTCTTGGTTTGTAATAACCGTAGGTTCGCCACCTTCCATAACAGCAACACAAGAGTTTGTAGTCCCTAAATCAATACCAATTACCTTTGCCATAATATATGACCTCCTAATACTTATAATCTATTCAACAACCTTAACCATTGCTGGTCGAATACAACGACCATCCACAGTATAGCCAGTTTGCAGTACTTCACATACCGTATCAGATTCGTATTCATCTGATGGTACGCGCATAATTGCTTGATGGAAATTTGGATCAAATGGTTTACCAACTGCATCGATAACAGCTAAACCATGCTTAGACAACATAGCCATCAAGTTTTGATGAATCATGATAAATCCATCAAGGAATACCTTTGTATCCCCTTCTGAAGGAGCTTGTACAGCTCGCTCAAAATTATCTAATACAGGTAGCAAATCTTTTAGGACATCGCCCTTAACAAAGCCTGCCAACTGTTCTTTTTCTTGATTAGTACGGCGTTTAAAATTTTCAAAATCCGCTTGTAAGCGTTTATAACGATTATCAAAATCGGCTTTTAATTCTTCTAACACCTCACTTGCATCAACTACAGACTCTTCAGCATTTTGCGCTTCCGATTGTTCCTTCGTTGCTTCTGTATGCTCAGAAATTTCTTCGTCTACCACATCTTGTTTAATTTTTTCTTCAGACATGCCTTATCCTTTCTATGTTTGATTTCTTGCCATCGTTTCCATTAAATGTTTCATATAGGAAAGCATATTAATAATTCGACTATATTCCATTCGCGTAGGGCCCAATATAGCCAATGTACCAAGTTGATTATTATCTTGAGAAAAATCAGTTTGAATAAGACTCATATCACTTAATGCTTCCATTTGATTTTCTGAACCAATCTTAATCTTAATTGGTTTGTTTGAATTATCTTGCAATATGTGACCTAATTCTTGTTGTTCTTCTAATAATGAAAGTACAGGCTGTACCTTTTCAACCGTTTTAAATTCCGGTTGTCGTAACAACTCAGTAGTACCAACGGAATAAAATAAACGTCGCTTTGTGATGGCCCTTAATAAGGTTTCTCCGATTTGTAATGATACGGATTTTGAACCGTCTATGTGTGCGATAATTGCACTTATTTGAGCCGATGTAATATCACGTAAAAGCTTATTTTGAACGGCATTGCTAAATTGTATAGCTAATCGTTGTAATTCATCAGCTTTCACTGGTGATGTAAAATACATCAATTCATTATCAAGTGCACCGGTTGCAGTTATTACAACCATAACAGCTTGGTGAGCATCAAGAGGTAAAATATGTATATATTTTAACATTGCTTGATCATGTCCAGGGGCTAATAATAAGCTCATACTATGACTGATTTGAGAAACTAATCGAGCCATATGTAATAACATTTCATTGCCAGAAAGCTGCGTATCATTCCATATAGAATGGATTTGTTTCACATCCTCATTCTCCACTGGACCTTGATGCATCATAGAATCAACGTATAAGCGATAGCCTTTTGACGATGGTATTCTACCAGCTGATGTATGAGGTTTTTCTAAATAGCCTAAGTCCTCAAGATCAGCCATTTCGTTTCGCACCGTGGCAGGACTAATACCTAAGTTATAATTTTTAGCAATCGTCCTAGAACCAACAGGCTCAGCAGATTTTACATAATCCTCTATAATCGCTCGTAAGATGCGTTGTTTTCTTTCATCCATAATGACACCTCACTTGTTAGCACTCAAAATATTCGAGTGCTAATCGCATGTATAATATTACCATACCAAAATAAAATGTCAAGTAAATTTATCCTTAAAAACCTAATAAAATCAAGTTTAGTCAAAAAGACAATGTTATTTCACAGAATAATAGGTCAAAAAGACAACTAAATAGATATGGAAAAATAGTCAAAAAGACAAGGCCTATCTATATTTATAAGGTTTTATAGAAATATAAATAGCTCCCAGTCAATTTTGATATGTACCCCCTTTACTGGACACTCAGTAAAGGGGGTATTTTCATGAGATATAGTTATGAATTTAAAAAGAAAGCAATAGAATTATTCTATCAAGGTGAATGGCCAGAAACACCAAATGGAGTATCGCCTCATTCTTTTCATGAACAAATAAGGTATTGGGCTAAACAAGAGGAGTTGCATGGTCCAGATATTAATAAGTTTTATGGAGTAAAAAAGAATTGGTCTACAGAGGATAAATATGAGTTAGTATGTCAAGTATTAGCTGGGGAATCTTTACGTTCCGTAGCTATTGTTGCTGGAATTAATAGTGGTCTACTATATCAATGGGTTCATAAATACAAGACTTTGGGATACAATGGTCTTATCAATAAGCCTAAAGGGCGACGACCAAAGGATTCTGACATGAAAGTAACAAAGAATATTTCACCTAGACAACTCAATGAGAGTGAATACGAGGAACTCATTCGCTTACGAGCTGAAAATGCTTATATTAAAGCTGAAAATGAAGTCATAAAAAAAGAGATTGCCTTGAGAGAAGAAAAGGAAGCTGCGCGTCTCAAGGCGAAAAAGCAGCGATTATCAAAATACTCCGAAAGCAAGGATATCAACTAAAATATCTTTTAAAAGCTATGGGAATGGCTAAATCCACCTATTATTTTGAGCTCTCTAAAGTAGATCTTGTAGATGAAAGAAATATACAACTTAAAGAGGAAATTCAAAAGATTTTTACAGAGCATAAGGGACGTTATGGTGTGCGTCGTGTATATCAAGAACTTCTTAATCGAGGTTTTATAGTCAATCATAAACGAGTACAAAGACTTATGAAAATCATGGGGCTCGCAGGAAAGAGACCAAAAGAAAAATATCACTCTTATAAAGGTCAAGTAGGCAAAATAGCCGATAATATTATCAATAGAGACTTTAGTACAACAGCTCCATTTCAAAAATGGACTACTGATGTATCTCAATTTAACTTTCCATGGGGAAAGTGTTACTTATCACCTATCTTAGATATGAACACGAATGAGGTTATTTCCTATGACTTGGCATTAAGGCCTAATTTAGAACAGATTTCTCGTATGTTAGATAGAGCTTTCAAAAAGTATCCTAATCTTTCAGGATTGATTTTTCACTCTGATCAAGGATGGCAGTACCAACATAAATATTTTAGGAACGCACTTAAAGAACATGGAATTATTCAGTCTATGTCTAGAAAAGGAAACTGTTATGATAATTCTGTAATGGAGACATTTTTCGGTAGGTTGAAAACGGAAATATATTATGGCTGTGAAATGGAATATCCATCATTCAATGCTTTTGCGGGGGCAATTGAAGAATACATCAACTATTACAATGATAAAAGGATTCAGAAAAAAACAAAATGGATGCCCCCTGTAAAATACAGGGAAGCATCCATGTGTTTAGGCTAGTAAATAATATGTGTCCAGGAAAATGGGTACATATCATTTATCACTAGGAGCTATTGTTAAATTATAAAGTTTTATTTTCTAATGGATTGCCAAGACGTTCTAACAATTTCCCCATCCGTTCCTTTGGTTCCCCATTTTCTGCATACCAATCGATCAGTATATCAGCAGCCTTCTTTGCTTGTTCAACAGATAATTTACGCATTAGTATTTTCCCTGCTTCAGGGCGCATACCAGTATTACCACCTACGGCGAGCATAAATCCTTGAGATGTACCAATAAAGGCAATATCTTTAACCATAGAATCAGGACAATTACGACCACAACCACTAATTCCTATTTTACATTTGTGACTTGTTTTACGACCATAATGTTTACGTTCTATATAATCTGCTAATTCAGCAGTCTCCATCTGACCGTTTTTACATTTTCCTTTACCTACACAGGCAATTAATGAATTGACACCTCTATGAATAACCGTAGTAACCCCATCAGGTAACTCAGCAATCAAAGCCTCTTTATCATCCTTATCAATACCTGTAATTTGTATACCAGTCACCACATGTCTAAAGGAACCACCGTATTTTTCAGCTAATGATATACATGCTTTCATTTGGTCCAAAGAAAATTCATTATGTAATCCATGTATTATAACAGATGTCTTCATCTTTCCTCCTAAATAAGCATGCATATTCATCATCATCCTATTTATCCTAACATGTTACTTATTGAGAAACTATGAGAAATCTTACTCTTTTATGAATTGACTAAACACATAATTTCCATGCTTAGCACCTTCTGGCGTAAGATAATATAAGTCGCCATCTTGTATTATTAAATTCTTTTCAATTAAATTATCTAAAATAGAGCCATATATATCTTCTAATCGTATATTAAATCTGTTAGCAAAATCGACTGTATTGATTCCCCACTTAGTTCGCAAGCTTAAAAAACAATAATCTTCTCTAGCTCTTTTGGAATCGATAACTTCCTCATCTACAACAGGAAATTCAAAGCAGTCTATTTTTCTAGCATAAGGCATGACATTACGATTATTAGCTCTTCTTACACTATCAAAAAATGAATGAGCACCAGCACCAAAACCTAAATAATCACAATATTGCCAATATTTTAGATTATGTTTACTATAGGCCTTATCTTTCGCAAAATTGGATATTTCATAACGCTCAAATCCCAAATCTTGAATCCCTTGCATCATCATGTCATACATCGTATCCTCTGTTGATTCATCAGGTAAAGAAATGACTCCTTTATCAACCAAATGATATAATCGTGTTCCTGGTTCTACTTGTAAACCATAGGTAGAAATATGATTAATAGGCAATGTACTAACAATATCTAAATTTTTATTAATTTCATCAGTTGTTTGATTCGGTAATCCATATATTAAATCGATATTAATATCTTGAAATCCTTCCTTAAAAGCCCATTGAACTGCATGTATAGCATCCTCACGATTGTGACTTCTATGTAAACTTACTAGAGATTTATCATTAAAAGTTTGAACCCCAAAACTGATACGAGAGAATCCTAACTTATGCAGCCCCTTTAAATAAGCCCGATCTACCTCTCCAGGATTTGATTCAATGGTAAACTGACAATCAGGAGATACATTATAGGTAGTTTTAATGGTATTCAAAATTTGTTCTAACTGTAATAAGGATAATTCCGTCGGTGTACCGCCTCCCAAATAAACAGTATCTACAAGTTTAGTACGAGATTTAGGATATGCATCACCGAACATAGTCATTTCTTGAACCAAGGCATACAGATATGTATCGTAATATTCCTCTAAATTTTGATACGCTGGAAAGTCACAATATATACATTTTTGTTTGCAAAACGGGATATGGATGTATATCCCCATATCCCGCTGTACAAACAAATCGTTACGATTTGTTACCATATTAATCTTCTACCTTTAAAATTGCCATAAATGCTTCTTGTGGAATCTCTACAGAACCAACGGCTTTCATGCGTTTCTTACCGGCCTTTTGTTTTTCTAAGAGTTTACGTTTACGAGAAATATCGCCACCATAACATTTTGCTAAAACGTCTTTACGCCAAGCTTTTACAGTTTCACGAGCTACAATTTTTGTGCCTACTGCTGCTTGAATAGGAATTTCAAACATTTGACGAGGAATTAATTCTTTTAATTTCTCAGCTAATGCACGACCACGTGTAGCAGCGCGATCCTTATGAACGATGATAGATAATGCATCTACAGGTTCTCCATTTAACAAGATATCCATCTTAACCATTGGAGATTGTTTATAACCAATCAATTCATAATCAAGAGATGCATACCCCTTTGTAGCAGATTTTAATTTATCAAAGTAATCATAAATGATTTCGCTTAATGGTAAGTGATATACAACGGATACACGCGTTTCATCCAAGTATTCCATGGATTGATATTCGCCACGTTTATCTTGAGACAATTCCATAATAGTACCAACAAAATCCTTAGGTACAATGGTCGTAGCCTTAACATATGGTTCTTCAATATAATCGATTTCCGTTGGAGGTGGTAATTTAGCAGGATTATCCACTTCTAGCATTTCCCCATTTGTTTTATATACCTTGTAGTTAACAGATGGAGCCGTAGTGATAAGTGTTAGATTATATTCACGCTCTAAGCGCTCTTGAATAACATCCATATGTAGTAAGCCTAAGAAACCACAACGGAAACCAAAGCCGAGAGCCAAGGATGTTTCTGCTTCATATTCTAAGGCAGCATCATTAAGCTGCAATTTTTCTAATGCATCACGAAGATTTTCGTAGTCTTTAGACTCTGTAGGGTAGAGACCACAATATACCATAGATACAGCCTTGCGGTAACCTGGTAATGGTTCAGGTGCAGGATTATTAGCTAATGTTACCGTATCACCTACGTGACAGTCAGCTACATTCTTAATACTTGCTGCAATGCAACCTACAGAACCACATGGTAATTCTTGGACAGGCACAAGATTTGGTGTAAAGATACCGAGCTCAGTTACATCAAAATCCTTATTATCATGCATCATACGGATTGTATCTTTTGTTTTAATAGTACCTTCTTTTACGCGCACATAAGCAATAGCACCTTTATAAGCATCAAAGCGGCTATCAAAAATCAATGCTCTTGTTGGTTCATCAGATTTATCTGGTGGTGCAGGCACCTTATTTACAATAGCTTCTAAAATATCTGGAATGCCAATGCCAGATTTAGCAGAACATAATACTGCTTCTGATGCGTCTAAACCAATGATATCTTCAATTTCATGTTTAACCCGATCAGGATCGGCAGAAGGCAAATCTATTTTGTTGATAACAGGAATAATTTCAAGATCATGTTCTAAAGCGAGATACACATTCGCCAACGTTTGAGCCTCTACACCTTGTGCAGCATCTACAACGAGTAATGCCCCTTCACAAGCTGCAAGAGAACGAGATACTTCATAGCTGAAATCCACATGGCCCGGCGTATCAATAAGGTTCAAAATGTATTCTTCACCATCTTGAGCCTTATACAAAATACGAACGGATTGCGCTTTAATAGTAATACCACGTTCACGTTCTAAATCCATGGAATCCAATACTTGAGCTTCCATTTCCCGTTTTTGTAATGTACCAGTATATTCAATTAATCTATCAGCGATGGTAGATTTACCATGGTCGATATGAGCTATAATACAGAAGTTTCTAATCTTTTTCGTTGACATACTATATGAACAAGTTCAAGGAACTTGTATTCTCCTTTCTAACATACGCGATCGATAACAGCACCTCCTAATAATTGAGTGCCATTATAAAAGGCTACGGACTGACCTGGTGTAATAGCCCGTTGTGGTTCATCAAAGATAACCTCCATCGTATCGTCGTCTAAGATACGTGCCGTACAAGGCGATGGGTTGGCTGCGTAACGAATTTTACCTTCCGCCTTTAACTCTTTATGGATTGTATCATCTAAGAAATTATAGAACTTACAAATCATACGATTCGTAAAAAGTCGATCATTAGGTCCTACAATAACTTCATTGCGTTCACCATTAAAGCCAATAACATATAAAGGGTGTTTATAAGCAATGCCTAGTCCTTTACGCTGACCAATCGTGTAATTGAATAAACCCGTATGCTTTCCTAATATTTCACCATCTTCAGTAACAATATTACCAGATTTTGGTTTAGTTTTCATTTCTTCTACTACGAGTTTTTGATAATTACCATGCGGTAAGAAACAAATATCTACACTGTCTGGTTTCTTAGCTACTGGCAAATCATATTCAGCAGCTAATTTACGCGTTTCTGTTTTACATTGGCCACCCAATGGGAACATGAGGTGACTCAAAATACGTTGATTCATATTATACATAACATAGCTTTGATCTTTAGTTGGGTCAACACCTTTATGCAATTCATATAAACCAGTGCCTTCATTATAATTAACCTGTGCATAATGACCGGTTACCATATGTGTTGCACCAAGTTCAAGGGCTCGATTGAGCATCAAATCAAATTTGATATTTTTATTACAGAATACACAAGGATTTGGTGTACGACCATAAGCATATTCTTTTACGAAATAATCTACTACATTCTCGTAGAATACATCGCGAGCATCAATAACATGATGCTCAATACCTAGAAAATCACACATTTTCTTAGCATCTGTTACGGCAAGAGGCACCTCATCATACGGTGTCCCACTCACCCATAGCCATAGGGTAATACCAAATACTTTATAGCCTTGTTTTAGTAGCATTGCAGCAGTCAAAGAACTGTCTACGCCGCCACTCATAGCTACAGCGATAACTTTTTCCATACTTTCTCCTTTTAATGATCTCTTGATCATAAAACTAATCAGGGTGAAAGCCTGACGTGTAAAACACTAGTTCGGTGTAAAAGTCCGAGTAGTATTGCTATGAAATTATAGCAACTTATATTATAGCCTAGAACGAGGTATATTGAAAAGATTTGAAACAAAAGAATCTCTTTCCATCAAAGAAAGAGATTCTAATTATTATCTATGTTTTAATAATTCCTCTGCCGCCCCTAAAATGCCGAGCATAGAATGTTCGAATACAAGACCACCTTGCATGAAGATTGTATATGGAGAGCGCACAGGGCCATCGGCACTAAGCTCAATAGATGACCCTTGTACAAAGGTACCGCCAGCCATGATAATTTTATCTTCATAACCAGGCATATCCCCAGGAATTGGATGCACATGCGCATCTACAGGAGAGTAAGCTTGCATACCTACACAGAAATGCTCCATTTCCTCGCCATTTTTTAAATTAATGGCTTGAATCAAATCATAACGCGCTGCATCTACCTTAGGAAATACTTCATATCCAAGTAATTCACCTACTGCAGCTGTATACACAGCCCCTTTAAGAGCTTGTAATACTACATGAGGAGCCATAAACAAGCCTTGGAAGAATAAACGGTAACCAGGCGCATAAGAGCCCATATGATCACCAAGCCCTGGAGCCGTCAATTGATATGATGCATCTTCAACTAAATCCTCACGGCCCACGATATAGCCACCGGTTGGTGCTAAACCACCGCCAGCATTTTTGATGAGAGAACCTGCCATGATATCAGCACCGGCCTCTAATGGCTCTTGAAGCTCTGTAAATTCACCGTAGCAATTATCTACAAAGCAAATGGTTTCCGGATTCTTAGCTTTCACAACATCAACGATCGCTTTAATATCCGCAATCGACAATGGCTCACGAGTACTATACCCACGAGAACGTTGGATAACCACAGCACGTGTATTGGAATTAACAGCCTGTCCTATAGCGTCCAAATCATAGGTATTATTGTTAAGGGGCACTTCTGTATAGGTAAAACCTTTTTCAATCAATGAACCCTTAACAGGACGAGTATAGCCTATAACGGATTGCATTGTATCATAAGGAGCTCCAACGGCATAGATAAATTCAGTTCCTTTAGAGCCATTTCCCATAATAGCCATCAGTGTGGTGGCTAATGCGTGAGTACCCGATACAAAATGTGGGCGCACGAGAGCCTTTTCGCCTTTGAATACATAGGCAAATACTTCATCTAATTTTTCACGGCCTACATCGTTATAACCATAACCGGTTGTGCCTGTAAAATGATAGTCAGATACTTGACACTCTTTAAATGCTTCTAATACCTTTTTCGTATTTGCTAATGCAATAGGTTCAAACTTTTTAAATTGTGGTTCAGCCATTTCAAGGGCTTTACTACGTATTTCTTCTAATGTCATTCTCTATCCTTTATCTATTAAAAACTTGAGTCAATTATATTACAAGCCATACCATAAATTTCGGCTTCTGTTGTTTGTGAGTCTATGGTAATCCATTCTATGTACGGCATACGTTTATACCATGTAATTTGTCGTTTTGCAAAGTGACGCGTATTTTTCTGAATTAAATCTACACATGCGTCATAACTGATTAATCCTTCTAAATACTGAACAACCTCTTTATAGCCAATACCTTTAAAAGCCTGACAATTTGGGTTTACTCCACTTTTTAGTAATTGTTTAACTTCATCCACTAGACCTTTTTCAAACATAATTTCTACGCGGCGATTGATTCGATTATATAAATCACTACGTTCTCGTTGTAATCCAATAACTGGGCCTTTATAGGATAAACCCTCTTTTGTTTGCTTTATTAACGATTTATAATCACCAGCAGTCATCAATTCAATAGCACGGTACAACCGATGTTTATCGGTATATTTAATTTCTATGCCACCTTTTTCTGCCAAATTCTGAGCATACTCACGTAATCCATTTACGCCATATTCAGTATATAACTCATCTAATTCGATTCTTAATTTTGTATTAGGCTTTATATCATTAAAATTATAGTTTTCTAACAAAGACTGAACATATAAACCAGTTCCACCAGATAAGATTGGTACAACATGATTGTCATTTAATTGATTTATTAATGATTTAGCTTGTTGTTGAAAGATAGAAACACTGTAATCATCGTCAGGTTCTAAAATGTTTATGAGATAATGAGGTATAGTAGCTAATTCATCTGTTGTCGGCTTTGCAGTACCAATATTTAAATGTTTATACACCTGATACGCATCACCAGAAATCACTTCGCCATTATAGCCTTTAGCCAATGCTAATGTTAAGTCAGTCTTACCTACAGCTGTAGGACCTACAATTGTTATTAATTTTTCCATTGTAACCCCTTATTACTGTAAACACCATATCCTATACGACTATACTTGCCGCCCACCCATGTGGATGGTGGGAAATCTTTAAATACAGCACTAAACGGCCGTTCTTTAATAATAAAACCTAATCGACAAACGCGCCTAGCTTCCTGAATCACAGAATCTGTGATTCTACCTTCCGAAGTATGCCCACGCAACGGTTTAAATTGAGGACTTTCTTCAATAGGAACTTCAAACATAGGGTCAAAATATAATATATCTACACTATCGTTAGGTAGCCCTTTTAAAAAGCTTTCAAAATTATCATGACGAGCATCAACACGACGTAGTGCATTTGTTACAGTCATATCCTCATGAGTATAATGTTTCAATCCAAACCATGTAGATAGCCATATAGGATATGACGCCTCTAATCCTATAATATGTGCACTAGGGAATGCATAGGACATGATAATACTATCACTGCCAAGGCCTAGTGTACAATCAACTATAGATATGGAATTAGATGATTCAGTTGTTAACAATTCTATAGCATTTACAAGATGGTCATTATCTCCGCGTTGTAAGCGTAAAATACGCAATTGAGCCATGGATAAATGAAATCTATGCTCCTGTTCTTCGTTAAAATGAATTGTCAATTGATTCTTAGAAACAACCGCAATAGGTGTATCCTCTAATAATAGTTCAGAAATAGGCCTCTTTTGACGATTTAGATATACTAAATCTAATGATTTAGCTAATTCTTTTGTTTCTTCTTTTATCGCTGAAGACGCTTTTTGTGAAGTAGTAATAATCATATTAAGACCTTAAGAATAACTTACCCAATTCATCAGGTGTAAATTTAATAATTGTTGGGCGACCATGAGGACACACATAAGGTTTATCTGTATGGAATAAATCTTCAATAAGTGTTGTCATTTGGTACATATTAAGATTGTGTCCAGATTTAATGGCTCCCCTACAAGATGCATAAGCTAGCATTTCATGACGCAATTGAGCTTTAGTAGGCTGTTCATGGTCATGCAAAAAAGTAAATACATAAGATAAAATTTCCTGAGCTTTACTTTCTACTAGATCTACAGGTGCACCAACTAATTTGATTTGATTAGGACCGCCAAGCTCTACTTCAAAGCCTAAATCCAACAAAGCGTCCTGTTCATTCTCAACAAGATTCATTTCATCCTCTGTGGCATTGCTATATGTCGGTACAAGCAGGCTTTGCATTGGTATAGCTTCCGAAGATTTACACAAACGATCATAACGGACACGTTCGTGTGCTGCATGCTGATCTATAATATATAAATCATCACCTTTTTTGGCTAATATATAACAGGATGCAACCTGTCCCATTGGTAAAAAGCCTGATTTTTGTATATCTCTAGACTCATCTTCTATATGCTGTTCTTGTATTTGATGGAATTTCTCTTTATCTTCCGTCGTATAGCTAGTATAAGCTGTAGGAACTGATGTAAATGAAGATTCCTCAAATGCTTCCTGTTCATACGTCGCTTTTGGAGCTGGTGGTGTAAACCCTTTTTCTTTTAAGGCATCTACAAAATCGCGTGTATCCTGACGTAATACCTCATATCCCTTAGTGCGCCGTCCGCCAAAAACCTTATCATAGTCAATGGCTGTAGCAATATGTTCAGCCGTATCATTATGATCACTCAAAACTTGTGGAGCTTGGTACGAGTTATAGCCACTACCTTGTGATTCAGTTTCTAAAGGTTGAGTAAACGATGATGATTCACGTTCATACCGTTCATGAAGAGGGTTATTTAAGGCATTTAGAATTGCATGATAAACAGCTTTAAATATGATTTTATCATCTTCGAATTTAACTTCACTCTTCCGAGGATGTACATTGATATCCACCATACTAGCCGGTACAGTTATATGTAGTAAAACCAATGGATATCCAGATTTTGGTAATAATGCATGGTAAGCATTATCTATGGCTTTCAAAATTGTTTTATCTGATATAACTCGATTATTGACAATAATCGTCTGCCAAATACGCGTGCTTTTTAACAATGTTGGTTTTGATACAACACCTTCAATATAGATATGTTCACTTTCATAAGCGATAGGAAATATATCATTCTTGGTCTTATAACCGTATAATGCAGCCACTGTATCTTGTATTGAGCCAGTTCCTGGTGTAATGATAGCTACACGATCATCAATAGTTAATTTAAAAGCAATATGCGGATTACTTAATGCCAATTTACCAACAAAGTCTTGAATTTTAGATGATTCAGTTCGTTCAGTTTTAAGAAATTTACGACGAGCTGGTGTATTAAAAAATAATTCCTTCACTTCAATTGTCGTACCAGGTGCTGCACCATAAGGAATACAATCAGTAAAGGTTCCTCCATCGATGAGGATACGTGTACCAAGTTCTTGGTCTACAGTTCTAGTAGTCAAAATAAAATGAGAAACAGAAGCGATACTCGCCAAAGCCTCTCCCCTAAACCCTAAGGATGCAATATCGAATAAATCCTCTACATTTTGAATCTTAGAGGTAGCATGGCGCAAAACTGCAAGGCGGGCATCTTCTTCTGTCATCCCCTTGCCATTATCAGTAATGCGCATATATGCACTACCACCTTCGCCAATTTCCACTTCAATCGATGTAGCACCAGCATCAATAGAGTTTTCAATCAGTTCTTTTACAACTGATGCGGGACGTTCTACAACCTCACCAGCTGCTATTTTATTGATTGTAGTTTCATCCAAAACATGTATGGTTGCCATTATTTACCGCCTCCATTACGCGCCTCTGCTTGTAACTGATGAATTGCATTTAGCGCCTCTATAGGTGTCATCGTATTCACATCTATAGCCAACAAGGAATCCACAACAGAATGGGTGAATAAATTGCCAAAATCATCTTGTTCGATAGATGGTTTAGTATACTTAACAACAGAATCTGATGTTATAACGCGATTATTTAAATCATCGGTGTCGGTATTTTGTTCCTCTAAGGATTCAAGAATCACTTCCGCTCGTTTCAATACTTGAGCTGGTAAACCTGCTAATTTTGCTACGTGAATACCATAGCTCCTATCGGCACCACCTCTAATAATACGGCGTAAAAAGGCAATATCTTTTCCTTTCTCCTTTACAGCTACCGTGTAATTCTTCAAACGAGGGTATACGTCCTCCAAAGGTATCAATTCATGGTAATGTGTAGCAAACAATGTTTTTGCATGAATATGTTTACAAATATGTTCTACCACGGCTTGTGCGATACTTAAACCATCAAAGGTACTGGTACCACGACCGATTTCATCAAGAATAATTAAACTCTTAGAGGTAGCATTTTCAAGAATATAAGCAACCTCTTTCATTTCTACCATAAATGTACTTTGACCTGTAGAAATATCATCACTAGCACCTACACGTGTAAATACGCGATCTACAGGAGAAATAGTGGCCTCTCTAGCAGGAATGAATGACCCAATTTGAGCCATAATCATAAGTATCGCAACTTGTCTCATATAGGTAGATTTACCAGCCATATTAGGTCCAGTTATAAGCATAAATTCTTCATCATCATGGTTGAGTACTACATCATTAGGAACAAAAACCTCTCTTTTTAAGAATTTTTCTATCACCGGATGACGACCATCACGAATATTAATTTGACCATTCATAACGATATTCGGGCAAATATAGTTAGACTCATAGGCAACAGTCGCTAATGATGCAAGTACATCCAGTTCTGCCAAAGCTCTAGCTGTTTCCTGAACCTTTTTAATAACGCCTTTGATTTGATCGCGTAAATCTTGATAGAGCTGTTGTTCTAAGGAAACAATTTTTTCCTTGGCACTTAGAATTTTAATTTCAAATTCTTTTAAATCAGGTGTAATATAACGCTCTGCATTGACTGTGGTTTGTTTCCGAATAAAATAGGCCGGTACCTTATCAATTTGAGATTTACTTACTTCAAAGAAATATCCAAAAACCTTATTATATTTTGTTTTTAGTTTGAGGCCTGTTTCTTCTCTGGCCTTATCCTCTAACTTTTGAAGCCAAACCTCACTATTGGTGGCTAAGGATCGTAGTTCATCTAATTCTTCGTTATAGCCATCCCGAATTACGCGTCCATCTTTCAATGTTAATGCTGGTTGTTCTGCGATAGCTCGATTCAATAAATCATATATATCAGCATGATGATCAATGCGAGTATTAATAGATGACAATGAAAGGCCAGAAAATTCTTTAAGAAGATTCTTAATTTGCGGTAATACTTGGAGGGATTCACGAAGCGATGTAAAATCGCGAGGCGATACAGAACCTGTTTCAATACGACCTACGATACGCTCAAAATCATAAATACAATCTAAATAACCTTGAATTTCGCATCTTTCACCATTGCGAGATATGAGTTCCGCAACAGCAGCTTGACGTCGTTGAATAGTAGATATATCCGTAAGAGGGCTTTCCAACCATTGTTTTAATAAACGGGCCCCCATAGGTGTTAATGTTCTGTCGAGCACATCTAATAAAGTCCCCTTTACACCGCCATCCCGCAAGTTGTGTGTAATCTCAAGATGACGCAATGAGGACGTATCTAGAATCAAACGATTGCCTACATCCATCTGATGAACATAATTAATATGGGCTATTTCTGTTTTAATTACATCTTGTAAATATAAGAGCATAAAGCCTAATGCAGCTAATACATCTTCCTCCATAAGGCCCATATCTTGAAAGTGATTATTTGCAAGTTTACATGCAAAATCTACACTTTCAAAGGAAGTAAATGGAGACAATACTACATTATTAAATTGATTATGAATGAAATCAACGATAGATTGTGGCAAAATAGTTCCTTCAGGAACAATGATTTCAGCAGGTCTATACATGCTAAGAGAATCATATATTTGACTTATATTGTCTTGAGGTACACGATCCCAAATGACCTCACCCGTAGATACATCGGAGAATACAAGAATCCAAGCCTCTTTAACTAAATAGAATAGAGCTAAAAAGTTATTACTCCGTGCATCATTACCATTTTCTGTCATTACGGTTCCCGGTGTAATGACTTGGATAACATCCCGCTTAACGATGCCTTTTACGGCCTTAGGGTCCTCTAATTGTTCACAAATAGCGACCTTATACCCTTTTTTAACCAAAGTTTCTATGTAACTTTCAGCAGCATGAAAAGGAACGCCACACATAGGTGTTCGTTCCTCATTGCCTGTTGGTCTACCTGTTAAGGTAATATTCAATTCTCGAGATGCAATTAATGCATCTTCATTAAATAATTCATAAAAATCACCAAGTCGGAAAAATAGAAGCTCATCGCTATGTCGCGATTTAATATCTAAATATTGTTCCATCATTGGTGTTACTTTTTTTGCCATTCTTACCCCTTTTGAATGGTACCGTAGCAGACCCATGTTTGTGCTTTATCAATATAGGCTGGTACAGTATCACCGATAGTTAACTCATCATCTTTTGGGAATAGTACCATTTTATTCCCGGACGTACGACCGAACCACATGGTTTCATCTTTAGCACTTGGACCTTCTACAATAATATCAAATACTTTGCCTTCCATAGTTTTATTGAGTTCTAAAGAAATTTCATTTTGAATATCCATCAATTGTTGTAGACGAACGCGTTTTACTTCTTCTGGAACTTGCTCATCCATGGTAGCAGCAGGCGTACCAGACCGTTTAGAGTAAATAAAAGTATAAGCCATATCGTAGCGAACATCTTTTAATAATTGAAGCGTCTGTTCAAAATCTTCCTCAGTCTCCCCAGGAAAACCTACGATTATATCGGTTGTTACAACTACATTTTTAATTTTCTCTCTACAGTAGGATAATAATTCTTTATAATGTTCCACCGTATAATGACGATTCATCTTCTTTAAAATTCTATCAGAACCGGATTGAATTGGTAAATGTAAATGCGTAACGATATTACTAGAGCGCCCCAATGCATCAATCATTGATTTGGTCATATCTTGAGGATGACTCGTCATATAACGAATACGTTCGATGCCTGGGATATGATCAAGGGCATCTACTAATGTGCCAAAATCGGTACCATCTTTAAAATCTAAGCCATAGGAATTTACATTTTGTCCTAACAACGTAATTTCCTTAAACCCTTTTGCACCCAACTCTGTTACTTCTTTTACAATTGCTTCTACGGGACGGCTAATTTCGCGACCGCGCACATGAGGAACGATGCAATAAGTACAAAATTTATTACAACCATTCATAATCGGTACCCAAGCAAAAAATGTACCATTAGGTTTTGCCTGTAATTCTGGAAGTACTGTATTATCCATGTCAACATTGATTTGATGCTTATGGGTACGTTGAACCTCAGCAATCATTTCATTAATATGTTGAATATTATGAGTACCTAGGACAATATCGATATGAGGTGCGCGTTTAAACATTTCAGCTTGATTTTTTTGTGCCATACAACCTGTAATAGCAATGATCAAATTTTTATTTTTTTGTTTTAAACGTTTTAATTCACCGATACGACCAAATACTTTCGTTTCTGCCGTTTCACGTACTGCACAGGTATTCAATAATATTAAATCTGCCGATTCTACATCATCGGTCGGTATATAGCCTACTGTTTCAAGTTGATGTGAAAGACGCTCAGAATCAGCGGTATTCATTTGACAACCATAGGTATATATATAATATGACTTCATTCTATCTCCTAAATATGTTTTATAATCTTACGTTTTGTTTCTACAATATTTTTTACTTTTATAGACATCCGCTCTACAGACATGCCCGTAATATATTCTAATTCGTTGCGTACAGATTTTTGTACCTGTTGCATCATTGGTTTAACTGGATGACCTTGTTCAATAACAACTGACATATCTAATATTAAACCATTCTGCCCTTTAGAGCTCTTTTTGAAAGCGATGTCTGATGAGGCATCAACACCAGGAACCTTTTTTAGGCCATTTCTAATTAATTTAATGATGACATCATCATCAAATGTTAGACGACCATAATAACTAAAGGCTGGTCTAACAACGGAACGTTCAAAGCCTTCAGATCCAATTTGACCAATTTTATCAGGATCTTGTTTACGCAATGTACGTCGTCTCCAAATCGTCTTAATTGGATCGATAAGATATCCTTTAAAGTGAGGCTTTAATTCCATGGTTGGCACAGGAATAATATGCTTACCTTCCTTTAAACGAGCATACTGTGCTTTTTCAATTTCTTTAGGGGTTGCCACATCTTCGATGCGAATATATCGATCTGGTTCTTGAATCCCCAATGCCTTTGTAATTTTTTTGACCATATTATCGGATGTACCGATAATCATCAATCGATTCGGCTTGATAACATCTAATTGACTACGAACCTCTTTAACTTGAACCGGATCTTGAAATATAGCACGACGAACAGCCTTTAATCGGCTAGATTCTTTTTTGGCAGAAAATCCAGCTACAATTTTATTATCATGAATTAAAATACCATCATCAATAATGCATTCCACACTATTTTCATGAGCTAGTACGAGAGCCCGATGACTTTTACCGGTCCCACTACCACCTACAAAAGCAATAACTTCCATAGTACACCTCACATCTATAATTACGCAGATATACAACGTATGCGTTCAATAAATTGATTTACTAGATTACTATCTACAACATATTCACCTAAATGATAAGGGTATCGATTAGGTATTCCATGATAATCAGATCCACCTGTAACAAATAAATTTCGTTCTTTTGCCATGGTTAAATATTTTATTTCATCATCATAATCATGTTTAGAATGATATACTTCTACACCATCAAAACTATAGTTTAATAGTTCCGCGACATACTCATCATTACGGACTAATTTGGGATGCGCTAATACAGCTAGTCCATTTGCATTATGAATAATATCTAATATTTCTGGTACTTCTAATTTTACTTTAGGTATATAACACGGGCTTTTTGAATTTAATATACCATCAAATACATCTTGTACATCTTTGGCATAGCCATGATCTATTAATAATCTAGCAACATGTGGTCTACCATAGGACTTAGTATTTGGATATAAATTTTGTAATTCAGAAAAAGAAATGTCATAGCCATGAGCAATACATCGACTAATAATTTCTTTTATTCTTGATTCACGTTTTTCTTTGAAAAATTCAATGAATTTCCGTAATCCTTCATCATGATGATTAAATCCATAACCTAAGATATGAATATCCTTACCTTTATAGTGACCACTGAACTCACAACCTGTAATAATTTGAATAGAACTATTATTTTGTAACATTACATCTATACCAGCAATTTCATCGTGATCAGTTAATGCAATCATTTTCAAATCAGCTTCAATAGCATGCTGTAATAGCTGTTCTGGTGTTTCTACACCATCAGAAAATGTAGAATGCATATGAAAATCTACACGCATAATTACCTCCAAATTATTACATTACCCTATCATTTTATTATGACTTATTCCGCTTGTTTATTCAAGTTTTTACAAGGTATTAACTAAAAGTTTTCAATATGAAATTGAATGAATTCACATATATATAAATATAAAAATTGCGATTCCAATGAGCTTTCACTAGAATCGCAATTTAATTATAATTGGCTCAATAATTCTTGTACCTTGCTAGATACTTCATCGATTGGACAATTAATAGCTTCACCTGTTTTACGAACGCGGATTTCAACCTCATTGCTTTCCAACGTATTTTTACTTACTGTAATACGCAATGGATAGCCAATAAGATCAGCATCTTTAAACTTAACACCAGCCCGATCTTTACGGTCATCTAATAATACATCTACTTTATTGTTTAACAATGTATCGTAAATAGATGTACTTGTGGACATTAGAGCTTCATCTTTTGCGTTAATAGGAACAATAACTACTTCAAATGGAGCTATAGCACGAGGCCAAACAATACCATTTTCATCATGATATTGTTCAATAGCTGCAGCTAATGTACGGCTAACGCCAATACCATAACAGCCCATAACCATTGCATTAGGACGACCATTTTGATCAAGGTATGTAGCTTGTAAACTTTCAGAATATTTAGTACCTAACTTAAATACTTGGCCTACTTCGATACCTTTACTGTATTCTAAAGGACTATGGCATTCAGGGCACACATCGTCTTTAGTAATCAAACGAATAGGTGCTACGATAATATCTTCTGTATTAAAATCGCGTTTAGGATTGATATTAATGTAATGAGCATCAGCTTTATTGGCACCACCACAAACATTGTAAGTTTCCATAACAGATTCATCTACAACAATAGCAAAATCATCAGTTTGTTTAAGACCTACTGGGCTGATAAAACCAGCTGTCAATCCAACCTTATCCAATTGTTCAGGTGTTGCCATTTCAGGCTCTACAGAACCATTAACAGCATGTTGAACAGCCACTTCGTTCACATCATGATCACCGCGAACCATAGCTAGAATTACTTTATCTTCAATAGCATATACTACTGCTTTAATAGTTTTTTCCAAAGGTAAATTGAGCATTTCTGCAACAGCTTCAATAGTAGATGCATGAGGTGTATCTACTACTTCTAATTCTTTTAAAGCTTCTTCTGCTTGCTTCATAATGCCAGGTTTACCGATTTCAATATTCGCTGCATAGTCACAAGCGGAACAGTGAATAATATCTGCTTCACCAGCTTCAGCAATAGCCATAAATTCATGGGTATTGCTACCACCAATAGCACCGCTATCTGCTTCTACAGGTCTAAAAGTAAGACCGCAACGAGTAAAAATACGACTATATGCATCATACATATTTTTGTAAGATACATCTGCCGCTGCATCATCAATGTCAAAGGAGTAACCATCCTTCATGATAAATTCGCGGCTACGCATTAAACCATATCGTGGACGACGTTCATCGCGGAATTTACTTTGGATTTGATAAAGATTAACTGGTAATTGACGATATGAATTAATTTCATTTTTTACCAATGTTGTAATCATTTCTTCATGAGTTGGTCCTAAGCAGTACTCCACATCATGGCGGTCATTGATACGCATCATTTCAGCACCATACGCATTCCAACGACCAGATTCTTTCCAAATCTCTGCTGGTTGCAAAATAGGCATCATAATCTCTTGTGCACCAGAACGGTCCATTTCTTCGCGAATGATAGCTTCAATTTTTTTGATGCTTCGCCAGCCCAAAGGTAAAAAACTATATAAACCATTAGCAACCTTACGCATAAAACCTGCGCGCAACATAAGCTGTTGACTTACCACATCTGCATCAGATGGAACTTCCCGCAATGTTGGGGCATATAATTTACTGGCTAACATACAATTACTCCTTATCAATTGTTTCTAAATATTGATCTATTTCTCTAAATAAAGTATCTACTAGTTCAGATTCGGGTACGGTTTTTAAAACTTCCCCTTTTCTGAATACGATACCTTGACCTTTGCCACCGGCAATACCAAAATCGGCTTCCCTAGCTTCACCAGGTCCATTAACGACACATCCCATTACGGCAACCTTAATAGGTGCAGAAATGGATGCTAGACGTTCTTCTACAATGCTTGCCATATCAAATAAATTAACTTGGCAACGACCGCATGTTGGGCATGAAATCATGGTAGCTCCAAAGTTTCTAAGACCTAAATTGCTTAAAATACTTTTACCCACCTCAATTTCATGAATAGGGTCACCTGTTAAGGATACGCGCAAGGTATCACCGATACCATCTAATAGCAATGCACCAATACCCATTGCCGATTTAATCGTACCTTGTTTAATGGTACCGGCCTCAGTTACACCTAAATGCAATGGATATGGTATTTTATCTGAAAGCTTTCTATAAGCTTCTACCATAAGTGGTACTTCGGTAGCTTTAATAGAAATCTTCATTTGTTTATAGTCCAATTTCTCTAAAATACGTACGTGTTCCAATGCGGTCTCAACCATACCATCAGCTGTTGGATGACCTCCATAAGCGTCTAATATATGTTGTGGTAAAGAACCAGCATTGACACCAATACGAATTGGAATTTGCTTAGGTTTAGCCTTTTCAATAACGGCCAACACCTTATCCTCTCCACCGATATTGCCTGGATTGATTCGAAGGCCATCTACATTATTATCAATGGCTTCTAATGCTAATTTATAATCAAAATGAATATCTGCTATAAGAGGAATAGTTATTCCTGCACGTACTGCTTTTAATGCTTTTGCAGATTCCATTGTAGGAACTGCAACTCGAACTAATTCACAACCAGCATCAGCTAATCGATTGATTTCAGCAATTGCCTTTTCCGTATGTACAGGATCAGTAGTAATCATTGACTGAATACTAACAGGTGCATAGTCGCCAATTTTTACATTGCCTACATAGATACCATTTGTTGGTTTTCTAGTAATCATATATAACTCCTAACTATGACTTATTTATAGTAATTGTAGTATATCTTTTGCAGTAGCATATACAAATATTGTAACTAATAGCGCAATACCAATCATTTGAATATACATCAAAGCTTTAGGCGGTAATTTACGTCTTGTAATGGCCTCTATTAAAATGATGATGAGATGCCCACCATCAAGAACTGGTAACGGCAAAAGATTGATAACACCTAAATTAATACTTAGCAATGCAGCAAAACTCAATAGAGGTGCAAAGCCTTGTTGAGCTATAGAACCTGCCATATGTGAAATGCCAACCGGTCCAGATACTTCAGCCTGCTCTGTACCTACAACCATTTCACGTAGTCCATCTACCATAGCTACAATAATATATCCTGTTTTCTGAACCGCTAGTATGAAAGAATCCCCTATACTATGAGGTATTGTTTCATACGCTTGATATATACCTAACTTTGGTGTATCCTTTTCCATCTTTGGAATTACAGTAGTTTCAACTGTTTCACCATTACGATTTACTACAACGGTAACACCATGATTAGCTGTGCCTTTCAAACGTTCAGAAATCTCTGACCACTTGGAAATAGGTTGGTTATCAATGGAAAGTATAATGTCTCCACCCTGTAATTTTCCTAAATCTGCAGCACCACCTGTAATAACACTGCCAATTATAGGCTTATCAGTAGAAACCATTGTCCCCACTGTAGCATTTAGGCCGAAATAAATGACTATAGCCAATAAGAAATTAAAAATAGCACCAGCAGAAATAACAATAAGTTTTTTATAAGCTGGTTTTGTATAGAATGAACCATCATCTAATGGCTCATCAGGTGTCATTCCAGCGATGCGATTGAAACCACCTAACGGAATACAACGAACAGAGTATAAGGTCTCGCCATACTGTTTTTTTAGCAAAACAGGACCAAAACCAATAGCAAATTCATCAACACGCATGCCCGATAATTTTGCAGTTATAAAATGACCTAGTTCATGAATAAACACGATTAGACCAAATACAAATATTGTGGCTAAAGCCGTAATCATACTATCTCCTATTTATAAATTCTGAAGCTTTTATGCGAGCCCATTGATCGATAGCTAGTAAGTTATCGAGAGTAAAATCATCTTCTCTTCCCATGGATTCCAAAACAGCGGTAACGATTTTATAGATATCGCTAAATATGATTTTTCCATCTAAAAATGCATATACGGCAGTTTCATTAGCTGCATTAAATACGGCTGGCTTAAAACCACCAATTTTACCAACTTCATATGCTAAATTTAAAGCAGGAAAATCATCCACTCTAGGAGGCATAAACTCAAGAGTGTGTAATTCTTTAAAGTCCAAATGTTTCATATCAAGGTGCATCCGTTTAGGATATGTTAAAGCATATTGAATTGGTTCACGCATATCAGGATTACCCATTTGTGCAAGGATAGCACCATCATTTAAACGAATCATAGAATGAATAATACTTTGAGGGTGAACCACCACATCGATATGATCAAAATCAAAGTCGAATAACCAATGGGCTTCAATGACCTCTAGCCCTTTATTAAATAAAGAAGCAGAATCAATAGTAATTTTGCTCCCCATATTCCATGTAGGATGTTTTAAACAATCCTCTGCCGTAGCAGAAGCAATACGTTCACTAGGCCAGGTTCGAAGTGGCCCACCTGAAGCAGTTAATATCAATGAATCTACATTCGATTTAGTTTGTCCTTCCAAACATTGGAAAATAGCACTATGTTCACTGTCTATAGGTAAAATAGCAACATTATATTCCTTAGCAAGTGCCGTAATTAAAGGTCCACCTGCTACCAATGTTTCTTTATTGGCAAGGCCGATAGTCTTGCGGGCCTTAATGGCCTCTACAGTTGGCTCAATACCAACAGCACCAACAATTGCCGTAACCACCATAGTAGCTTCTTGAATTGTGGCTGCACTAATCAAAGCTTCTTTACCACCTATAATTTTAGTGGAACCATGATAACGTTCTTTAAGAAGCATATATGCTTGTTCATCAACTACACCAGCTATTAATGGATTAAATTCATTAATTTGTTGTTCTAATAAATCAATATTACGGTGAGCAACTAATGCAACGGCTTTAAATTGGTCAGGATGTTGCTTAATAACATCTAATGTTTGTGTACCAATTGAGCCAGTGCTTCCCAATATACTTACATACTTCATAAAAGCCTTCTTTTCTGTTTATGTTTATTATGCAAAACATAAAATTAATAATAATGTAACCGGTGCAGTAAACATTAAACTATCAAAACGATCTAAAACCCCACCATGACCAGGTAATAGTGTACCTGAGTCTTTTACATTACATAATCGTTTTAATTTAGATTCAAATAAATCACCTAAAGGTGCTAATACACCACAAATGATGCCAACATAGGCACCTATATAAACTGGTATATGACTGATTACAGCATACACAATACCAGTTACAACACAGCCGATAAAACCGCCAATAAAACCTTCTAATGTTTTATTAGGACTTATGGACGGTACAATTTTACGTTTACCAAATGCACGACCGGCAAAGTACGCAAAGGTATCGCTAGCCCATGTTGAAAACAATAATAACCATAGCATAACTACGCCCCAACTTTCACCAACAATAGGCATTGTTAATGAACTGTAGAGCCAGTCATGACGTATCAATAATAATGAGCCTAGTCCCATTACTATATATAGCAAACCAAATAAGCTATAAGAAACGCTACTCATAGAATATGTATTTTCACCAAATGTACACATTAGATAATTGGAAATGATGGCGAATACAAAGCAAGCCATACTTACTGTATAACTGCCAAACCACAAGGATATCATGATAGCGATAATTGAAAGGTATCCCCACAATACCGGTACACGAACATGTTTAGCCTTACTTAACAGTATAAATTCTCGCCATCCAATAAGTGCTAATAATGTAATGAGTATATCATATGTTAAGCCACCTAGTGTAATGGCACCTAATGCAATGATAAACCCGATAACTGCAGTGATAACACGTGTTTTAAGCATCGATTATTCCTCTTGCAAGCCACCAAAACGACGTTCTCGTTTTTGATAGGCTGCTATAGCTTCTAATAATGTTTCTTTTGTAAAATCTGGCCAATGTAAATCAGTAAACCAAAATTCGGCATATGCTAACTGCCATAATAAAAAGTTACTAATACGATAATCTTTGCTAGGACGTATTAGTAAATCGACATCACTAAACTCTTGCGTATACAAATGACTGCTAACATATTGTTCAGTAATATCTTGAACTGCAAGTTGTCCCTCTAACACAGAGTGTGCTATTCCTTGTACAGTCCGTACTATCTCATCACGCCCACCATAATTAATAGCTAATTGTAAGGTTAGGCCTGTATTATTCTTAGTTAATGCTTCGGAATCAGAAATAATCGTTTGTAATTCTTCTGAAAGTCCTTGAATATATCCAATGAAACGTATACGAACATTATGTTCATGCATATATTGTACGTTTTTTTGTAAATATTCTTTAATCAAGGCCATCAAAAGAGAAACCTCTTGCTCAGGCCGTTTCCAGTTCTCCGTTGAGAATCCATATACTGTTAATGCTTTAATACCGATTTCATCAGCAGCAATAACAATTTCTTTTAATACATCAGCACCTGCTCGATGTCCCATTGACCGAGGCATGCCACGACGCTTTGCCCAACGTCCATTGCCATCCATAATAATAGCTACGTGACGAGGCACATTGTGTTCATCTATATTAACTGTAGATGAGGTATGGCGTTTAAATAGTTTCCTCAGCATACATTACCTCCAGAGTATGTCCAAAATCACTTGCAACCATAGGTCTATATAGAATGATATGAAGCATATCCTCAGATTCAGTGATTCTTGCGACATAATAGCCTTCAGAGGCTATCTCAAAAAAGCGATTAAAATTATCGCCTATTATTACCTTAAAAGGAATATGGGCAGCCTGCAATTGAGACTTTGCAAGCTGCCAAGGCATTCCAATAAGACTACTAGAATTAGTCATTATACTTCTAATACGTCCTTTTCTTTAACGGCTTTCAATTCATCGATTTGTTTAATCTTTTTATCCGTTAATTTCTGAATTTGATCTAAACCATCTTTAGCATCATCTTCAGTAATCGTTTTAGCTTTTTCTTCTTTTTTCAATGCATCATTAGCATCACGACGAATGTTACGAACTGCTACCTTTGCATCTTCAGCTTTCTTATGAACTACTTTAACAATTTCTTTACGACGTTCTTCTGTTAATTGAGGAATTGTCAAACGAATAGCCGTACCATCATTACCTGGGTTTAATCCCAAATCTGATTGTAAAATAGCTTTTTCAATAGCACCAATCATGGATTTATCCCATGGTGCAATTAAAATCATACGAGGTTCTGGTACAGAAATATTAGCTACTTGATTAATTGGCGTAGGAGATCCGTAGTAATCAACCATCACCTTATCAAGTAATGCAGTACTAGCACGACCGGTACGAATAGAAGCAAATTCATGCTTTAAAGACTCGATGGACTTATTCATACGTTCTTCTTGTTGTTGCATTAATTCTTTTAATTCCATAGTGGTTTATTCTCCGCGAACGATAGTCCCTACTTCTTCACCTTTTGCAGCTTTGGTAATATTACCAGGAATATCCATGCTGAAAACGATAATAGGGATATTATTGTCTTTACATAATGTAGTGGATGTAGAATCCATTACTTTTAATTCTTTTGTAATAATGTCATTATATGTTAATTCATCAAATTTAACGGCATTAGGATTTGTTTTTGGATCAGAATCATATACACCATCAGCAAACTTTTTAGCCATCAAAATTGCATCAGCTTCAATTTCTGCAGCGCGCAATGCAGCTGTTGTATCAGTGGAGAAATAAGGTTTCCCAAGGCCTGCGCCAAAGATAACGATACGTTTTTTCTCCAAATGACGAATTGCACGACGACGAATATAAGGCTCTGCAATTTCCTGCATTTCAATAGCTGTTTGTACGCGAGTATCCACGCCAGCTTGTTCTAATGCATCTTGCAATGCTAAGGAGTTCATCACTGTTGCCAACATGCCCATATAGTCAGCTGTAGCACGATCCATACCTTGATTGCTACCAGCTAACCCTCTCCATAGGTTACCGCCACCAACAACAATAGCGATTTCTAAATCAGTGGATTTTGCCAAAGCTGCGATT
Source organism: Veillonella atypica (assembly GCF_041431435.1). NCBI lineage: Bacteria > Bacillati > Bacillota > Negativicutes > Veillonellales > Veillonellaceae > Veillonella > Veillonella atypica. The sequence continues at coordinate 297,982 of NZ_JAPVXV010000001.1, forward strand.
TCTTGTGCAAACTTTTCAACTACATCAGGGTTAATACCAAAACCTTGATCACCCGCTAATGCTTCACCACTCAACTTCAAAACAATACGTTTAAAGTGTCTCTTTGCCATTTGTATACTCCTCTATTGCAAAATAAGAGAACACGGTACGGTGTTCTCTTATTATGTATTAATTATTTACCAACAGATGCCATTACTTCTGCTACGAAGTCATCTTGGCGTTTTTCAATGCCTTCGCCCAAACCGTAGCGAACAAAACGACGTACGTTGATGTTTTCACCGATTTTTGCAATATTTTCATTAATGATATCAGTAACTGTTTTGTCACCATCTTTAATGAACGCTTGTTCTAATAGGCAATTTTCTTTATAGAATTTTTCAATACGGCCATTCACCATTTTTTCCAAAACAGCTTCAGGTTTTGGTTTACGGCCTGCTTTAACGTCTTCTTCAGCTTCTGCTTTAGCTTGTTCCAACAATACTTGTTTTTCATGTTCGATTACTTCAGCAGGAACCTCTTCACGGTTTAAGTATGTAGGGTTAACAGCTGCGATTTGCATTGCGATGTCGCGTGCTAAGCTTTGGAAATCATCAGTTTTAGCAACGAAGTCAGTTTCGCAGTTAACTTCAACTAAAACGCCGATACGACCACCAGCATGAATGTAGGATTGTACTACACCTTCAGCTGCAATACGACCAGCTTTTTTAGCTGCAGCAGCCAAACCTTTTTCACGAAGAAGGTCAACCGCTTTATCGATATTACCGTCAGTTTCAACTAATGCTTTTTTTGCATCCATCATACCTGCGCCAGTCATGTCGCGCAATTCTTTTACCATAGCAGCAGTAATTGCCATTATTTGTTCCTCCTAGTACTAATTAAGGTAAGGATATAGTCCTTACCCTAATTATATATGTTATAGATTTATCTTTCAAATGCTAATCAATTATGATTAAGTGCTAACAGAATTATTCTGCAGCTTCAGCATTGCCTTCTTCGAAGGATTCGCCTTGACGGCCTTCAAGAACAGCGTCAGCCATTTTACCAGCCAATAATTTTACTGCACGGATAGCATCATCATTTGCTGGGATTGGGAATTCAACTTCGTCTGGATCACAGTTAGTGTCAACTGTTGCAACTACTGGAATACCCAATTTTTTAGCTTCTGCAATAGCGATTTTTTCTTTTTTAGGATCAACTACGAAAAGAGCACCTGGCATTTTAGGCATATCTTTGATACCGCCAAGATATTTTTCCAATTTTTCCATTTCATGACGAAGACCGATAACTTCTTTTTTAGGCAATACTTCGAAAGTACCATCTTCTGCCATAGCTTCCAATTGTTTTAAACGTTTAATACGAGTTTCAATTGTTTTGAAGTTAGTCAACATACCGCCCAACCAACGTTCGTTAACGAAGAACATGTTAGCACGGATAGCTTCTTCTTTAATAGCTTCTTGAGCTTGTTTTTTAGTACCTACGAACAAGATTACTTCGCCTTGGGAAGCAACTTCACGTAAGAAATTGTAAGCTTCTTCTACTTTTTTAACTGTTTTAGACAAGTCAATGATATAAATACCATTGCGTTCAGTGAAGATGAATTTCGCCATTTTAGGGTTCCATCTTCTAGTCTGATGACCAAAGTGTACACCAGCCTCTAATAATTGTTTCATTGATACAACTGCCATTGTGGCACCTCCTGTTAATTAACCTCCGCCGCTTCATCCTTCGGGTCACCCAAAATTAGGCACAGTACCGAAGTCCACTGACGTGCATATTTTTCATACTTAGTAATTTTAACAAAAAAACATTCTAAAAGCAAGTAAAGAGTCAGTAATTACAAAAGAATTACTGACTCTTTATAGCATAGTATATATCTACAATAAAAGACTTATGATTTTTACTCGAATCTAGATATATTTTATATTAGTTATTACGTATTGCTTCGATCATCTTCGCTCTATCAGGTGCACCAAATACAGCAGATCCAGCAACTAACATGGTAGCACCTGCATCCTTAATTGGTATACAAGTAATATCGTTAATACCACCATCAACCTCTATAACAGCATCATTATTACCAGCTGAATCCAATAAAAGTTTCGCTTGTTTTACTTTTTCTATAGCCCGTGGAATAAAGGATTGTCCTCCAAATCCTGGATTGACGGACATGATTAAAATCATATCCAAGTCTCCGGCCACATCTTCTAACATCGAAACTGGTGTCCCTGGGTTGAGCGCAACCCCTGCTTTCATACCAGCGGATTTAATCTTTTGTATCAATCGGTGCATGTGAGGAACTGTTTCTTGATGAAAGGTAAAGTACTCAACACCAATTTTTACATATTCTTCAACATAATCAGCCGGATTAGTGACCATCAAATGTACATCAAAAGGCAATGCAGTATGTGGGCGGATAGCTTTTACAATAGGTCCGCCAAATGTAAGATTAGGCACGAAATGTCCATCCATAACATCGATATGAAGATAATCAGCACCAGCAAGTTCAACACTTTTAATTTCATCACGCAATATTGAAAAATCTGCGGATAACATAGATGGAGCTATTTTAATCATTTTAAAACCTCTTTCTTTGGTTTTGTATATCTTTTCGAATATTCGTGTACGCATCATAGCGACTTTCAAAAATTTTATGATTTGCCAAAGCCTCCTTGATACCACAAATCGGTTCATGCTCATGATAACAAGGATTAAATTTACAAGCTTCTACATAATCAGAAAATTCAGGGAATAGTGTAGGTAATCGTTCTAATGTAATATCAGTAAATTCAATAGAACTAAAGCCAGGTGTATCCATGATAAATGAATCAGCATTTAAACTAAACAATGAGGCATGACGTGTTGTATGCTTCCCACGTTTAATCTTATCGCTTATCTCACCCGTCTGGAATGCAAATTTTTCATCCACTGCATTTAAGAGGCTACTTTTACCAACACCGGAAGGTCCTGCAAAAGCAGTAATCTTGTGTTGCAAATGATTGCGTAATTCATCAATACCGATATGATTTATGGCAGATGTAGTGATAACATGATATCCAATCGATTTGTACTTATCGATTAATACATCTGTCGATGCATCACCGACATCGTACTTATTTATGCACAAAATGACCGGTATATCAGCATGTTCAATCATTACTAACATTTTATCGAGTAATAACTCATTAATGTCAGGATTATGAGAAGCAACAACAAGGATAACTTGGTCGATATTAGCGACAGCAGGACGTATCATTGAATTGTGACGTGGCAAGATAGTCTCAACGAATCCATCTTCTGAAAACTCTACACGATCACCTACAAGCAAACTATATTTCGACTTTTTAATACGTCCCCGCACCTTACATTCATGAATGGTTCCAAATTCATCTTGAATATAAAAGTAACCATTCATATTTTTAATTACAATACCTGTACTCATACGGCCTCTACAACGCAGTATCTTGAACTAATGCACCATTTAGGTACACCTGTATTCGAACATTGCCCACACCAGATACATTTTTTACGATACGGTCACCAGGTTTATTTGTATCATCGTATATAACGGAAGATCCATCATCATCCTTTACGACAATTTTGACTTCTTGATTTTTAGAACCAGACGGTACAGTTATATCTACAGTCCCTTTCGTTCTATTAGAAGAGCTTTGCTTAGAGTCGTCTTTTTTGGAAGAATCTCCCTTTAATTCAGTAGCTAAGTTCAAGCTACTACCTTCAGAAACCTCTTCACCAGCTTTTATACTTTGTTCTGTAACAATTGATTTATCATCTACTGAACCAGCAATCTGATTAACACCAATATTGTTAGAGCTCAATACTTGGCGAGCATCTTTCAAGGTCATACCAACGAGATCTGGCATTTTAACCTTCTTAGCTTGTGCTTTATTTACAACTAAATCAACAGTAGTGCCTTTGGATACCTTGGAATCACCAGAAGGACTTTGTGCAACTATAACATTATCAGGTTTTCCTTCAACAGATCCTTGTGTGATTTTACCCACAACTAAGCCTAAATCTTTAAGACGTTGACGTGCTTGATCTACAGTCAAACCAGAAAGATCAGGAACTGTAATATCACCAACACCTTTAGATACGACTAAATGTATAGTACGCTGTTCCTTAACTTTTTCCCCAGCACCAGGGCTTTGAGAAATAACTTGTCCTGCTGGAACATCTGTATTAGTTACCTCACTTGTCGATACTCGTAAGTGTTTATCTTCCAAAATATTTTTGGCCACAGAGACTTGTTTACCTACTACATTTGGTACATCAACAGTGGTATTACTCCAAAAATTACCATAACTCAAGAATGCACCTAAAAATGCAATCAAGAAAATAACGGCAGCACCAAGAACTATATATTTTTGTGGTATAGATGCAATCTTACTAAGCATAGATTTCTTTTTTTCCTCATTAGGCGTAGGATCATCGATATCACTGAAATCATCTAATGTATCTGGATCTACAGCCGGAATCATTTGTGTCGCAAAATCGTATGGTTCATGACGTTGTGTTTTTCCCATTGTAAAGCCTTGAGATAAACGTAAGTCCCCCATCATTTCAGATATGGAATCAAATCGATCAGTAGGATTTTTAGCTAATGCTTTCATCACAACCGCTTCTAACAATGGTGGTATAGAAGGATTATATCTTGTAGGTGGAATGACCTTTTCTCGTACATGTTTTAATGCTACTGCAATTGGTGTTTCCCCTTCAAAAGGAACCTTGCCAGTTAACATTTCATATAAAACGACACCTAAGGAATAAATATCTGTATTTCCATCGACAGGTTTTCCACTAGCTTGTTCTGGTGAAAGATAATGAGCAGACCCCATTATAGAATTTGTGTACATAACAGTGTTAGTGGTATTCATAGCACGTGCAATACCAAAATCAGTCACCTTTACACGACCTGTATTTGTAATAATTACATTATGTGGTTTGATATCGCAATGAACAATTCCCATTGCATGGGCATGTTCTAAGCCCTCACCGATAGCAATAGTAATCTTAACAGCTTCGTCAATGGATAATCGATGATGACGGGTAATATATTCTTTAAGTGTTTCTCCGTCTACATATTCCATAATGATATAATGCATGCCTTGATCATAGCCTACATCATACATATTCACGATATTAGGGTGATTTAACTTGCCTGCAGCCTGCGCTTCTCGTTTAAATCGACTTACAAATTCATCGTCACTAGCAAAGTTTGAATGTAAAATTTTTATGGCTACTGGACGGCCTAATAAAGTATCTTCACCTTTATATACGTCGGCCATTCCGCCAACACCAATCTTGGTCAGGATACGATAGCGATTATCCAGCAATGTATCTTTAATCTTCATAATATTTATAACTCTCCATATCTAGATTAGATAGTTCCTACTATAATGGTAACATTATCACCGGCACCAGCATCATATACATCAGCAATCAATGTATTTAATACCTCTGTATTATCATCAATATGATGTAATACTTCTCGTATTCTTTCATCGCTAATATACCCAGATAATCCATCTGTACATAATAGAATTCGATCACCGGATTTTACAGGTAGTGTACCACTATCGACATGTAAATCTTCTTCAACACCGACGGCTCTAGTTAATAAATTACGTTGCGGGTGTACAATCATCTCTTCTTTTGTAATTTCACCAGCATCTAATAACTGTTGAACCATAGAGTGATCCGTGGTAATTTGCGTCAATTCATCATTTCTATAAATATAGAGTCTACTGTCGCCGACACTAGCCCAAAGTAGATTATCATCTACCTTAGCAACCACAACAGCAGTAGTTCCCATTCCACTAAGCCGTTCCTCTCGTGCCACACGATTAACTATGCGTGTATTCGCATGTAATATAGCATCAACTAAGGACGTTTCATTAATGGTAGGAGTAGATTGTAAATATTCTTTTATTTCATCAACAGCATAGGTGCTGGCGATTTCTCCGCCTCTATAGCCTCCCATGCCGTCAGTAACAGCACAAATATTATCACTAATAAAAAAGCGATCTTCATTCTGTTTTCTGACTAATCCAATTTTACTTAAACCTACGATATTATTCATGAATCTCCTCTTTCCGACCGTGGGCTACTTTTAATTGTCCACATGCGGCTTGAATAGCATCGCCCATTTCTTTACGAATTGTAACAGAAACACCATAAGAAGCGACAATATCCTTAAATATGTTCATATGTTTACTAGAAGGTTTATACAAATTAATATGTTCATTCCCATTTACAGGAATAAGATTGACATGACAATTAGGAAATGCCTTGCCAATGTTTCCTAACTCATGAGCTTCCTCTAACGATACATTAATTGAATCTATTAAAATATATTCAAATGTTATACGTCGCTGTGTTTTTTCATAATAATATTTTACAGCATCTAAAACCTCGTCTAATTTGTATCGAGATCCAACAGGCATAATCTTACGACGTGTTTCATCTGTTGTAGCATGTAAAGATAACGCTAATGTAATCGGAAGATCCTCATCTGCCAAGTTATAAATATTAGGAACCCAACCACAGGTAGAAATAGTCATTTTTCTATAACTAATATCAAATGTCATAGGGTCGTGAATAAGTTTTAACGCCTGCAATACATTGTCATAATTTTGTAATGGTTCACCAGCACCCATGACAACTAAAGAGTGAATATCTTCTTGTTTTAAGGCACTAAAGAGAACAACTTGACCTACAATTTCAGAAACCGATAAGTCTCTAAATAATCCCCCTTGTGTAGATGCGCAAAAAACACAGCCCATAGCGCATCCAACTTGGGAGGAAACACATACAGAATTGCCATAATGTTGCTCCATTAGAACGGCTTCAATTCTGCTGTGATCAATAAGTTCCAATAATAATTTCTGTGTTTTTCCGTCAGGTGATACAGATTGAGTAATCACTTTAGGAATCGATATTATGCAATTAGAATCCAACCAATCTCTCAAGGTCTTAGGGAATTGTGTCATATCTTGAAATACAAAAATATGACGATGATATATGTAATCAATCAATTGTTTTGCACGAAATTTTTGAATTTTATGTTCCTCAAATAACGCTTGCAATTCAACCAACGATTTACCCAACAATTCAATCATGAGTGCTCCCATTCAAAGCTAACAACTTAGTTAAGAAATACGTTGCATTTTAACCATAAAGAAACCATCCATATCATCTGTTGGTGGATATGTTGTAATCATACCACTATTTGACTTAAGTGGGAAATCATCCGCCACAGGAATAATAGAAAACTCCTTATGTTTCTGTAAAAATGATTCAACTACCTCTTCGTTTTCCTTGTAGTTTAATGTACAAGTGGAATATATTAAATATCCTTTTTCCTTAACAGTCATAGCAGCGCGTTCTAAAATCGCTAACTGTAATGGTGGTAATTCTCTAAGTATCGATTCCTGTTTTCGCCAACGCATATCTAGTTTCTTTTGAAGTATGCCTAACCCAGAGCAAGGTGCATCTACGAGCACACGATCAAAATACGAATTCCATGAATCTGGTAATTTTGTAGCATCCTGTACTTTTGTATGCACAATAGAAGCACCCAATCGGTCAGCATTTGAATTCATAAGTTCAATCTTATGTTCATGTATATCACAACTCATTAATGAACCTACATTATTCATTAAAGTTGCCATGTACATAGATTTACCACCTGGAGCAGCACAGCAATCTAATATACGCTCACCAGGTTGCGGATTTACGAGACGTGCTACTAGCATAGATGCCTTATCCATAAATGTAATATAACCTTTTATAAATGCCTCAGATTTTTCAAGGCTACCACGATGGCTATTAATATAAATAATATCCTCGTAATTAGAATCCTGTGTAACAGCCCAGCCTTGATCATTTAACATAGTTAAACATTGTGGAATATCAATAAGAATCGTGTTAATACGTGCCGTCAATTTAGGCTGTTCATTAAACCATGCACATAAATCTTCTGTTTTGTCACGACCAAACTCACTTATCCATAAATTGATAAGCCAAAGAGGAATATTGTAAATGAAAGAAATAGCTTCTATATCATTAGCTGCTAAGTCTTCAATACCAATACTATCTTGTTCTCGTATAACGGATCTCAATATGGCATTTACGAAGCCAGATAGACCTCGTGTTAATTTCTTCGCTAATTTAACTGATTCATTAACTGCTGCACTTTCCGGTACCTTATCCATATAGATAATCTGATATATACCTAGTCGTAAAATTTCTACCACCATAGAGGACAATTTTTTTATAGGACGTTTGGCAAAATGTACGATAATAGCATCTAAATAATTGCGTCTACGCACCACACCGTATACAAGTTCTGTAAAGAAGCGTCTGTCTAAGTCAGTTAGATTATATTTTGAGATATAGTCCTGTAAAACAATATTAGCATAGGCGCCCTTACGATTGATATCAGATAATGCCTTTACAGCCAATAATCGTATATTCTGTTTTTGTCCGTTTTTAGCAATTTCGTTCATAGTTATCCTTATCAATCAGTAACTCTACAGCATCTCGTACCTTGTTAATATCAACAGTCGTATTACAACAAGGTCCATTAGGGCGTTCATTTAATACTCCGATAACAGGAATAGGAAATACATCAGCCATGCCACTTGCAAGATCTCGTTCACAAGCTATAGCAATAATCGCTTTAGGTTTCGCTTCTTTAACCTTCATACGAGCCAATGTACCACCAGTGACAACTATAAATTGACAACCATATTCCTTTGCGATTTTCAATAACCCTCCTACCTGACAGCGACCACATTGCTTACAGTTGTATACATCATGTGTCACCTTATGAATACAAGTGTTCTCTTGAAGACAATGAGGTGTTAATAGAAGAATGCGTTCAGGAGGTACTTTATATAAATTCATAACCACTAGATGATTAATTAAATCAATCATAGCTTGACGTAATTCATCTTTTTGTATGCCTATGAAAGCCTTTCCTAGCCCTAATGATAATGGGAAAAGTAAATAAATAAATCGATTAGCTATTCGTAAAACTATAGGATGAATATATCTAAAACCTAGAGAGGCAATAGCTAGAACAAACCAAAGTCCCCAAATACCTAATATTAAGAGTCCACCGATACTTTCACTAATAAAAGCTAAGTTGTATGATATTCTTTCTAATCCAGGCCAAACTATATACATTGAGAAGCCGATGATTATTGAAATGAATAAACAGGATAGAGCCGATAATTTTAAATATAATGGGTATCTTTTGTAAGATATATTACACTTCGTCAAATGCAATACCACCTTTAATTTGATGACCATTAATAAAATCTTGAGCACTAATACGCTTTTTATTTTCTGGTTGTACCTCTATAAGGAGAATAAAACCTTGATCACCAGTCGATACAACAAGTCCCTTTGCTGAATGCACTATAGTTCCAGGAGGTGCAAATTCTACAGGAATCTCATTGTTATTTACAAAAATTGTGGCCATCTTATTGTTTACAGATGTAATCTCAACCATTTGAGCAGACCAAATCTTTAACCGTTTCCCCTGTAAGAAAGAATAACATCCAGGTGCAGGATTTAAACCACGAATCAAGTTGACAATCTTATGTGCCGGTTGATGCCAATCAATAAGCCCCATTTCTTTTGTAATCTTAGAAGTATGGCTTGCTAAAGCGTCATCTTGAGGAGTGGCTGTAATTTCACCTTTCACCCATTTATCTAATACAGGAGAAATAGTGCGAGCCCCTAATTCAGCAATGCGCTCAAATAAAGCGCCTGTTGTTTCGTTTGGAAGTATATCAATTTCTGCAATATCGATAATATCTCCTGTATCTAAACCATCATCCATATGCATAATGGTAACCCCTGTTTTAGTATCACCATTTAAAATAGCATAATGGATAGGTGCTGCCCCCCTATATTTTGGCAATATAGATGCATGGATATTAATACATCCATATTTAGGCAAACGAATAAGCCATGGTGGTAAAATCTTACCGTAAGCAATTACGACGATAACGTCTGGTGCAAGATCAATCAATTCCTTTTGAACAGCATCATCACGTAATGTTATAGGTTGATACACGGGCAAATCCAAAGATAACGCAGCTTCTTTAACTGGTGGCATTTGAATCTGCTTGCCACGTCCCTTTTGTTTATCGGGTTGGCAATATACACCTACTATAGAGTGACCAGCCTCAACTAATGCGCGTAACGTAGGAACAGAAAAATCTGGCGTGCCCATAAATACTATGCGTAATGGATTATTGTTAGACAATTTCCTTTTCCTCCGGATGATCTGCAATACGGCGTAAGTTTGTAGCTTTTTCAATAAATAAATGACCTTCTAAATGATCTATTTCATGTTGAAAAATTCTAGCCAAAAAACCTTCAGCTTTAATCATAACTTTTTTATTATGTGGATCGATACCTTTTACGGTAACCTTTTCAAAACGTTCCACATCTCCGAAATAACCTGGTACACTTAAACAGCCTTCTAGCCCAATTTGGCTTCCTTCACCATGAATAATTTCAGGGTTGATAAGCGCTATTAATCCACTACCAGCATGATCATCAACAACTATAATACGTTTGGATACATTAACCTGCGGTGCTGCCAATCCAACACCTTCCGTTTTATACATTGTGTCGGCCATATCTTCTATTAAAGCACGCATTTTTTTATTTACATGTTCTACAGGTTCTGCAACCTCTTTTAATATGGGATGTCCCGCTTTTACTACTTCAAGTACTGCCATATACTCCTCTTATCAAATAGGGTCTACATCGATAAGTAGACCTTCTTGTGTAAAAATCCAAGAATTATATATATAATCTTTTACGGCATCTAAATTTTCTCCGCGAATCATAATCGATAAACGATACATATCGCGAATCTTTTTAATGCCTGCTTCATAAGGACCATTAACATCAATCGATGGTGATTTAAAATTTGTTTCCAAATCATCTACAATTTTTTGAGCAATCGATTCAGCCATTTCTTCCTTCCCATGTCTTATAACCATATAAATCATTTCGCGAAATGGTGGATACCCTAAGTCCTTACGATTTACTATTTCTTCATTGTAAAAGCCCAAATAATCATGAGCCTTACTCTTTATTATAGCATAATTTAAAGGATTATATGTTTGTATAACAACACTGCCAACCTTATCACCACGACCCGCTCTTCCTGATGTTTGCGTTAGTAGATCAAATGCACGTTCAGATGCTGAATAAACAGGTATATTTAAGACAGAATCAGCTGTCAATATACCTACAGCTGTTACATCCTTAAAATCATGCCCTTTAGAAACCATTTGGGTCCCTAATAAAATATCATATTTATGGTTACCAAAATCTTGAAGAATTTCTTCGCCCATATCTTTATGCTTAGTTACATCTTGATCTAAACGCGCAATACGAGCGCCTTTAAAATGTCGGCGTAATTCTTCTTCAACTTTTTGTGTGCCAGAACCAAAGAATTTAATTCTTTTACTATGACATTTAGGGCATACTGAAGGAATTGGTTCATGGTGCTCACAATAGTGACACCGCAACTCTTCACCGGCTTGATGGTACACCATAGCAACCTCACAATGAGGACACATAATCGTTTCACCACAATCACGACACATGACAAATGTGCTGTAGCCACGACGATTTAAAAGAATAATCATCTGATTTCCATCCGCTAATGTACGCTCAATAAGATGTGTCATAGCATCGGAGAACACCGAGTAGTTGCCACGAATCATTTCTTCTTTCATATCTACAATTTGAACATTTGGCATCGGTTGATCAAAGATACGGGTTGGCAACTCTAAAAGCTTATATTGTCCTTGTAAAGCCTTGTAATACGATGTGATAGCAGGTGTAGCAGAGCCTAAAATAACAGGACAATCATGAGCCATACCTCTCCATAATGCAACATTTTTTGCATTATAACGAATCATATCTTCCTGTTTATAGGACGTATCATGTTCTTCATCTAATACAATAAGCCCAATATCTTCAGCAGGCGCGAAAACGGCAGAACGAGCGCCAATAATGATATGGCTATCCTTCCTTCGTATACGTTCCCAGTTATTATTTCGCTCACTAATGGTTAGTTTACTATGGAAAACAACAACTTCATCACCAAAGGTAGAAACAAAACGACGAACAATCTGATCGGTTAATATAATTTCAGGAACCAGAATAATGGCGGTTTTACCTTTTCCTATACAACGAGCAGCAGCTTTTAAATAAATTTGTGTTTTACCACTACCAGTTACACCATGCAAAAGGAATGTATTATACGATTCAAGGTCCATCATCTGCTTAATCGGTTCATATACAATTTGTTGTGCTTCAGTTAACGGAATTGTTTCTTCACCACTCAGCAATTCGGTAAAAGAAGTTTTTGTATCTTTAAAGCGTTCTTCAATATGAATGCCATGCTCTTCACTGACCTGTTTAATAACCATATAAGAATAGCCTTTGGCTCTTAATAAAGATTTAGGAGCCCCACCTACGTCGATGAGATAGTTAGCCAACTCACGCTGCTTGCGCTTCTTAGGACTTAATTGATCAATCTTAAACTCTGGCGTTACAACGAGCCATTCTTCTTTTGGTGCATCGTAAGATTTTAATGTTTTATGCACAGTAAAAAGACGTAAAGCATCTCCAAAGGAACACAAAAAATAACGACTAATTTTCTGTGCCGTATCCATCATTTCCCGAGTAAACCAAGGATCACTATCAAGAATATCTATTATAGAACGCAAAGTAAATGTTGGTTTCTCTAATAGTTCTTCATACCCAATAACGATGCCCTCTTCACGACTACCACCTAAGGGAACTAATACACGAGTCCCGGCTTTCACATCACCAAATTTCTCTGGTAACAAATAGCTTAACGGTTTATGTAATTGTTTGGCAGGTCTATTAATAATAATACTTGCTACGCGCATTAGTTCACCTCCTCTAATCTAATTATTATAACATATCCTAGAGGAGATAAAAAAAGACTTAGTAGACAAGTCTACTAAGTCTTTACTATTATAAGCCAGCTTCGTGACGTAAAATATCAGCTTTATCAGTACGTTCCCATGGAAGATCAACATCAGTTCTACCAAAATGACCATACGCAGCCGTCTTACGATAATGAGGCTTTAATAAATCAAGCATTTCAATGATACCTGCTGGGCGCAAGTCGAAATGTTTGCTTACTAATTCTTGAATTTTTTCTTCTGCAATCTTAGCAGTACCAAATGTATCAACTAAAATGGATACAGGTTTTGCAACACCAATCGCATACGCTACTTGTACTTCGCATTTATCTGCGAGACCTGCAGCTACAACATTTTTAGCTACGTAACGAGCTGCATATGCTGCGGAACGGTCAACCTTGGAAGGATCCTTACCAGAGAAAGCACCGCCACCATGACGAGCCATACCACCATACGTATCAACGATGATTTTACGACCTGTTAAACCAGCATCACCATGAGGACCGCCGATAACGAAACGACCTGTAGGATTAATGAAGAATTTAGTGTTTTCATCGATGAATTCTGCAGGAAGTGCTGCATCGATAACATAGCGTTTCAAATCATTTTTAATTTGCTCTTGTGTTACTTCTGGGCTATGTTGCGTAGAAATAACGATTGTATCAATACGTTTAGGTTGATTGTCAACATATTCTACAGTAACTTGTGTTTTACCATCTGGACGAAGATATGTTAATGTGCCGTTCTTACGAACTTCTGCTAAACGACGGGATAAACGATGTGCTAAAGAAATTGGCATAGGCATATATTCAGGTGTTTCGTTTGTTGCGTAACCAAACATCATGCCTTGGTCACCAGCGCCAATTTTATCATTGATTTCGCTATTACCATCTTTAGATTCTAATGCTTCGTCTACACCCATAGCGATATCTGCAGATTGTTCATCAATAGATACTAACACACCACAAGTGTCACAATCGAAACCATATTTTGCACGAGTATAACCAATTTCTCGAATTGTATCACGTACTACACGAGGAATATCAACATATATACTTGTAGAGATTTCCCCTACGACATGGACTAAACCTGTAGTCACAAGTGTTTCACAAGCTACACGAGCCTTTGGATCTTTTTCAATAATCGCATCCAAAACAGCATCAGAAATTTGGTCAGCTATTTTATCTGGATGGCCTTCCGTAACGGATTCAGAAGTAAAAAACATATGTTTTTCTGCCATTTTTGCCTCCTATAATAAAAAAATCCCTCATGGTCTCTCATGAGGGAGACCCATCTATCAGTCCATGACTGTTGGAATTAGCACCTTCTTTTAAAAAGGGTTGCTGTAGCTTCAACGGGCCTTTCCCTCCACTACTCTTGATGAGTTAAATTATGATATAAATTGTATACCATTTTTGTAGAAAAATCAAGTTAATCCACTTTATGTAACGCTAAATCCTGTTCAGCCTTATGTAATGCGCTTTCAAATTTTCGATATAAATGCAGTATATATACCAGCTTGCGGTGTAACACCACTAGCTATAGCAAACGCCATAGCCAATGGTAATGCGACTACACCTACAAACTATAGACAACATTACATAAGCTATTTTACAGCTAACAATTCAATAACTTCTCCAATAATGTATCTAGCTAATTCTGATTTTTGCATATTTGGCATTATTTTAGGCTCTTTATTAGGATATAAAAAATAGCCTTCATTCGTATCTACATTAAACCCAGCATTTGATTTGCTTACATCATTAGCTACTAACATATCAAGGTTTTTGCGACGTACTTTATCCATGCCGTAATCTACAACATGTTCTGTTTCTGCAGCAAAACCAACCAGTAATTGATGGGTTTTATGCTCTCCCAGTTCTTTAAGTATATCTGGATTCTTTACGAGCTCTAAAGTCATAGATTCCATTTTTTTGATTTTTTGAGGCGCTTTATTAGCCACCCTAAAATCTGAAACAGCAGCAGCCATTATAACCACATCTGTTGATTCGTAATAGGAATTAACAGCCTCCTGCATAGATTCCGCAGAATCTACAGGCACATATTCAACACCTTTAGGAATTTCTAATGATGTAGGGGCACTCACTAGAATTACGCGAGCCTTTTCCTTAACAGCAGCAGCCGCAATGGCATATCCCATCTTCCCACTAGATCTGTTACCTATATATCTAACAGGGTCAATATTTTCTTGTGTCCCACCAGCTGTAACAAGAATAGTCTTACCAGCTAATTTACCAGTCCCATCTAGAGAATGTAATTCTTCTGTCAACCAATTAACAATCTCTTCTGGTGCTGGTAGTCTACCCACACCTGTTACGCCACAAGCTAGCCAACCAGCATCGGGTTGCATAATATGGTATCCCAAAGATGATAAATCCTTTAAATTTCTCTGTACAATAGGATTATTGAACATCTCTGTATTCATGGCAGGACATAAAAATTTAGGTGCTGGCGTTGCCATAATTGTTGTAGTGAGCATATCATCGGCAATACCAGCTCGTATTTTACCAATTACATTAGCTGTAGCTGGTACCACAATATAGGCATCAGCCCAGGTTGCAAGAGCAATATGTTCTACATTCCAATCGTGGATTTCTTCCCACATATCAACAGCTACAGGATGACCACTAATTTCACCAAATGTCATAGGTGTCGCAATATGAGTAGCATTTTTCGTCATTACTACTTTGACCTCTGCCCCAGCTTTTCGCAAACGACTTACCACTTCAATTGCTTTATATGCAGCAATACCTGCTGAAACACCTACGATAATATGTTTCCCTTTCATAATTCTCCTTTTAAAAATTCCTTGTACAAAATGTACAAGGAATTTTGAGTAAAATTATTTAATACCTTCTTTAGTGCGTTTATATGTTACTTCACCTTCAGCAATCTCATAGAATGCTAAAGATACAGGTTTATCTGTATTATGAATATCTGTAGCAAGACATTCTTCACCATCGGTCAACTCGCGAGCGCGTTTAGCTGCTAGCGTTACCAATGTATATTTACTATCTACACGTTTTTCCAATGCTTTCAATGGAGGTTTTACCATCATACTATCACTTCTCCTTAGACTCTTGATATTGCTTATAAATATATTGAATTTGCTCTTTATTACGACTGATTTTACAAGCTTCAGCACGCAATATAGAAGCAACCTTTAAAGACGCATCCTCTAAATCATCATTGACCACAATATAATCATAACGATGAGCTAATGCTAACTCAGAACATGCCAATGATAAACGCTTATCGATAACCTCTTTTGCATCAGTTCCTCGATTATGAAGACGTTCAGATAATTCGGTTAAAGACGGTGGCACAATATAAATAAATACGGCATCACTAAATCGCTCTTTAACTTGCATAGCACCTTGAATATCGATTTCAAGAAGTACACTCTTCCCTTCATCCAACAAATTCATCACATGTTGTTTTGGCGTGCCATAATAATTATCATATACCTTAGCATACTCTAAAAATGCATCTTCTGACAATAATGATTCAAATTCTTCTTTTGTGCGGAAGAAATAATTAATTCCTTCCTTTTCTCCAACCCGCGGTTCACGTGTGGTCATAGATACAGAATATACAAGATTAGGCATTTCACCTCGTATATTAGAACAAATCGTTCCCTTGCCTGCACCAGATGGGCCGGAGATAACAATTAATAAACCTCGATCTGCCATATTAACTCCTAAGCTTCTACAGTATCTTCATCGACTTCGTGTTGCACAATTCGATGTGCCACCGTTTCAGGTTGAATAGCTGACAAAACGATTTGCCCACTATCCATAACGAGCACAGCCCGAGTTTTACGTCCATAGGTTGCATCTATGAGGAGACTTTTATCTCTTGCATCTTGAACCATGCGTTTAATAGGTGCAGATTCAGGACTAATAATAGCTATAACGCGATTAGCAGAAACCATATTACCAAAACCAATGTTTAGTAATTGGATACTCATAAATAGACCTCCTTACTCAATATTCTGTACTTGTTCTCTAACTTTTTCTAATTCACATTTCAATTGTACCACATGGTCTGTCAGTGTTATATCCATCGCTTTTGAGCCAATCGTATTAACCTCACGATTCATCTCTTGAATGATAAAATCTAACTTACGACCAATCGGTTCATCCATCTTAAGTGTATTTGTTAATTGTACCACATGAGACCTAAATCGGACAATCTCTTCCGTAATATCAGTTTTGTCAGCCATAATAGCAACTTCTTGTAGTAAACGATCTTCATTGGCAGTAATATCAAGACCTTCCACATAGTCCATCATTTTAGTTCGCAAATTTTCTTTATAAGCAATAACAGCATCGGCTTTATGACTGTTAATGTCTTCTATAATATTTGTCATTTGTGAAAGCCGGTGTAACAAATCTTGTTGAATATGGATTCCCTCAGATTGTCGCATACTGACTAATGCATTAAGTGCATTAGTTGTAGTATCAGTAACTAAAGACTGAAGTACATCTTCTGTAACTTCAGAATCTTGGATTTGTACCCAATCATTGGATATGGCCATCACTGCTGATAAAGGTACCTCTTGAGGCTCCCTATAAAATCCTTCTGATACCAGTAAGTCTTGAATTTGATGTTTTAAAGAACTATTTATTATGAACTGTTTTTCTCTATCCGCTATATCCTGCAATGTTACAAACACATCAACTTTACCTCGATGTATGGTTTTTTGTATACATTTACGGATACTATGCTCTACAGAATTAACTTGTTTAGGACTTCGTATGTTGAGATCTAAAAATCTAGAATTAACAGATTTAATTTCTATGATACATTGTAAACCATCTACAATTTGAGTTGCTCGCCCAAATCCCGTCATGCTATTCATGGAAGAACCTCCTTTTTATATATTGTATCACGAATTTTAAAGATATCTATTAATTATCTATGTTATACTAAACTATACATTGTGAGTTACCAAATGAAAGGATCACCATGAATTTAGATGGATTAACCATGTCTGTATTGGCAAGAGAATTAAATGAAAGCCTACAGAGTGGACAAATACAAAAACTTTATCAAGTAGATAAACACTCATTACTTTTTAAAGTACGTAATGCTAATCAAGACGTAAATCTGATGATAACTGTAGGTGCCAATCCCGCAATATATATATGTAAACCTATCCAAGATTTACCCAAAGAACCTAGTTCATTATGTATGTTTCTTCGCAAACATATAGAGGGCAGTCGTATTACATCTGTAGAACAAATTAACGGAGATCGTATCCTCTGTATCCATATTGATAAACTTGAAATGGATGGTTCCATCACCTCAACATCGATATATATTGAACTTATGGGGAAATATTCTAACTGTATCTTTGTGCAAAATGATATAATTTTAGAATCTATTATTCATGTATCACCATTAATGAACAGAGAACGTTCAGTAGGTCCTAAGATGGCATATGAATTACCACCTAATTCTAATCGTGTATCTTTACTAGATTTTAATGAGGAAGAAATAAAAAATCTTCTTACATCCTTTGGATCTGGTACAGTCACTAATACTATACGCTCTCTCTTTAATGGATTTGGTAAATCACTATTAGATTATGTTCTAACATTATCTAATTTAGATGGCACCGAAGAACTAAAAGCCTTATCAGATGATGCAATTCAAAAATTATCAGGGGCTCTAGAAACTTTAAAAGAAAAAATATTAAACGCTAATCAATTATATGTCTATAAAAATGAAAATGGTAAAAAAATATATATGCCATTTCCAATGGAAACGGATTGTACATTAATAGAAACGTATCCAACCATCTCAAAAGCAATAGAACAGTCTATCGCTGACACTGGTTCAATTCATACGACTGACAAGGAATTGGAACGTATTATAGCTAATGCTATAAAAAAAGAAGAGTTACGTCACAAAAAGATTAAAGATGAACTAGATGATACTAAAAAGATGGAAACCTATAAATTATATGGTGATCTTTTGATGATTAATAGTCATATACAAGCTCACTATCAATCTTCTATTGACGTACAAAATTTACTTTCAGAATCAGCAGAAACTATAACAATTCCCTTAAAACCTGAATTGACCATTGTGGAAAATGGACAATGGTATTACAAACTATATACAAAATTAAAGAATCGAATTATTAGTGGCCAATACCAACTAGACCAAAGTACGATAAAATTAGAATATTATAGAACAATCTTATACAGTTTATCTTTAGCCACAACTAGAGAATCACTAGAAGAAATACGCCATGAATGTATGGATGCAGGCATTATTAAGAAATCTAAAAAACCTCTCTCCTATAAATTGGGAAAATCGAATTACATTCATCTTGAAATCCCAGAAGGCGAACTTTATATCGGACGAAATAACCAGCAAAATGAATACTTAACTCATCGTTTTGCAAAACCAAATGATCTGTGGTTTCATACACAGGATATTCAAGGTTCCCATCTTATTTTACGTACGAATCATGAACCTGATGATATGCTCATTTCACAAGTAGCAAAATATGCTGCCTATTTTAGCAAGGCCCGTCATTCATCAAAGGTTCCTGTAGACTATACATATATAAAAAATATCAAAAAAGCACCTAAATCACCTTTAGGATTTGTGATTTTTAACACTCATCAAACAATGATTGTTGAACCAGAAAAACCACCTATGTATGAGGAATAACAAAGGGGCTGTAACAAAACAGCCCCTTAAATCTAAAAAGTTATTAGTTGATTATATGAAATCAACTAATAACTTTTTTGTATTTCTAAGCAAAAAGGGTCCCGAGGGACCCTTTTCGTTGGTATAATTAAATTATGAACAAAAACCATACCAATGAATCTAATTATACCAAACTAGTAATGCCTCGCCAACTAGTTTTACCATTGGATTATGGCATTTTGATAAAAGAAACAGCGCCTGTGCGGTTACTCGATGCTGTATTGGAGGAATTAGACTATAAAGAGTTACAGCATTTGTATTCTCCTAAAGGGAGAAAATCTAAAGTTCCACCGCATATTCTGTTCAAAATTTTTGTCTATGCTATGTCCAACGGCGTGTATTCTACACGTATGATACAACAACAATGCGAAGAAAATATTAATTATATGTGGCTTCTTCAAGGCTATTCAGCCCCAAGTCATATGACATTCCAACGATTTTTTGCACGTTGTACACTAGATATCTTAATGAATCTGTTTTCACAGATGATGGAAGCTATTAACAGACGTGATACCTTAACATTCAATGAAGTCTTTATTGATGGTACTAAACTAGAGGCTAATGCCAACAAGTATACCTTTGTCTGGCGAAAAGCAGTACAAAAAAGACTAGATACATTACCCTCTAAATTAGCTATATTAAAGCAAGACATCTGGAATGAATTAGGGCTAGATACCCATTGTATGAATGATGAATGTATATATACCTTCCTCGCTAAAGAAATTGAAGTACAACATATGGAATTAGTACAAGGAAAAGGCAAGCATAAAACACCATTGCAACGGTTGTATGAGCGATCTGAAGTTCTATATGAGAAACGCAAAGAATACGAACAGCAGTTGTATATTATGGGTGAACGCAATAGTTATTCTAAAACAGATCATGATGCTACCTTTATGCGTATGAAGGAAGACCATATGCGTAATGGACAGCTTAAACCTGCCTACAATGTACAATTAGCTGTTCATTCTGAATATATTATGGGAGTTGGTGTATTCCCTAAGCCCAACGATACGAATACGTTAATTCCATTTGTACAGCAATTAGAACAGATCCATAGTCGCCGATTCACATATGTGGTAGCTGATGCTGGATATGATAGCCATGAGAACTTAACTTGGTTAAAAAACAACCAGTACCTATCTTGTATAAAACCACAATATTATGAAAAGGCAAAAACTAGAGCTTGGGCTAAAGATATTAGTAAGGCTCGTAATATGGAATATATACCAGAAGAAGATGCATTTATATGTGCAAAAGGCCGTAAATTAAAATATGCTTTAACTCGTAATGCTAAAAACAAAACCGGATTTATATCTGAGCGAAAGGTATATGTCTGCGAATCTTGTAACCGATGTGGATACAAGAAGGAATGCCAACGGTATATGAAACCAACAACAGTAAATCCAGTAAAACGAATTGAAATTACACCTGCATATGATGCTGTATTGGCAGAAAACCAAGACAGACTGCTTAGTAATACAGGCATTCAATTACGAATTAACCGTTCCATTCAAGTTGAAGGCGCATTTGGTGTATTAAAACAAGATCTTGGGTTTAGACGATTTTTACACCGTGGCAGTGGAAAAGTGCATAAGATGTTATATCTACTGGCTATGGGATTCAATATTGAAAAATTACATAACAGAATACAAGCAGAACGCGTTAACACAACATTATTTACTGCAAAAGAAACTGCTTAAACTAAGAATTTTTAAATAGGCCTAAAGGTCTATTTAGGTGCGCCTAAAAACAAAAAATACCAAGAAAACATAGGATTTTACAAACCTAAATTTCTTGGTATTTCTTATATTTTAAAGGGACTGCAACTAGAATGCGGTAAAACCGCATTCTGTTACAGCCCCTTTCTCTGCAATCATTAGCATTATCTGTACTGATTACAATATATTATTGATTATCAGTTTTTTGTTCACTTTGTTGCAAGCTTTCGCGGTTTTGACGAAGGCTTTCCAACGTTTTTTCTAAATTGTTTTCTACATATTTCAATACATCACCAGCATATTGAATAGAGCTAGATTTTAACTCTTCAGAAGATTGGTTTGCAGCATTGATAATTTGATTAGCTTGTTCTTGTGCTTGCTTAACAAGTTCACTTTCAGCAGTCAATTTAGCAATGTAATCTTTGGCTTGATCGATTAATGTTTCAGCTTGACGTTGAGCATCAGCCAAAACTTTATCTTTTTCAGCCACAATACGACGAGATTCATCGAGCTCAAGTGGTAAAGATTCTTGAATTGCATCGATAATACGCATAATTTCATCTTCTTCTACCATGCGTTTTGTAGTCATAGGAATACGGCTGCTAGATTCAATAAGAACCTCTAAATCTTCAAGTAATTTTTCTGTTTTCATACAATTCACTCCTATTATTTATTACCATCGATGTTAAAACGTTTTTCTAATTTTATCTTTACATCGTCAGGAACAAGTCCATCTAACTTACCACCAAATTTAGCTAACTCACGAATCCCTGTTGAGCTTACAAAAGAATATTTATTATTGGTCATAATAAACACTGTTTCAATATCATCATCCAAGTATTTTGCAAATAGAGCACGTTGAAATTCATATTCGAAATCACTAAGAGCCCTAAGTCCACGAATAATAATACTTGCGTTTTTGGATTTAACATAATCGATGAGCAATCCACCTGTACAGTCGATTTCTACATTAGGAATATGCTTAACCGCATTGCGAATCATCTCAACACGTTCTTCCATAGTAAACAATGAATTCTTATTAGGATTTGAACTTACAGCGATAATCAACTTGTCTACTAGACGACTACCGCGCTCAAAAATGTCAACATGACCATTTGTAACGGGGTCAAAACTTCCTGGGCAAACTCCTATCCGCAAGGGTCTAACTCCTTTCACTATGTTTCACAAAATATGAAACAAGGGTGTAACCAAATTTTTGTTCCTTTATACATTCCCATTCTGGTGGCATGGTGAAAGCCTCATCTTTATGATGTTCTAAAACTAAAACACCATCATCAGCTAATGCATCATGAGCCACAACAAAATCAATAGTCTCCTGTATAAAGCCATTTTCATATGGTGGATCTGAAAAAATATAATCGAACTGCTGGTCACCTATAAAATGTTTTAGTTGTGAAAGCTTCTTAGGTACAATTTGAATTCGATTATCAACGAGACAATGTGTAGCATTTTCTCGAATTAACTTCCCTGTCCTAAAGTCTACAGCAATCGCTAACTCGGCTCCACGACTTAGTGCTTCTATAGCAACAGCCCCGGTACCAGAAAATAAATCTAATACACGGGCACCATATATACCACGATGCGCTAAGACGTTGAAGATACTTTCACGAACACGATCCAAGGTGGGACGTGTATCCATCCCCTTCGGAGCTTTTATAGTATGGCCCTTTGCAGTGCCTCCAATAATTCGCATACAATCCTCACTAGATTATACTCATTAATTATAGTATATAAATACCTAAAATAAAAGTATCTTTTACAATTATGATACTTCGATTTTGCTATCTCGTCCCATCAATTCTTGCAATGCTAATTGAGGTGACTTTTCCTCATATAAAACCTCATATAGTGATTGTGTTATAGGCATTTCTACGTGATGTTTTATGGCCATATCCCGAATAATCGATGTTGCAAAAAAACCTTCTACAACCATATTCGTATGATTCATAATATAGTCCATCGTCTTGCCATCCGCTAATTGTTGCCCAGCAGCACGGTTCCGACTATGTTGGCTCATACAAGTGGCGATTAAATCACCCATTCCCGCTAAGCCAGCATACGTTTCTTTTCGTGCACCAAGGGCTAAACCAAATCGAGTCATCTCATGTAGACCACGAGTTAATAATAAAGCCTTACAATTATCCCCAAGAGACAAGCCATCAACGATACCGGCAGCCAAGGCTATTACATTTTTTGTAGCCCCTGCTAATTCGACACCGATATAATCATCACTAGTATATATACGAAATTCTTTGCTGTGTAATGCTTGCTGTACCTTTTTTCCTATATCCATAGAAGTTGTACCAACCACAGCAGCGGCAGGTAAATTCCTACCAATTTCTTCTGCGTGATTAGGACCAGATAAAACAGTTAAATGACAACCAACGGAAGATAATTCCTCCTTCATGACTGTAGTCAATAATTTGCCACTTTCCCGTTCAACACCTTTAGAGCACAACACATATATTTGATCCTTGTGAGCATATTTTTTTAAATTTTGTAAAGCTGTACGCACATGAATGGATGGTGTAACAATCAATACAATATCAGCATGCTCAATAGATGTTTGTAGATCAGAACTAATGATGAGTTCATCAGGCAATATAACACCAGCTAAATATGACTTATTCTCCCTGTACTTAATAAGTTCATCCTTAAACTCTGAACGTCTGCAATATAAGGTTGTATTATTTCCGGCCACTACAGATTTAATAGCGAGAGCTGTTCCCCAACTACCAGATCCGACGATGCAAACTTTCATACTACTCTCCTTTTTTAACGCGTTCTACTTTTAATTCTTTACCGGCTAGTAAACGAGAAATATTTTCTCGATGACGTATGATGACAAACAATGCAGCTAGTGCACCAAATCCTACAAACCACCAGGACTCGCCCATTACATACATCAATACAGGAACAAGCGCAGCAGCTACAATAGAACCTAAAGAGACTAATTTAGTGAAATATACAATGACGCCCCAAATAGCAAAGCAAATAACTGCAACAATTGGAGATAATGCAATGAGTACCCCCAAACCAGTTGCAACACCACGGCCACCTTTAAAGCCAAGAAATACGGACCAATTGTGTCCAACCATGGCTAAAATGCCACCTAGAATCATGTACATGGGATTTAAATGGGAAAACAAAAATACCCCAATAGCACCCTTTAATGCATCACAGAAAAATACAGGAAGCGCTGCCTTTAAACCAATAACACGATATGTATTCGTAGCACCTATATTTTTTGATCCATATAGGCGGACATCTGTATTAAAAAATAATTTACCAATGATGAGTCCGCTAGGAATCGAACCGATTACATAGGCTAATAACGCATACCCTATAATAGGTATAAAATCATTCACAACTTTCACCCTTACCCTTTGTAATTATTACTCTTCATCTTCACGTTTTTTCCCGCGAAGAATTAATCGAATTGGAGTACCTTCGAAACCAAAACTTTCACGTAAACGATTTTCCAAGAAACGCATATACGAGAAATGAATTAATTCGGGTTCATTTACAAATAGGATAAATGTTGGAGGTTTAACACTGGCTTGTGTCATATAGTAAATTTTTGGAATTCTACCATTACGAGATGGAACCGGATTTACAGTTTGAGCATCTTGTAATAATTGATTCAATGTACCAGTAGAAACACGACGATATTGTTGTTCTGATACGAATTTAAGCATATCTGCTAAACGATGAATACGTTGTTTTGTCAATGCAGAAGCAAATAGAATCGGTGCAAATTGCAAGAACCCTAATTCATCGTAAATATCTTCTGTATATCTCAATGTAGTTTTATCATCTTTTTCTACAAGATCCCACTTATTAACTACAATGATGACGCCCTTGCCGGCTTCATAAGCATAACCAGCAATTTTTTTATCTTGCTCTGTAACGCCATCAACACCATCTAATACAAGTACAACAATATCTGAACGATCAACGGAACGAAGAGAACGAACAATACTGTACCGTTCAACTGCTTCATCGATTTTGGACTTACGTCTCATCCCTGCTGTGTCGATAAGTACAAATTTTTGATCCCCATGTGTCCAGTGCGTATCAATGGAGTCCCGAGTAGTGCCAGCTACATCGGAAACGATAACGCGATCTTGGCCTAACAATGCATTGGTCAAAGATGATTTACCTACATTAGGTCTACCGATGATAGCCACATGAATAGTGTCTTCTTCATCTACATTAGTTCTTACCGGTGGGAAATGTTTAACCGTATCATCTAATAAATCACCTAGATTCATTAAATTCTTTGCAGAAATACCAATTGGATCACCAAGTCCCAAATTATAAAACTCATAAATATTAGGTTCTTGATTTACACTGTCAATTTTATTCACTACAAGGACTACTGGTTTTCCACTAGTACGTAAAATATTGGCCACTTCTTCATCAGCCGGTACAATACCTTGCTTGCCATCAACCACAAAGAGGATCACATCAGCTTCTTCAATAGCGAGTTCAGCTTGTAAACGCATCATTTTAGGAATGACATGACTATTCTCTGTTACGAACTCGATACCACCTGTATCAATCATTGTAAACTCACGATTAAGCCATTCTGCATCGAAGTAAATTCTATCTCGTGTAACGCCAGGTATATCCTCGACGATAGAAATTCGTTTATTAACAATGGCATTAAATAATGTAGATTTACCTACATTTGGACGACCAACTACGGCCACTAATGGTTTTGCCATACTTTCACCTCTTTTATTATCTATATACATCACTTCATTTTATCATATTAAAGGGAATGTACGCAAAAAGGCTAATCAAGGAAAACCTTGATTAGCCTCATTAAAAGATTCTGAATTATTCAGCGTCTTCTTCTGTTTCTTTTGCTTCCATCAACTCAGTCAAAGCCAAGCCCAATTTCTTTTCATCTTTGTTAAGAGAAATGATTTTAACTTCAACTTCTTGACCACGGTTCAAGTAATCTTCAACTTTCGCATTACGTTGTTTTGTAATTTGAGAAATGTGAAGTAAACCTTGAATATCATCGTTAACAGCTACAAATGCACCGTAAGCTACCAAACGAACAACTTTACCAGTGATTACATCACCAACGTGTAAAGTTTCTTCAGCAACATCCCATGGGCTCTTAGTTAAAGCTTTTAAGGACAAGGATAATTTGTTGCTTTCAGGATCGAAGGATTGCAATTTAACTTCGATTTCTTGGCCAACGGAAAGAACATCTTCCACTTTTTTAATTTTTTGCCAAGAAATGTCGGAAATATGAAGTAAACCTTCAATACCACCGATATCTACGAATGCACCATAAGGCATGATTTTACGAACGATACCTTTATAGTTTTCACCAACGTTGATATTTTTCAATGCTTCAGCTAATTTTGCTTGACGTTCCACTTCAAGTACTGCACGGCGAGAAAGAACCAAACGGTTTTTCTTTTCGTCGATTTCAAGAACTTTTGCTTCGAATTCAGTACCAACCAAGTTGTCCAAAGATTTTACGAAATGCACATCACCTTGGGACAATGGAATGAAACCACGAAGGGATTTTACTGTTACCACCAAGCCAGCTGGGATAGCATCGATACCTTTACATACGATAGGTTCGTCTTTTTCTTGAGCTTCGATAACATATTGCCAATCTTCATCTTTAGCCAAACGAGTCATGGAAAGATAAATAGGATTATCTTCTTTGATGTGGTTCATGATAACTGCTTTAATTTCATCACCATTTTTCAACACATCTTTGGCAGAGTTTGGTGCTGGATAAGAAATTTCAGTTCTATTCAAAATTGCTTCAGTTTTGTAGCCAAAAGATACCCATGCGCGTTCATCTTCAACTTGTACTACTTGACCTTCTACAACGTTTCCTTTCTTAAATTCTTCTTGACCTTCTGCTGCTAATAATTCTGCAAAATCTTTCATTGTCTCAATGACCTCCTTAATAATCCAGTCGGGAGTCGATGCTCCTGCTGTTACTCCTACCGTCTGTACTCGGTTAAACCATTCCAGTTGTAATTCAGTAGAAGTTTCAATGTGATATGTTGTACATCCAACGTCTCGACAAACCTCTGCCAATCGATTCGTATTGCCGCTGTTCTTACCACCTATCACAATCATAAGATCTACGTTACGAGCTAATTCAACGGCAGAATTCTGACGCTCCTGAGTTGCATTGCATATCGTTTTGAAAATCTTAAGATTCTTAGATTTTTTCTCTAATATCTCTATTATACTGTTAAATTTGAATTGTGAAAAGGTCGTTTGAACAACTACACCCATTTTTTCAACAACTTGTAGATTTTTGGCGGATTCTTCATCTTCGATGATTATTCCTTTGTTATTCGCCCATAAATTAATACTTTTAACCTCAGGATGGTTTTTTTCGCCCAATATAACCAGTGTCATACCATCTTCGATAACCGATTTTGCATCTTGTTGAGCTTTTTTCACATGTGGACAAGTGGCATCCAAAATGTTTAAGCCTTTCTCTTCTGCTTCTTCGTAAATTGCAGGGCCCACACCATGAGACCGAATAATCATCGTTCCTTCATCAATATCCGACACCTCTTGAATCGGGCTAACACCTTTACTCTCTAAACGACCAACTACTTGTGGGTTATGAATGATAGGACCCAATGTATAGCTTTTTCCATCGCTATCAGCAGCTTCATTGGCCATTTCAACAGCTCGTTTTACGCCATAACAAAAGCCATGATTTTCAGCTAAAATTATTTCCATAACGTCTCCTCTATGCGATTTTCATGATAGGAATCAATCATGCGTTGAATTTCACCCTTTACGCGATCATTAACCTCTTTAATAGCCTCAGGTGTCGGTTTAGCTTTACTAACAGGTACCTGTTTACCAATGATGCAAGCAACTTGGTTTCTCTTCATATTATGAGAACCGATAATGGCAACTGGGGTAATACCAATTCCTGTACGCAACGCAATGGATGCGGCCCCATCGTGAAAGCGTCCTAATTTTCCATTCTTTTGACGATTACCTTCTGCAAAAATTCCTAATACTTTATTATTCTTTAATAGTCCTAAAGCATGACGAATTGCTATTTTATCTATAGCTCCACGGTTTAAAGGGAATGCACCAAGCCATGTACAAAAAAATCTTGAAATTGGATTTACAAATAATTCCTGTTTTGCCATAAAGTGTACGTGCCTAGGCAATGCATAGCCGCAAATAGGTGGATCGTTATTACTTAAATGATTTGGCACCACAATAACCGGACCTTCCATAGGGAAATTATCGCGACCATAAACCTTTAATCCATAGCCGACTTTATAGCGTAACCAAAAGGCAGTTCGCCAAAGCCATGTAGAAAATTTGTTCATTTAGATTCGCTCCTGTACTAGATGTAATATATGTTCTACAGTTTCATCAAATGTCATTTCGCTAGAATCGACCAATACAGCATCCTCTACCTGAATCAATGGAGATTCCTTTCGATTCTTATCCATATCATCACGTTGCATAACACTGTCTTTAATATCCTCTAAAGTTTGTTCGTTAACTGTCCCCTTCACTTCTAAGTAACGGCGCATAGCACGAGCCTCTACAGAAGCGGTTAGATATATTTTTAATTCCGCATTAGGTAATACAACGGAACCGACATCACGTCCATCCAATATAACGCCACCAGCTTCTGCCATAAGTCGTTGTCGTTCAACCAAATATTGACGCACACCTTTATATGAAGCCACTATAGATACAGCATTGTTCACTTGTGGCGTTCTGATAAAATCAGTCACATCTTGACCAGAAATAAAAACCTTACATGAATCATCACTGGCCTCCATAGTAAGCTCTAATTCTGGTAATAATGCTTCCACTGCCTTTTGATTATTTACATCAATATGATTATGCAATACAGCCCATGTAACAGAACGGTACATAGCACCTGTATCGATATAAAGATACCCCAGTTTTTTTGCCACTATTTTAGAAATAGATGATTTTCCAGCGCCTGCTGGGCCGTCAACCGCAACGGCAATTTTATGTGTATTCATAAGTCCCTGTATCACTTTCACAAATTATATAAAATATACTATTCAATCATACAACGTAAAATGTCTCTATTAAAACGCTTCAGGGTGAGTTATATGCATAGCTGCTACATATCCTGTAGAAAAGGCAGCCTGTAGATTATATCCACCTGTAAAAGCATCAATATCCAATACTTCACCTACACCATATAAACCTTTAACCAACTTAGATTCCATAGTTTTAGGATTAAATTCTTTTAAAGAAATGCCACCAGCAGTAACAATTGCCTCTTCTACTGGACGTAATCCTTTCACGGTAAGAGGCATATGTTGCAACATATAACCGATTTGTTGTCGTTCTTCCTTTGAAATCTGATTAATCGGTTTTTGTGGATCAATACCGGCCAATTCAATAATTAATGGTATTAATCGACTTGGTAACAAATCTTTCATCCCATTAATTAATTGTTTCTTAGAATAGAGATCAAAATCTTTTTGTAATCGTTTATCTAATGTCTCTGGAGATAATGCGGGTTTTAAATTGATATCTAAACCTATAGTGCCGATATTTTTTTTGCGCATCAATTTTCCCACCGTATGACTAAGAGATAAAACGATAGGACCGGTAATGCCAAAATGGGTAAACATCATTTCCCCAAACATCTTGGCTTGAACCTTATTCTTAGCAACTACAGACAATTCAATATTCCGTAGGCTAAGCCCCATTAAATCTTTTACCCATGGCTCTTCCGTTACAATCGGTACTAAAGATGGACGGATATCGGTAATCTTATGGCCTACTTGAGCCGCTAAAATATATCCATCACCAGTAGAACCGGTAGCAGGATATGATTTACCTCCCGTAGCAATAACCACAGCATCAGCGTGATAGGTTTCTTTGTCTGTCACAACACCGGTGACAACACCATCATCAGTCAAAAGTTTCTTAACTGGTTCCTCAAGATGAACATCTACACCATAGTGTTTCATAAGCTTCATAAAGGTATTTCGCACATCCAGCGCGGAATCTGAAGCTGGAAATACGCGGCCGCCTCGCTCTACCTTGGTTTCTAAACCAGCATCGTGTAATAACTGCAACAAATCTTCATTGGTAAAGCGCTCGTAAGCACCATATAAAAACTTACCATTGCCCGGTGTATTTTTAATAAAATCAGACATATCACAAGCATTCGTAATATTGCAGCGTCCTTTTCCGGTAATGCCCATCTTTTTACCAACATAATTCATTTTTTCGAGAAGCGTTACCTTTGCCCCTTCTCGACCAGCAATGACAGCAGCCATTAGCCCTGCTGCACCACCTCCGATTACTACGACGCGCTTCATTTAGAAGCTCCTAGCGCTTTAAGTGCACTTACTTCACGTTGTGTCAATTGACGAACACCACCGCGCTTAACACCACTTAATGTTAATCCACCATAAGCAATACGTTTTAAATTATGAATTCGGTAACCAAAATGTTCAAACATACGACGTACTTGTCGATTACGACCTTCATGAATAGTAATTTCTACTTCGTGAACCCCATTGTGGTCATCAAATCCTAAATCTACAAGTGTAGCAGGTGCTGTCACACCATCTTCAAGAGGCACACCATCGGCGATAACCTGTAAATCTGTATCATTTACACGCCCCTTAATACGAACTTCATATGTCTTTTCAACGCCTTTAGATGGATGTGTAAGATTCTGCGCTAGTTCTCCATCATTTGTTAAAAGCAATAAACCTTCCGTATGTAAATCAAGTCGTCCAATTGGATAGATACGGCGTTTTTCATTTTTAATATAATCCATTACAGTTTCCCGTCCTTGTGGGTCTGTAACAGATGTAATAACACCCTTCGGTTTATTCATTAAATAATACACAGGTTTTTCCACGGCTAATAATTGTCCATCAACCATGACCTTATCTTTCATAGGATCAACCTTAACACCCAGTTCCGTCACTTTACGTCCATTGACACGTACCTTACCAGACACAATTAATTCTTCTGCCTTACGACGAGAAGCTACACCACAGCTGGCGATAAATTTTTGTAATCGTTCCATATTATATCCTTTTCTATATGTTCTCTGTTCCATCCTCATTAGGAGATTCTATTAAGCTTTCGTCTTTCACACTGTCTATTGATACACCTGACATATCAGACTCTGCAGTATCTAGCTCTTTGTGCAAATCATCAATTGAAGTAACACCTGTACTTCGCAGAAATTCATCAGTTGTGCCATACAGAATAGGGCGACCTACCGTATCCTTATGGCCCAACTCAGCAATTAATGAGCGAGACAATAATTGTTTAATTACCTTGTCGCTATTAACACCGCGCATCTCTTCTATTTCAGCTTTTGTAATTGGTTGTTTATATGCAATAACCGCTAGTGTTTCCATAGCTGCATTAGATAATTTATCCTCTTTTTTACGTATATGACCAATATACATAGCCGATTCTGGTGCACTTACCAGTTCCACACCAGCAGCAGAGATTCGCACGCGGATACCGCGTTTATGGGATTCTAAATCAGATGCTAAGTGATCTATCAATGTCAAGCTATCTTGTTTTGAAAGCTTAAATATATCTTGAATGACATCAATAGAAATAGGTTTAGCCGCAGAAAACAATACCGCTTCTAAATCTGATATGCCCATGCTACTCCTCCTCTACTTGTACATCCCGTTCACCAATGATAGGTGCGGTAAAAATAATATCATCATTTTCGTAAAACATGACTAATTCTTGTTGTTTTAAAAGTTCTAGCACAGCCATGAATATAGTTACCATACCACTTTTAGATTCTATAGCAACAAGTAGCTCACGAAACGCCAATCGTTCACCACGCCTTGCACGACTCGCTAAGGATACGATCATATCCTCTAAGCGATATGCATCTTTCTCAACAGTTACTTGACGAACCTGTTGTTCATCTTCAGATTCAACGGTCTTATGTAATACAGAATAGAATATATCATATAATTTAGATAGTTCTAAATTATAATAACTATCTAAACCTAATACACTCGTTTCCTCAGGGCGACTAAACACATTCGACTCAACCGATGCTTTTTCCATTAATAGCTGAGTAAAATCTTTTATCTTTTTAAACTCTACTAACTTAGCCACTAATTCATCTCGTGGATCTTCGCTTTCATCTGGTTCCGGTTCAACCTTAGGTAATAGCATACGGGACTTAATTTGTAATAATGTAGATGCCATTACAAGGAATTCACTACTATAATGGATATCAAAATGATTCCAATTATCTAGGTATTCTAAATACTGACTTGTGATTTCAACGATTGGGATATCCGTGATTTCAATTTTATGTTTTTCAATTAAATGTAAAAGTAAATCGAGAGGTCCCTCGAATACATCCAATTTATAATTATAGTCCCCCATGAATCCCCATTCCTTAACGATACTATTTCATAACTATATAATTATATCGTAAATCGAAAATTTCTTCTACGTTCACCATATATAATTGTATTTTTTAGTATTCTTTGTTATCTTATAATGTAAAGAAAATTATATATTTGTTGTAATCTCCTTTAGAAAGGATACATTATGTTGTCATCAATGAAATCATTGATTCAAAATCCTATTTTGCGTTTTGGCATTATAGGCATAGTGCTCTACATTGCACTATTTTTTATTTATGAACCAGTTACATTAGGTCTAGATGTTGAGGATATTACAATCCTTGCGGTACCGACCATGGTTGGTATGTTTTTATTCCAATACTTTATGAGTTGTACCGTATTTCATCGTGCGTTCTTAGGATATGGTTTAGTAGGCTTACTATGGGGACTCACATTTCCATTATTATTTCATTGGTCTTATGTAAAACCTCTATATTTCTATGAGTTTGCCAATGATTTTCTATTCGGCTTACTTCTATTTATGGGGCTTTCAGGTATCCAATATTTGGTAACCCAAACGGGACGTCTACAGAAATTAACATCAGCTATACTAGCTTTATTCTCTTCGTTCCTTAGTCTTATTCCATTATTACAAATTGGTTATTATATAACCACCTGGCACTGTTTAACACCAGCAAGCCTATTGGCTGTATACATGACAAATCCTGAAGAAGCCTTTGGATTCTTAAAAAATGCTGCTGGTATTCCTGGCCTTATCGCTATCGTCATAGGCCTTATTTTATGGACACTCTTTCTATATTGGTGCAACCTAGGTATGAAACGAGTTGTCGATTTTAATACAACACGTCCTTTGCGATTAGGTGTACTCATCGCATCCATGGTAGCATTTATCGTATATGTACCATTCTTCTTATTTCCTCAAACATGCATCGTAGCCAATTGGACGGCTGCTGGTAATTATGTTAAAGAAATGCAACAATACAACGATAATCACCATCTTGTATTTGATTCATTCAATTTGGATACAAAGGATACGACACCTACTAAAACGCCTGGAACTATCATTCTCGTTATCGGCGAATCCAGTTCCCGTGATTATATGAAGGTCTATAATCCAAAATTCCAATACGATGACACACCTTGGCAAGAGGATATGCGCGATCACAATAAAGATTTTATCTTCTTTAATCATGCGTACTCTTCCTACGTACAAACAGTACCAACATTAGAACGTGCCCTTTCAGAGCGCAATCAGTATAACGACCGACCATTCTTAGATTCTGCTAATATTTTGGATGTAGCTAAAAAAGCAGGTTACACCACATCGTGGTTCAGTAACCAAGGCGTATTTGGCGAATACGATACAGCTATTTCTTTGATGGCTAAAACGGCGGATACTACAAAGTGGGCTCACGAATCCTATGGCTTCTCTGATTTATATGATGAAGCATTATTGCCATTGTTAAAAACAGCTGATCCAAGTAAAAATAATTTTATCGTAATTCATATTATGGGCAGTCATATTTATTATAATGACCGCTATCCGCATGAATTCAGTAAATGGAAAAAAGGTCCCAATCCTGAAGGTATCGAGGCTTATGCTAATAGTCAGCTCTATACAGATTGGTTGTTACAACAAATCTACACCTATGGTAAAGATAATTTAAATCTTCAAGCTATGGTTTACTTCTCTGATCATGGTGAAAGCGTTGACAAGTCCCACAATCCAGACACCTTTGATTTTGTGATGACTCACATTCCATTCTGGATGTACTTATCGCCTCAATATCGTGCAGCATATCCTCAAACGGTATCAGCACTCGATAGTCATGAACATCAATATTTCACAAATGATTTATTATACGATACATTAGTTGGTCTCATGCATGCACCAAACAGTCGTTACGATAAAACAAGAGACTTTAGTAATAGTGCTTATCGATTTAATTTACACAATTTAACAACACTATTAGGTGAACAGCCATTAACAAATGACCCAGTTAATGCAGGTCAATAACATACACTAATACAACAATAGCGACGATTGATACATATCAATCGTCGCTATTGTACTTTATAAGGTCCTGTACATTCTTTTCTGTATAGATTTGTATATTATGTTGTAATAAAAGCTCAGACGTAACACCAACCCCATTTACGAGGGTTCTAGTAAATGTACCATCATATATTTCACCATATCCACAGCTTGGACTCTTAGCCTTTAGTAAAGCACACAAACAATTTTTATCTATAGCAATTGCTAAAGCTAATTCTGCACCCCGTTTAAATTGTTCTGTAACATCTATACTATTTCTCGTTTGGACTCGATCACCTATCCGCTCCGCTGGGGGTCTTGGTGTTAAAAGTCCACCCAGTACCTCAGGACATACTGGTATAAGATTATAGAGGCTCTTAAGTTCTTCCAAACAGTCTATTTTGTTATGGTTACCATCATAACGGCAACAAACACCACAAAGACATTCACTAATCAACAGATTCGGTTTACTCACGTTATATACCCACTCGTAAATACAGTTAAAATTATATACAAAAAAAGACTAACCGAAGTTAGTCTAATGGTGCCGAGGACCGGAATCGAACCGGTACGGTTATTTCTAACCGACGGATTTTAAGTCCGTTGCGTCTGCCTGTTCCGCCACCCCGGCATGGGTAACGATTTTGTGGAGGCGGCACCCAGAATCGAACTGGGGAATAAAGGTTTTGCAGACCTCTGCCTTACCGCTTGGCTATGCCGCCATATAAAATTAGTGGAGCGGGAAACGAGATTCGAACTCGCGACCCCCGCCTTGGCAAGGCGGTGCTCTACCGCTGAGCTATTCCCGCATGTACATGGTGCCTCAGGACAGAATCGAACTGTCGACACACGGATTTTCAGTCCGTTGCTCTACCGACTGAGCTACCGAGGCATGAATGGCGACCCCGATCAGATTTGAACTGACGATCTTCGCCGTGACAGGGCGACATGTTAACCGCTACACCACGGGGCCGTATCCAAAGTACTTGCTTAGTATATCTGTTATCAGAGTTTTTGTCAACACTATATGTGTAAATTCTTGATGAAGTTTTTTTCATCTCCCAAAATAGTGCTCTCCCTATGTCCAGGTTCTACTAATAATGCATCATCTAACTCCATTATTTTACATAAGCTTTTACGTAAAGCTTCAGCATTGCCATTATAGTTATCACTATTCCCCACATTTTGTTTAAAAATAGTGTCACCTGTAAATAGATGACCTTCTATTTCAAAACATACTGAACCCGCACTATGACCCGGTGTATGATACACCCGTATATGAAATGGTCCGATATTTAGTATACCTTCTTGCAAAGGAATACATTGAGTGAACATTTTTTTCTTGTATACACTTGGTCGACGACGAATCAATTGCAATAATTCATGATCTCCATCATGTAGATATGCAGGTATATTATAATGTCCACAAATATCATCAAGAGCCGACACATGGTCACAATGACCATGTGTTAATAAAACCGCAATTGGTTTAGAATCTCCTACCATCTCAATTATATGTTTACTATGAAATCCAGGGTCAATTATGAGAGATTGATTGTCTTTTTTTAATACATAACAATTTGCCTTATACAAGCCTAATGGGCGTTTTATTATTTCCATTATACAATCCCTCCCCCATAACTAATGCAGTATACAATATAAACTTCTATAAAATTCTATATCGTTTTGTAGTATCTTTTTTAATAAAATACCCTTCCCAGAATTGTGGATGAAGCATGACTAGAATCGTAAATAATTCCAAACGACCTAATAGCATATCTACAATAGCCACACCTTTTGCACCTAATGGCAATAATGCAAAAGAATCAGTTGGTCCATAACCACCAAAGGCTAAACCTACATTACTTTGGAATGCGGTGACTATTTGGAGTGCATCACCTGTAGATAAACCAAAACATGTCATAAGAAATACGGATATAACATAAATCATTAAATATAGAAATATAAATTGTTGCGTCATATGCACCCATTTATCTGGTAATGGCTTTCCATTGATTCGTACAACTTGAACCATATCTGGATGTATGGCTTTTCTCAAATAAATGATACTACTCTTAATTAATATAATGAGACGAATAATCTTAACGCCACCGGTCGTAGATCCACTACACCCTCCAAAAAAACTGGCTATAAATAACATCATTTGAGCCGCAGCAGGCCATAAATCGTAATCAGATACAGCAAAACCACTGCCCGTTTGTATTGATACTAAGGTAAAGGCTGCATCTTGAAAAACTTGTCCTATATCCATAGAATTAGATTGAAAATATAAGGATATAAAGGTGATAAGAATACCAATAACTAATACAAGCCAATACATACGCGTTTCAAAATCAGAGAATAACGCTGAGAATCCTTTTTGAATTACATTATAATATACGGCAAAATTTCCACCTGCAATGACCATAAACAGTATAAATACAACACATATATATGTATTTTGACTATATAAAAAAGTACCTGCAGTAGTTGGTGTCAATCCACCAGTAGCAATAATAGAAAATGCATAATTCAATGCATCAAAAGGATCTATACCACCTAAACAAAGCATGATAAAACAGATGATTGTAAATATTACGTACAATGTCCATAATTTCGATGCTATAGATTGAATCCGTGGTAACACTACACCTGGTTTTGGCACAGATGCCTCAGCATTGAAAAAATGCGCAGCATCAGCACCAAGATTACGTAAGAATGATAGAATCAACACAATGATTCCCATACCGCCAATCCAATGCATTAATCCACGCCACAGTATGAAAGACTTAGGTATGCTATCAACATCAGAAATAACTGTAGCACCAGTAGCGGTAATACCTGACATAGATTCAAACAGCGCGTCCATCGGGTTAACTAATACACCAGATATTATAAAGGGAAACGCCCCCAATAACATTGTTAAAATCCATGTTGAGCTAACCACTAAAAAGCCATCTCTCAAGCTAAAGGTTTTACTCTTATTTCCACCAAGTACTAGTAGACCACCGAGCAGTATGGATAATATAGCTGTAATACAAAAGGACCAATATGCAGTTTCAAATAGAATACTATATATAAATGGTATAACAAGAAAAGCTCCAAAAATATAGAGTAATTTGCCTACCAAGGACATGACAATCTGTATACGCATATAACCCCTACGTTAAATAATTCAATAATTTAGTAACAGATTCAGGCAATGAGAATAGTACAATATGATCCCCCACTAACAGCTCTGTATTCCCCCGTGGAACAATCGCTTCATCACCGCGGAGTATAACACCAACTAAGGCTTTACCAGGTAGCCGAATATCTTTTAGTTGTTTACCTGCTACGGGAGATTGTTCTGTAATAAGAATCTCTATAGATTCAGCCTTGCCACCTTCAAAAGTAGATATGGAGACAACGCCTTCTCCACTTCGAACAAATCGTAATATTTGTCCTGCAGTCATTAGACGTGGTGAAAATACAATATCTATACCGACTTGTTCCATGAGCATAATATATTCAGGACGTCCCACACGAACAACGGTTTTAGGTATGCCCATATGTTTCCCTACTAAAGCAACTAAAAGATTTAATTTATCATCATCTGTTAAAACGATAATAACATCATTATCGGCTACTTCTTCGGCTTCTAATAAATCAAAATCCGTACCATCCCCATTGATGACAATGGTTTTATCCACTTGTGCAGCCAAGGCTTCACAACGCTCAATATCCTTCTCAATAACCTTAACAGTAAATCCTGCTTTTTCCAATAAGATAGCTAGATTACGACCTAATAAACCAGCGCCTACAATAACAGCCCGTTTATGGAAGGTTGCATGATTAGAAAACCATTCTTGTTCTACTTCATTAATACCATCTTTTAAACCTAAAAAGAAAACACTGTCATTAGGTAATAGTATGCTTTCACCATGAGGTATAATCATTTCACCTAATCGTAAAATGCCAACCAATAACACACCTTCTGGAAAAGTCAACTCTTTTAAAGGTTTATTTACGAGCGGGAATGTACTATTAATTTTAAATTCCATTAAACGTACAGCGCCTTGACCAAATTCTTCTACGTCCAAAGCGGATGGTGTTTCAATAATATGAAGTAATTCTTGCGCCGTAACCATTTCTGGATTAATGAATAAATCAACACCTAATCGTTCTTTCATATGATCGTCCATATGATCAACGATATTTGTATCCCTCACACGTGCTACAGTAGATGGAACACCTGCTATTTTAGCTACCGCACAAGATAACATATTAACTTCATCTGAATCGGTAACTGAGATAAACATCCCCACATCAGATAAGTCAATTTCATTCAATAACTGAATGTCACTACCATTACCGCATACTAAACTAACATCCAATGTATTTTCAAGATTATGGATACGCTCCTGTGAACGGTCTATAAGATATACGTCATGATCATCTTGCACCAGTCTTTCACATAAGGAATAACCGACCTTACCAGCACCTACTACAATAATTTTCATAGCTTAGTCCTCTTGTGAATTTGGGGTCCATTGTTTACCAGTTTCTGTCAACAATGTCCAACCATCTTCTTGTACTACAAGTCGGGATTTCATTAAATGACCTATAGCTCGTTTAAATGCAGCCTTGCTGATGTTAAATTTATCCTTAATCAACATGGCTGATGATTCATCACTATAAGGCATTTTACCGCCTCGTTGTAATAGGTATTCCATAATAATCTGGCCATCAGAGATTAACGCTTTTTCTTTAATTGGACGCATAGACACATTAATACGACCATCTTCACGTTTGAACGTAACACGAGCCTCTACCATTTCTCCAACATTTAATTTGCGTGTCATTTCTGAACGATGCAAAAAAGCAATCCATCGCTCAGGGGTAATAAAAAAGGCTCCATCACTAGTCAAATTGTAAATAGCACCACTTACTTGTTGTCCTACAACAGCATCGGTAGCAGCTTTAGAGGCGCGTCTCATCTCATCATCAACGTCCATAGAAACGGCCATACGACCAGATTTATCGGTATATAATTTTACCCATACCTTTTCCCCTACTTGAGGTCTGCCACGCATTTCAGCGTGAGGCATAAAAATCCCCCGTTCAGTACCAACCTCAACGAAACAACCAAAATTGGTTACATTAATAACCTCAACATAACCAATTTGACCGACCTTCATAGCAGGCAATCGCATGGAGGCTGTCAAACGGCCCTTAGGGTCACGATATAGAAATACCTCTACATCATCACCGATAGCAACTGGCGAAGTTTGTTGATCCTTATGTAGCAAGATATCATCATTTGTATTTCCCGTTTGACCGTCAAGGAAAGCGCCATGATCACTAGTGCGTAGAACACGCAGTGTAGCAATGGTATTTTCCAATAATTCGCTAGCCATAGATTATTCTCCTTCAAAAGGAACACGTCCAGCATCGTTCCATAAGGCTTCTAGTCCATAAAATTCACGAATTTCATCGTTACCAAACACGTGACAAATAATATCGCCAAAGTCCAATAATACCCATTCACCTTCGCGATATCCTTCACGATGGAGGACCGTCATACCTTGTTCTGCTGCTATATCCTCAATTTCATCTGCAATGCTTTGAGATTGTTTAATATTATTGGCGCTTACAATCATAAAATAATCGCCTAACATAGAAACACCTTCCAAATCAAGTATTTCAATATCATGACCTTTCTTATCATAAGCCGCTTGTGCAAGCGCTAAAACATGTTGTTTAATTTCTTCTTTTTGTTTCATTGTATCTCCTATTATTCTTTCTTCTCTGGTTCTGAACCTGGTTCTGATGGTTTTACACGTGTGCTTTGTTCTGATTCTACTGCAACAGGTGCTTTTTTAGTTTCAGGTGTAGAAACAAATTGACTTAAATCTTCTGGTGCCAATGTCCCCATTGTAATTCCCACTAAGCGCTGAGCTTCAGTTGGATTTACATGCCAATACACGACGTCATTAATTTTTTCTTTTTCACCAGGCAAAATATAAAAATGAATATGGTCTTTATCCATTTGACCGATAGAACGCATTAATTTAATAGCATCCCATGTAGATATATTACTTTCATAATGACTCCATAAACGCCATATATGCCAAGCTTTTGTAATAAACCAAGTATCTTGTTCCCGATCAACCCATAATTTCAAGAACCGTTCTTGTCGTTGAACACGTCCAAAATTATCATTATTTTCGTCTGTGTAGCGTAAATATGCTAATGCATTATCACTATCTAAATTTTGATAGCCTCTGCGTAAATCTATATCTTTACTACCAGTTTCAGCATCAACATGTTCCATATTCTTTTCTACGTAAAACTGTTGACTGCCTAAAACATCACTTGTTTTTTTGAAAGCTGCCTCATCAACGACAACATAATAAGGTATGCTGATATGGAATATATCCTCTACAACGGCTTTCGTTAGTTCAATATTACCTTCTGCATACATTTGATTTAACATAGATGCAGATTTTTGGTCTCTACTTTCAATTTTACTATTGCTAGGAATACCAATTATATCCATCGTATTAGTATTCATATTAATAGACATGAGGAATAATGAGTCAGCTTGACTCGGATTATTTTTATCTCGCCCTACAATTAATACATATACTGGCTTGTCCAATGCTTTCTGTTCTACATTAACCGTATCAGTATGCTTAGGTTCACTGGATTCTTCAATCTCACTTGCAGTATCAGTTTGTGTTACTCGATGATATACATAACTGATTCCACTATACATACCCCAACCGATGCCACAAATAACAGTAAGTGCTAACACGAATGCGATGATTAGACGGCCCCATTGGAGCTTATTTTTTTTCATCTGACGTTCTCGACGTCTTCTACGACGACGAGCTCGCGCTTTTTCACGTTCATCCATTCTAGGCACCTCCTTTTTTCATATGCTGTATAAGATCATTACGGCTAATAATAGTAAGAGGATAAATAGTATCATTACTATCTATTAAATGTCGAATGGTCATATCAAATCCACACAATACTCCGGCATCAAGAGACTGTTCTGCAGCTGCACGAATATCGTTTACGCCAGGAAAATTACGATTAGGCTCAATATAATCAGCTAAAAATATAACTTTATCCAATTTTGACATGCCCACTTTTCCAGTTGTATGAACACGTATTGCTTCTAATACTTGTCGATTAGTAATACCATAATGAGTATTCGCTAACACCATACCTGCTAAACCATGTAATAAAGCACCGCTATGTAACATATCAACATCACAGGCCAAATCTGCAACTAAATCTTGCATTTCTAATAATGGTAATTCTTTAGCACAGTCATGTAACATC
The DNA here is from genome assembly GCF_041431435.1 of Veillonella atypica. Lineage (NCBI taxonomy): Bacteria > Bacillati > Bacillota > Negativicutes > Veillonellales > Veillonellaceae > Veillonella > Veillonella atypica. Next base: position 340,262 of record NZ_JAPVXV010000001.1, read on the forward strand.
GCTGCTAACCGAGCGTCTTCTACATTAGCCCCATATTTTTTAGCTAAATAAATCGCTGACTCTACAACACCTAAGGTGTGTATAAAACGCTTTTTACTTAATTTATTAGACAAGTCGGTTTCAATTTGTTGTATATCCACCTTTAATTATTCCTTCCGATAAATATCATATTTTTCAATATATTGAACTACACATTTTGGTAACATATATCTGACCGTCAAACCATGTCGCAGTCGGTCCCGTAAATAAGTAGCAGATAATTTCATTTCTGGTACATTCATTAAATGGATTCTATCCTTAGCTTTGGGACCTAATAAATCTAAAGTTGTATCAACAACCTGAGATCCATCAGGCCTCATAGCACCAATAAAATGACAATGCTCTAATAATTCATCAATAAATTTCCAATTAGGTAAATCTCGTATTGTATCTGTACCAGCAATAAAGTAAAAAGAAACAGAATCTCCATATATTTTTTTGAAATGATGAATAGTATCAATTGTATAGGAAGGCCCTTCACGACGCATTTCCACATCGGATATTTCAAAATACGGGTTATCTGCTACCGCCGCAGACGTCATGGCATAACGATGCTTAGCATCAATAACATCATTATGTTTATGAGGAGGTATTCTGGCAGGAACAAATATAACCTTTTCTAATTGAAAGCTTTCCCTTGCTACTTCTGCAATCATTAGATGTCCTAAGTGGATAGGGTTAAAAGTTCCGCCTATAATACCAATCCGCCGTTTCTCTACCATATATAAGTCACACCCTTTATGACTATAATACAAATCAAGATAAATAATGCTAATGCTTTTACATACGATACCCACTCATAACGACCTTTTGGGGTCTTAATATAACGATAATAGGCTCGTATCAAATAATATAAACGCATCACGAACGAATTTGTCCTGTACCAAATACAAAATATTTATAGGATGTTAATGCTTGTAATCCCATTGGTCCACGAGCATGGAGTTTTTGTGTACTAATGCCAATTTCAGCACCAAATCCAAATTCAAAACCATCTGTGAAACGTGTAGACGCATTATGATATACAGTAGAACAATCGATAAGATTCATAAAATGCTGAGCGGTTTTCATATTATCTGTTACAATCGCTTCAGAATGATGTGTCGTATATTGATTAATATGTGAAATAGCCTCATCCACAGATGATACAATAGCCACATTTAAATCAAGATCATTATATTCTGTACTAAATGAGTGCTCATCAACAGCAATCCCCTTGACAATCTGTAATACATCTGGTGTACCGTGAATCATTACATGATGGAGCTCTAATTTAGAGTCTAATGCCAACAGAAATTTGGGAGCAATAGATTTATGAACCAATAGGGTCTCCATAGAATTACATACAGATGGACGTTGTACCTTTGCATTCACAGCAATATCAACAGCCATGTCAATATTAGCTTCAGCATCAACATAGGTATGACAGACACCGCTTCCCGTCTCTATAACGGGTATCATACTATCACGTACAACCCGTTGTATTAATCCTGCACCGCCACGTGGAATCACTACATCTATATAACGGCGTTGTTGTAGCAATACACTTACAGCTTCACGATCTAATACTTCTACTAACTGGATAGCTGCTCTTGGTAAATCATTGGCTTCTAATACATCTTGCATAATGGATACGATGACGCGATTTGTACGGTATGCTTCCTTACCACCGCGCAGAATAGTGGCATTAGCGGTTTTAAAGCATAAGGCGCCAGCATCAACAGTTACATTTGGACGCGCTTCAAAAATGATACCTATAACACCAAATGGTACGGCACGCTTTTCAATGTGAAGTCCGTTAGGCCTATTAATAGTTTCAAGTATGGTTCCTACCGGTGATGGTAATAGACTAACTTGACGAATACCTTCTGCCATTTGATTAATGCGCTCTTTAGATAGTAGTAATCTATCCAACATCGTATCAGGTACCACGCCTCGAGCCGACTCCATATCCATGTGATTGGCTGTTAAAATTTGTTCACTGTGTTGAACTAACGCATCGGCTATAGCACATAATACCTCATTGATGCGTTTCTCTGGTAATTGCTGTAAAACAATAGATGCTGCTCGTGCAGATTCACCCATTTCTTTAAATATACTTTCATATGAATTCATACTGTACCTCATCAATGAATAATTACTAGATTATTTCTGTGAACAACCTCATCATATGTTGTATCAATTTCTAATACACGAGCTATATCTTGCGTATTGTGACCTCTAATCTTAAGTAAATCTGTAGAACTATAATTCACTAATCCTCTAGCGATTTCTTTTCCCTTAGCAATAATTGATACTGTATCACCAGGTTCAAAAGACCCATCCACTTCAATAATACCAGCTGGTAAAATACTAGCTCCATGATTTAATACGGCTTTCGTACATCCTTCATCTATAGTAATGCTTCCACTTAAGCGTTTCCCATAAGCTACCCAATGATGCTTTTGAGAAACACCTTGATCATTAGCGACAAATAATGTACCTATATTCTCACCTTTACATACTTTACGTAAAGAATTATCCGATTCACCACTGGCAATAATCATATGTATACCTGAATTAGTCGCCATATGGGCAGCCTTAATTTTTGTATACATTCCACCAGTACCCATACTAGAACCTGCACCACCAGCGATTTCATAAGTTTCATCTGTAATTACAGAAACTTCGTGGATTAAAGTAGCTGTAGAATCCGTAGCTGGATTAGCCGTATATAAACCATCAATATCAGATAAAATAATAAGCACATCGGCTTCTACAATCCCTGCTACAGTAGCCGATAATGTATCATTATCGCCTATTTTGTATTCTTCAATAGCTACTACATCATTTTCATTAATGATTGGAATGACATGTAATTGTAATAACGCATGTAATGTATTTCGTAGGTTCAAATAGCTATGACGAGAAGTGCTATCCTCCTTCGTCAATAATATTTGAGCAACCGTTCTACCGTACTCTCGAAACATGCGTTCATACATATGAATGAGTACACCTTGTCCTACCGCTGCTGATGCTTGACGTAACACAAGATCTCTTGGTTTTTCTTTAAAGCCTAACGGCGCAAGGCCTGCACCCGTAGCCCCCGAGGAAACAAGAATAACCTCTTTCCCTTGGTTGGCAAGATCTGATAATTGACGGACTAAATGTTCTATCCGTTCTAAATTTAAATGACCATTTGGGTAACATAATGTACTGCTCCCCACTTTTACAACAATGCGTTTAGCATTCTTAATGGCATCTCTCATACAATCATCTCCTATAAGGGAAAAAGGTTATAACTATTATTTCGGTAATATAATTTTTGGTTCTTTTTTAGCTTTATAAAGAACACCATTGAATCCAATAACTTGTACTAACTCGGCACCAAGCATATCTGCTAATTCTTGAAATATCGCTTTATCTTCTGGGCTATTATTAAGCAATTTAACCTTGATTAATTCACGTGCCATCAGTGCTGCTCGTGCACTATCAATCACGCTATCCTCAAGACCATTTTTACCAATTTGCACAACAGCTGGCATAGTTGCAGCTAATGAGCGTAAATACCGTTTCTGTTTTCCTGTCATTATAACTCCTAGTCTCTGAATGTGAATCGTTGTTCACCAATAACAACTTCATCGCCTTCTTGACATCCTTTTTCACGTAATTTATTATCCAATTCCATAAAACGCCAAATACGTTGGAATCGACGTAAGGATTGATCATCGTCAAGATTGGTCATTGCCACAAGTCGTTCGATACGTTTACCCGTAATATAGAAAGCAGCATCATCACCACGTGTAATAACAAACTCCGTATCTGGCTTTGCTTCATACATAACGGTATCATCAGTGGCTTCAACCTCTGGCTCATAATTTTCTACATAATAATACGCTCGTTCCATTAGCTCAGGTAAACCTTCACCACTCAATGCATTAATTAAGAAAACTTCATAACCCTTGTCTTCAAAATAAGATTTTGTATTTGGAATTGTTTCATCATCAAAGACAAGATCTATTTTATTAAGTGCCACGATTTGTTTCTTATTAGCTAATTTCTCTGAGTATTTACGCAACTCATCATTAATAGCATCAAAATCTACTTTAGGGTCACGACCTTCCATGCCAGATACATCTAGAACGTGAATCAGAATATTCGTGCGTTCTACATGGCGCAAGAAATTATGACCAAGGCCTACACCTTCACTAGCCCCTTCAATAAGACCAGGAATATCAGCCAATACAAAGCTACGATCACCAGGGAGCGTTACAACACCCAATACAGGAGTTAATGTTGTAAAATGATAAGCCGCCACTTCTGGTTGTGCTTTAGATACTTTGCGTAGAATACTTGATTTACCAACGCTTGGATAGCCAAGCAAGCCAACATCAGCCAATACCTTTAGCTCTAGTTGTAACCAGCGTTCTTCCCCTGGTTCCCCCTTTTCAGCAAAGGTAGGTGCACGATTAGAGCTAGATAAAAATCTCGCATTACCGCGTCCACCGCGACCGCCTTTAGCGATGATAAAGGTATCACCATCGTGAACTAAGTCACAGAACACCTTACCTGATTCTTCGTCCTTAACAACGGTACCTAATGGAACAGGAATAATTAAATTTTCTGCACCGCGACCATGTTTATTGGCACTTTCACCATTACCACCCTTTGGCGCTTTAAATTGGCGTTTATAACGAAAATCTACAAGAGTATTAATATTTTTATCTGCTTTTAAAATAACATCTGCCCCTTGGCCACCATCGCCACCGCTTGGTCCGCCATTAGGAACATATTTCTCTCGACGAAAACTAGACATACCGTCTCCGCCATCACCCGCTTTTACAAATACACGAGCGCGATCTATAAACATAATTACATCCTTTTCTGCAAAACTATTTTAATAGTTCTATTGCCTTTTGAATTTGAATATCTGACATATCACTAGATGGGGTAGTTCCCTTTGGTAATTCTAGAACTACATCTGGTTGAATACCAGTTCCATCAATAACACGATCATTAGGAGTATGGTATTTAGCTATAGTCACTTTAATACCTTCATCCTCTAGATTTGGATATACACTTTGAACAGTGCCTTTACCATAACTATTAGTGCCAACAATTGTACCTAATTTTCTATCTTGAATAGCGCCAGCAATGATTTCAGATGCACTAGCAGAACCTTTATTAATGAGAACTACCATAGGTAATGCAGGATTTTTTCCATCAGATACATAATTTTTGGTTTTTCCATCTCGTGTTGTGAAAGATACTAATGTACCTTCTGGCATAATAATGCTAGCAATATCTTGCGCACTATTAAGTAATCCACCAGGATTATCGCGTAAGTCTAGAACTAATGAAGTCATTCCTTCGGATAGAAGCTGCTCATATTGTGTTTTAAAATCACCCGCTGTATGCTCAGCGAATTGACTGATGCGAATATATCCAATGTGTTCTGATAACATCTTACTTTTTACTGTAGGTAATACGATTTCTTCTCTTGTAACGTTAAACGTTAATAATTGATTATCCCGTTCAACCACAATCGTTACATCGCTACCAGCTTCACCACGTATTTTTGAAGCTGCATCTTCAATCGTCATAGAATTAGTATCTACGCCATCAATGGATACGATGTGATCACCGCTTTTGATGCCAGCTTTATAAGCCGGCATATCATCAATCACGGATACTGCTTCTAACCCCTTTGAACCATGTCCAAGAACCATGCCCACACCTGCATAGGTGCCAGAGGTATGCTCTTTCATAGATTCAAAGTCATCCTTGTCTAAATAGACACTATGAGGTTCTCCTAAGGAAGCCACTAAACCTTTCAACATACCATCAAACAATGTGGCTTTACTTACAGGTGTCATAAATTTCTGAGTCGCTATGTAATAGGTTACGACAAATCGTGGTAAACCCATAGCTGATCCAGAAATATACCAAAATACGAGCCACAACATAATGATGGACGCAAGTATATATTTAATTAAGGCTAAACCAATTCTTTTAAAATTATTATTCATTCTATAAATAACCCATAGGATCTACTGGATCCCCGTTTACACGAACTTCAAAGTGAACATGAGGTCCTGTACTATTGCCAGTACTGCCGGCATAAGAAATAACTTGGCCCTTCGCAACGGATTGACCTTCATCTACAGCGAGCTCAGAGTTATGACCATACAGTGTAGAAAGTCCATTACCATGATCGATAACAACAGCATAACCATAGCCGCCCATCCATCCAGACCAAACTACGACGCCACCATCAGCAGCATGAACAGGTGTACCTTCATCAACGCCAATATCAATACCGGAGTGATAAATTGTAGTCCCCCAAATTGGATGAACACGATAGCCATAAGGGGAAGTAATTTCACCACTAACAGGCCAGCCAAGTTGTCCTGTACCTTGTACCCAATTATCTGATGCCCCTTGCCCACCAGAGGATTGAGCCGCGGCCGCAGCCGCAGCAGCAGCTGCGGCACGTGCAGCTTGTCGTTCTTTCAACATAGCACTTACTTGCGCTGAGGAAGCATTAAGTTCTTCAATTGCTTGCATTGCAGTTGCTCTATCATTTTGCGCTTTTTGAAGAACCACATTGCGTTCTGCTTTTTTCTGTTCAATTTCAGCCTGTTTAGCAAGTGCAGCTTTTTCTAATTCAACCAACTTAGCACGATCTGCTTCGAGTTTTTGTTTATGAGCTTCAATGTCAGCACGCTCTTTTTTAATTTCGTTAATCAAGGTGATATCAGAATCGATAATTCGTTTTAAAACCTCTAATCGATTAGCGAAATCACTAAAATCTTTAGACCCAATAACTACATCAAGATAACTAAGTCGTCCATTGATATAAATATCACGAACTCGTTTATAAAATACGGATTCTCGACCTTCTAATCGTTTTTGAGCTTCCGTCAATTGACGTTCATTAAGTGTAATATCATTTTCTACAGCTACACGCTGCTCTTTAATCGTACCTAACTCAGCAGTCGCTTGACGAAGTTGTTCTTCAATTTGTCGCAACTGTTCAGAAACGCTTCCAATCACAGTTTCCGCATCTGCTTTTGCAGCATTTTGCTGGTTAACTTGCTGTTGAATCGAATCTAATTGATTTGTTAAATCTTCATCTTCAGCCATAATATAGGCTGGTGTCCCGCATAATACCACTCCCGAAAGAAGGGCTGCTACGAGACGAGTTTTAAATGTATACTGTCTCATAATCCCTCTACTATACTTTCATATATTGTTTCAATGAAATGGTACTGCCAATAATACCTACGATAATCCCACCGCCAATTAAGCATGCTACTAATTGATAGAAGAATGGGAACATAGGAACTAATGGGAAGAATGCAAGTGAATCGGATACTTCTATGGTAATAAAATGATAGAACTCACCCACGCATAATACGGCAATAATGGACCCAATAAAGCCTAACAACATGCCTTCGATAACAAATGGCCAACGAATAAAGCCATTAGTAGCACCTACATATTTCATAATCGCAATCTCTTTGCGACGAGCAAATACAGTTAAACGAATAGTGTTAGAAATAATAAACAATGTAGCTGCTGCTAAGAAACCGATGAGTACGATACCACCAATACGGATAATTTGTGTAATTCGGAACAATTCCTCAATGATGTCTTGACCATAATGTGTACTTTCTACGCCTTGGAATGTAGTTACTAATTTAGCTGTAGATTTAACATCTTCAGGATTTTCAAAGGTAAGAACATAAGAGTTTGGCAATGGATTTACACCACCTAAGGCATTCACCAATTGTTGTTGATCCCCCAAGCGCTCCTTAAATTCTTTCATAGCTTGTTCTTTATTAACAAATTCTAAGTGTTTTAGATTTGGAATTGCTTTCACTTGCTTACCAACAGCCATAATTTGCTCTGTAGTAAGACCATCTTTCAAATACACACTTAACTGCACTTGATTCTCTAAGCTCGATGCCATGTTATTAAGATTGATAACGCCACAGAGAAATACACCAAGCATAAATAAAGATAATGCTACAGTGGAAATAGACGCTAATGTCATAAGGCCATTGCGTTTCATGGACTTTAAGGCTTCCTTAAAGAAATATTTCATTGTTCTAGGCTTCATTAAATTCTGCACCCCTCATATTATCACTAAGAACACGACCATCTTTTAATTCGATAACTCGCTTATTTAAATAGGTAACAATATCCATATTATGGGTAACCATAATTACAGTAGTGCCAAAATTATTGATATGCTTGAACAAATCTACAATGTCTTTACTCGTATTCGGATCAAGATTGCCAGTTGGTTCATCTGCAATTAATACAGATGGACGATTGACGATAGCCCGTGCAATCGCTACACGTTGCTGTTCACCACCAGATAAATCCTCTGGTAAATCATTCGCCTTATCAGATAAGCCAACTAATTCAAGAACGTGAGCTACCTTCTCTTTAATTACCTTAGGTTTCTCCTCGATAACCTCTAAAGCAAAAGCGATATTTTCAGCTACGCTTTTGTTAGGTAATAGTCGGAAATCTTGAAATACTACGCCTAATTTACGACGCAATTTTGGTATTTTACTACGTTTCAATTTTGTAACATCAAATTCATCGACTATAACAAATCCAGAATCTGGTGTAACTTCATGAGTTAATAATTTAAACAACGTAGATTTACCAGCCCCACTATGACCACAAATCAATACAAACTCACCATCATTAATGGTAATGCACACATTATCAAGTGCAGTAGATCCGTTTTCATATACTTTACTAACATTCTTAAATTCTATCATTGGTTCCCCTTTTATTTACGTGTCACCACTTTTTTAACTGCTTTTACAATATCTTCAGCTGTTAACCCATATTTCGCCATCAATTCTTTTGGTGTACCACTCTCCCCAAATGTATCTTGAACACCAACGAATTCCATAGGAACAGGTTTATGTGCCACAACAACTTCAGATACAGCAGAACCTAAACCGCCTAAAATATTATGTTCTTCAGCAGTCACAATAGCACCTGTTTCTTCAGCGGCTTTAATGATGGCATTAGCATCGATAGGTTTAATGGATGCCATATTAATAACGCGAGCAGAAATTTGTTCACCTTCTAGTTGTTTAGCTGCTTCAACTGCAGGGCCTACTAAAGCACCACAAGCGATAATTGTCACATCAGAACCATCTTTTAATTGATTGGATTTACCAGGTGTGAAAGTATATCCTTCTGCTGTTACATCATCAACACCAGCACGACCGAGACGTACATAAACTGGACCATTATAATCAGCAGCCCATTGAATGACAGATTCTGTTTCTTTTTCATCTGCTGGCACAATAACAGTCATGTTTGGTAAAACACGCATACATGCGATATCTTCTAAACTTTGATGAGTTGCACCATCTTCACCTACAGTAATACCTGCATGTGTAGCACATACTTTCACATTAAGTTTTGGATAGCATACAGCATTACGGATTTGTTCAAATGCACGACCAGTTGCAAACATAGCAAAGGAAGATACAAATGGAATCTTACCTGCTGCAGCTAAACCGGCACCTACAGAGATTAGATTTTGTTCAGCAATACCTACATTAAAGAAACGTTCTGGACACTCCTTCTTAAATGTATCAGTCTTAGTGGATTTTGATAAATCAGCATCAAGAACAATAATATTAGAATTTTCTTTACCAATTTTTGCTAGCGCATTACCGTACGCTTCACGTGTTGCTTTACCCATTATTGTACCCCCATGATTTCATTTACGAATGCCACACCTTGTTCTTCACTAGGTGCCTTACCATGCCAACCAGCTTGACCTTCCATTTCTGCAACACCTTTACCTTTTACAGTATGCATTACGATACATGTAGGACCATCTGTGAAAGCTTTCGCCTCTTCAATGGCTTGATGTAATTCGTCAATATCGTGACCATTTACTTCTATAACATTCCATTTGAAAGCTTTAAATTTATCTGGAATTGGCAATGGGGACATAACTTTTTCAATATCACCATCAATTTGTAGGCCATTATAATCTACAAAGGCAGTCAAATTATTTAATTTATAGTGGCCTGCAAACATAGCAGCTTCCCATACTTGACCTTCTTCAAGTTCTCCATCACCGAGAATAGAATATACACGATAATCAGCATTATCGATTTTACCTGCTAAAGCCATACCACAAGCTGCAGAAATCCCTTGGCCCAAAGAACCTGTAGACATATCTACACCAGGTGTATGCTTCATGTCAGGATGACCTTGAAGTAAATGATTAATTTTACGCAAATTGATTAATTCGGATTTAGGAAAATATCCCTTTTCAGCAAGTGTCGCATACAATGCTGGCGCTGCATGACCTTTTGATAACACAAAACGGTCACGATCTTGCTTTTTAGGATTACTTGGGTCTACATTCATTTCTACAAAATATAACAGAGACATTACATCAGCAATGGATAAAGAGCCACCTGGATGTCCAGATTTAGCTGCTGTAACAGACTGTACGATGCTTACGCGAATCGCTTTTGCTTTCTCTTGTACTAATTGTTTTTGATCTTGACTCAATGTAGCCATAAAGACCTCACTTTCTGGATAATCTCCAATTTATATTTAATACTCTTCTAAAAGTGAAATAGCAAATTCTGCATTGCGTTTCGATACCTTACGCAATGTTTGAATGCGATTGAATGAATGTTGATAGGATTCTGTAGATTGTAAAAGTTCTACACATCGATCATATAGAACCTTAGAATCTAATTCTGTCATAGTACCAATTGGTTCTTGTTCAATCATATGTAAAAAACTTGTAATTTTAGGGTCATAGGAAATACCAATAACTGGTTTTCCCATTAAGGAACTAAATACAAGTGCATGTAGGCGTATGCCAATCATTAAATCTACATTGCCAGATAAGGAAAGTTGCTCTTCTGTGGTAAAAGGTCCTTCTAATACGATTGGTTTTACCTTCATTAATGAAGCTATAATCTTTGCTTCCTTCGTATCATCAGGATGAGACATAGGTATGAATACTATTTCAGCATCTTGCTCTAAACTTAACCGGCTCAATACATCTGCTAAACTCTGTCTATACGCGGTATCATCCTTCCAACTACGCACAGCAATGCCGATGCGTTTCCTACCACTTTCAATAGGAGCACAATTATATTTGGTTAAAATATTAGCACCGATACTAGGATTGGCCTTATGCATAGCTAATACAGCATCCGCCGTAACCTCAACATCGTAAATTCCTAGAGCATTCAACTCATCTTTTGAAATGGAATCACGAACTGTAATTCCATCTACATATTTCAACATAAATTTAACAGCTCGTTTTGTAGATTTACGATATAAAGGACCAATACCTTGAGAGTACAGCATAACAGGTTTTCCGAGTAATTTTGCAAATCCCATGATACTTAGATAATAATAGGTATTTCGAATACTTGTAGCATCCTGTAATAAACTACCTCCACCGCTAATCACTAAATCAGCATTACGTATGGCATTCAAAATACCAAAGGCAGCAAATGTTCCAACAGCCTTAATATTATGTTTTCTACTAGTCTCTTGAGGATTGCCGGAAATAACCGTAATATGTGCATCGTCTTCTACATCACGAATAGCGTCGATAATGGCGCAAAGCATAGCTTCATCACCAGCATTACCAAAGCCATAGTAACCGGAAATAACGATATTACTCATGACTGTCCTCCCGATGCATAGCCCATTGCGAGATATAAATGAGGAAACGGACTGCAAGAATAAGAACAATACCTATAGCACAACCGAGCAACAAACCATCATATCCACGCATAATAGACATGAAGACAGGTGTTCTAATATGACAGAATGTTTCAACCATAGATGCTACGCCGATAACGCCAGCTATAGTTAATACAAAGTGAATAACCATAGGCCATTTACGTAGGAATGCAAATGTTGCGAGCATCAACAATGGATGACCAATCATAAATTCCTTTTCTCTTGGTCTAGCATATAGTGTATTCTCTAGGAATCTACGCAATACGAGTTCAAATGTTGGAACAGGCACACCTGCCGTATGACCACTACGGCCTACAAATACCCAAGCCGCAGCACCTATAGCAGCAAACACAAAGAACACATACATTTTTACATCTGTAGTTAGAAATTCTTTAATGAATTGCTTAGCTTCTGTTCCAGAGTTGATCATGCGACCTTTCCATAATGGAAAGCGTTGTAGATATGCAATCATAACAAGGATGATTGGTAATACGAAGGTAAGTTTTACACCTCTAAAGATTTCAAATTCCATAAAGAATTTTGTATTACCTAATAATGCCGCAATATACATGCCACCAATAGCGGCAAATAATGTTGCTATTACGAGATAGAGTAATGCGAGTAGCGTAGATTTCCACGCACCTATAGGACGTGTAGCATCTGATCTACGCCATTCTTCCATAAGAATCACCAAGGCTCCAACAGGTGCCATAATAGCTGCAGATAAAGCCCAAATTTGAACTAATAATGTACCGCTAGTTACAATAAATCCAACAATGGATAGTAGTGATAGTGCAAAAAATAGAACTAATTGTTTGTGTTGTGACATAGCTATAAACATTTGTCCTACATACACAAATAACGCAATACTACCAATCATTGTTAGAACAACTAATAAAGGATTAGGTGTATAGGCAGGATAAATATCTGCTGGCCCAAATTCATAGCCCTTAGCACTCAATTTATCTGTTGCACTATGTACATAGTTAATCGTTGTTTGTAACACAGTTTCATTATTTTGCCCTACTTCATACATAGGGAATAAATTAAATCGAATGTTGCGCTCAATATCGCTAATATAGAATCGTTGAGCCGCTTCTTCCGGAGTAATCTTCTTTAACTCATCTTTAGAAATTGTGTAAACACGACCTACACTGTAATTCTTCTTAGCCGCCATATCTAAGAATCCTAACTGAGGCTCATATTGCAACTGATTAACAGCTTCAATACCAACCAATGGAATATGAAGATTATTCATAGCCTCTAAGGTTTCATCAATATGATCTGGTGCACCTAATGCCTCTTTACCAGCAAATATAATGCCTGTTACATGAGGTACCCCATCTAGACGATTAAATACATATTTAATATCATCAGATGTAACATTGCGATAATTAGTAGGTCGAATAATTACATTAAATCCGCGATTGGCCACTTCCATGGCTTGAATCTTAGAGATGCCTAAGTTCATCTTCGCATAGCTATCTGAAGTAGCACCTTGTAATTCTAAAACGGGTCCTATACTAGTATTAAGTTCTTTAACCTTTTCTTTACTAATACGATGATATAGGTCTTCGCGAATTTCTTTATAATAGCCTTCTTTACCAGGAATAAGTGCAACATAAGTAGCGCCTGGTTTAATAGAACCACCATTGATACGAACATCGGACATATCTTGTGATGAAAGTAATTTAATTTCACCAGCGTCATTTGCCTTTTCTAATGTTCTATCATAAATGGCAAATGCCGTTATTCCCGCCTCTTTCAGTGCATCAAAAGCATCTTTTTGACTACGTTTTTCAAAGGCATTAGCTCGAAGTACAGCATCATAATCTACTATATTCTCAATATGATTTTGTGCCTTTTCAATTGTATTGCGCTCCATTACTAAATAGAGTGCTGAAATAAGTCCTACTATGATACATAGTATAAGAACTAATGAGTGCTTAGTTTTCTTAACAGTATGCACGATATTTCCTTTCTAATTGAGTACAGGTTTAATCTTAATATGAATTTCTCCATTTTCAACATTAACAGACTCAGCTTTAACCGGAACTGGGAAATTATTAAAATCATAGATAGCAATAGGATGCAATTGTTGTGATGTAATACCTGCAATAGTCAATCCACTAACTGTAAATCGACTAGGAGCAAATGATAAAACATTATCTTTCAACTGCAAGGCGCCTTCCAAACTAGCTGTTCCTTTCAAAGACCCCATAATGTTAACAGTCCCAGTTAATGCTATACGGTCATTATTAATTACTACATTAGCATCCTGTAGACCTTCTGTATTCTGAATCAGGAATTTCTTTAGATCATCCTCTAACACAATACCTTCTACATAGGATGGACCAAGACTTAGGACCTCAACCTCATGAGATGCAATGAGAGAAATAGGATTAATAACAATATTATTTGCCTCATAATGAAGACTAGAAAAATTCAACTTTCCTAATTGAACATTTTCCAATGTTCCTGCCGCGTGATCTGCTTGTCCGTAAACCAGTTTAAAGGCGGGTGTAGATTCAATAACAACAGTTTGGCTGGAAGGTTTAAGTGATTGATTTAACTCATCTTCTACAATAGATTCCATATATTTGGGAACTACAAATTGAGCACCCACCACACATACAATGATAAGCAAGACGATGAATATTAAAAATTTTTTCATTATAGCACCTATACTGTTAAATTAGCTTCTTTCTTTAAATAGCCTTCTATGAATTGGTCGATATTGCCATCCATAACAGCCTGTACATTACCAGTTTCAACCGATGTACGATGATCCTTTACCATATTATAAGGATGGAATACATAGGATCTAATTTGGCTTCCCCATTCAATAGCTTGGTATGTCCCACCAATTTGTTCTTTTAATTCAGCCTGCTTTTCAAGTTCTAATTCAAATAATTTTGCACGTAATAAACGAAGAGCTTGTTCTCTATTTTGCATTTGGGAACGCTGAGATTGACATTGAACTACAATGCCTGTTGGTTTATGCGTCATACGAACAGCAGAATCCGTTTTATTAATATGCTGCCCACCGGCACCACTTGCACGATATGTATCAACTTGGACATCTTTCATATCGATATTGATTTCCACAGTATCATCAATTTCTGGCATTACGTCAACAGCTGCAAATGAAGTATGACGACGTGCTGCAGCATCAAATGGCGATATACGAACGAGACGGTGAACACCTTTTTCAGATTTTAAATAGCCAAAGGCATTTTCGCCTTTAATAAGAAATGTTGCACTTTTGATTCCCGCTTCATCGCCAGGTTGTTCATCCATAAGTTCCACGGAAAACCCTGTCTTTTCTGCCCAACGCAAATACATTCGAATCAGCATAGAACACCAATCTTGTGCTTCTGTACCACCTGCACCAGCATGGAATGTAAGAATAGCATTATTCTGATCATATTCTCCACCGAGCAAAAGCAATACCTCTTGTTTTTCAACAGCCTCTTGAATGCCATTTACAAATTGTTTGATTTCCCCCTCCATAGAGGTATCTTCTTCTTCAATTGCCATATCCAACATGACACTAGCATCTTCGATATCAGACACTAACTGCTTATACCCCTCTACAGAGTTTTTTAATTGTGTTGCCTCTTGAGAAATCTCACGAGCCTTATCAGGATTATCCCAAAATGTAGGATCACTCATCTGTACATCAAGTGTGAAGATTCGTTCTTCTTTCTGAGCTATGTTAAAGTGAATCCCTCATTCCATAAATTCGCTCTTCTAAACCAGAGATAATTGGTTTTAAATCCTCTAACAATTTATGTTCACCACCTTTATAGAATTACTACATGTACATAGTAACGATTTACTGTATTTTTAAAATGAAAAATGGCCGTTGCCCAGAAGGTGTTTTCCCATTGAGCAACGTGCCATTCACAAATGTTAATCTATGTTTTGTGGCTCCAACACATCTTCATGATGGGGTTGTGCACCTTCTAAGTGATCAACTGGTTCTTCAATTTCTTGAATCAATTGTGCACGAATTTTGTACAATGCCATGATTGTTTCATCTTGAATAGATTCAATCATGTGCTGGAACATATCATAGGCCTCAAATTTATATTCAACCAAAGGATTTTTTTGGCCATATGCACGAAGGCCAATACCTTCACGAAGCATATCCATATTATCCAAATGTTCCATCCATTTACTATCGACAACACGTAGCATAATCGCTTTTTCAAGTTGGCCAAACATCGCTTCACCTAAAAGATCAACACGATCTTGATATTCGCTATGTGCGATTTCGTGTAAACGTTCATCCAATTCTTGACGTGTATATTCTTCCATTTCTTCTGTAGACATAAGTTCAGAAGTCAAGAAGTATTGACTCAAGTGTTTATGTAAACCTTCGTAATCCCACTCTTCAGGATACAATTTTTCATCAGCATATGTATCAACAGCTTCAGTTACAAGCTTGTCAATCATTTCATTAATGGTATCTCTTAAAGATTCATTTCCTAATATACGACGGCGTTGCTCATATAACACTTCACGTTGTTGATTCATAACATCGTCATATTCCAAGATATATTTACGAATATTGTAGTTATGATCTTCAACTTTCTTTTGAGCACGTTCGATAGATTTTGTGATTAAGGAATGTTCAATTGGTTCATCTTCTTCCATTCCTAGTTTATCCATGATGCCAGAAATATTATCAGCACCAAAGATACGCATCAAGTCGTCTTCCAAAGATAGGAAGAATTGTGAAGAACCTGGATCACCTTGACGGCCTGCACGACCGCGTAATTGGTTATCAATACGACGGCTTTCATGACGTTCAGTACCTAAGATAGCTAAACCACCAAGTTCAGGCACACCTTCACCTAATGTAATATCAGTACCACGACCAGCCATGTTTGTGGCGATTGTAACCATACCCATTTGACCAGCATTGGCAACAATTTCCGCTTCTTGTTCATGATGTTTAGCGTTCAATACCTTATGTGGTACACCAGCGCGCAATAACATATCTGAAAGTTCTTCGGATTGAGTGATAGATGTAGTACCAATCAAAATAGGTTGCCCCGTTTGGTGACGTTCTACAGCATTGCGTACAACAGCACGATATTTTGCTGCTTTAGATTTAAAGATAAGGTCAGGTAAATCCACACGAATTAAAGGACGATTTGGAGGAATAGGAATTACTTCCAACCCATAAATATCATTGAATTCCTTTTCTTCCGTCTTAGCAGTACCAGTCATACCAGACAATTTTTCATACATACGGAAATAGTTTTGGAATGTAATAGATGCTAATGTTTGGCTTTCACGTTCGACCTTAAGACCTTCTTTTGCTTCAATAGCTTGGTGCAAACCATCAGAATAACGACGGCCAAACATCAAACGACCTGTAAACTCATCGACAATAACAACTTCACCATCTTTTACTACATAGTCTGTATCGCGATGCATCATAGCATAAGCGCGTAAAGAGGCACCTAGTAAATGGTTGAGTTCAATATTATCAGCATCATATAAATTTTCGATGCCTAACATTTTTTCAACTTTTGTAATACCAGAATCTGTCGGTGCAATTGTCTTTTGTTTTTCATCGATTGTATAGTCTTCATCTTTTACAAGATGTGGTACAACTTGCGCCAATTTATAATAGTTGTCAGTAGAGCGACTACCAGGGCCAGAAATGATGAGCGGAGTTCTCGCTTCATCGATCAAAATGGAGTCAACTTCATCGACGATGGCATAGTTTAATGGACGTTGTACCATTTGAGATACATCGGACACCATGTTATCACGAAGATAATCGAAACCAAATTCATTGTTAGTACCATATGTTACATCTGCAGCATATGCTTCTTTACGTTGATTATAATCGAGATTTGCAACAATTAAACCAGTAGAAAGGCCTAGAAAATTATACAAACGACCCATTTGCTCACTATCACGTGTAGCCAAGTAATCATTGACAGTAACAACATGAACACCTTTACCGGATAAAGCATTAAGATATACAGCTAAGGTAGCAACTAAGGTCTTACCTTCACCAGTACGCATTTCTGCAATATTACCTCTATGCAAGCAAATACCACCTAGCATTTGCACATCAAAATGACGCATACCAAGTACACGTTTAGATGCTTCACGACATACGGCAAAAGCTTCTGGTAAAATATCGTCTAACGTTTCTCCCTTTTGTAAGCGACGTTTAAACTCATCAGTTTTAGCAACGAGATTAGCATCACTTAATTTTACATAATTAGGTTCTAGTTCATTAATATGATCTACAATTTTGCGCATTTTTTTAACTTCTTTTGCGCTATTATTTCCTATAAGACTTTGTAAAAAGCCGAACAAACAAATCACTCCTCTTCGGGATATCTTACATTATTATATCTAATTCATTATAACGAAAAAGCCTTGAATAGTCAAAGAATTCAAGGCTTTTCTATAGATATACAACTAGAAATATAAAATGGATACCATTTCTGGTATCCATTCTATATTTCACTCGATTAAATCAACGTAGAAAGATAATTAATTGAATAATCGATCATATTATTTTAATTCTGGTTCAATCAAACCATAGAAACCATCATGTCTGCGGTATACTACATTCATCGTTTCTGTTTCCGCATTGAAGAACATAAAGAAATCATGTCCAATCAAGTTCATTTGCAAGATAGCTTCTTCTACATCCATAGGACGAACAGCAAAATGTTTACGTTTTACTACTTCAATTTTTTCTTCTTCTACAGGTGTATCAAGAGGTGCTACATCTGGATGGAAAGCTTCTTGACGTTTAAAACGTTTTGCCAAACGAGTTTTATGTTTATGAATTTGGCGAACGATTTTATCTACTACTAAATCGATTGCTGCATACATATCATCATTTGTTTCTACGCCACGAAGTACAATTTTATCAACGAAACATGTAATTTCAATGGTTGCTTTATCACGCACTACAGATAATACTGCTTGTGCATCTAACTCATCATCAAAGTAACGGGTTAACTTACCCAATCTTTTTTCTACATACTCACGAAGAGCCGCTGTTACTTCAATGTTTTTACCTCTGATTGCTACTTTCATATGTCAACACCCTTTCTAAAAATCAACGACCAGTTGTTAGAATGTTCTTATTACTCTATTTCTGGTGTCTTAATTAGTATTTCTACATCTACCTATAAAACTCCTCTTTTTTGATAAAAATTTTTATATTTTTTGTAGAAATATGTATTGCACACTATTAAATGTGCAAAAAATCCCAACAAATAAGATGTTGGGATTTTTTTAATTTAGTTTTTATGTAATATTTGGTATATGATTACGCTTTTACAACATTTGCTGCTTGTGGACCACGATTGCCATCAACAATGTCAAATGTTACATTTTGACCTTCAGATAAGGATTTAAAACCTTCGTCTTGAATAGCAGAGAAATGAACGAATACATCGCTACCATCTTCTCTTTCAATAAATCCATAACCTTTTTCTGCACTAAACCATTTTACTTTACCTAACATGGGTAATATCCTCCTATAAAATATATATTGTCTTACTGTCTTGCTCTATATCTGTATAATAACATAGCGTGTATAAAATATCAAATTACAACACTCGTATTTCATTTAAATTATTATGCAGATTCAACTCTAAGAAATAAATAACTTTTATTCTTAATTCCTTTTAATTATTGGTTTTACTCTATATATTCTATAGTATAAAGACTCATATTTATTTCATTATAACTAAAATATATGAGTATTATAAATATTTTTTGCGCGTATAGATGCATAAACTGTATGTTTATCACAAATATTTATATCTAATATCTATTTATTCGAATTAACAGATTTAGAAAAATCACTTAATTACAGTAGTTTCTAAAGTAAATATATATAATTTATCAAAATTTATTATAAGATAACGTGCAACAAAAAACACTCATAATTATAAACTACGTAATTATGAGTGTTGTTCCTAAGAATCTATAAAATTTTAGACAAGAATAATTTTGTTCTATCACTAGAAGGTGCATCAAATACTTGTGCTGGTGTGCCATCTTCTAGGATTTGACCACCATCAACAAATAAAACTCTATCCGCAACCTCTTTAGCGAAGCCCATTTCATGTGTAACGATAACCATCGTCATACCTTCATCAGCCAAAGATTTCATTACATCCAATACTTCACGTACCATTTCTGGATCAAGTGCCGATGTAGGTTCATCAAATAACATTACCTTCGGTTTCATAGCTAATGCACGTGCAATAGCAACACGTTGCTTTTGACCACCGGATAGTGAGTCCGGATACATTTGAGCTTTATCAGCTAATCCAACACGTTCCAATAGTTTTATAGCAATGTCTTGTGCTTCTTTCTTATCCGTTTTTCTTACATTTACGGGAGCCAATGTCAAATTATCCAATACGGTCATATGTGGGAATAGATTAAAGTTTTGGAATACCATGCCCACTTCTGTGCGTACAGCATTCAATTTATTTTTATCGGATAAATCCATACCATCCACAATTACATGACCACTGGTAGGTTCCTCTAGATAATTCATCGTCCGCAAAACTGTACTTTTACCAGATCCTGAAGGACCGATGATTACAACAACTTCACCTTTATCAATTTGTAGATTGATGCCCTTTAATACTTCATTTTTACCAAATGATTTTCGCACATCTTTTAATTCTATCATTTTACGTTATATTTCCTTTCAAGGTAAGCAACCAATCGAGAAATCGGTATTGTCATACATAGATAGATAATGGCAACCGTTCCCCAAATTTCAGTAGCCGCATAGGTTTTAGCGATAATTAATTGACCACGACGCATCAATTCTTCAAAACCAATAACAGAAACTAAAGAAGAATCTTTTAGCATGGCAATAAATTCATTACCCAAAGGAGGGATTGATGCTTTAAACGCTTGCGGAATAATAATAAAGCGCATAGTTTGCCACCAAGACAAACCTAGTGAACGACCGGCTTCCATTTGCCCTTTATTTACAGATTGAATACCCGCACGGAATATTTCGGATACATAAGCACCAGAGTTGATACTACATGCTGCACAGGCTGCTATATAAGGATCGATTCGAGTGCCAATGATTTGAGGTAATGCAAAATAAATCATAAAGATTTGTACCAACATAGGGGTACCACGAATCACATCTACATAGCATTTAGCAATCAATCGAACAATTACGAAATTCGACATTCTAGCCAAGGAAACAATTAAACCGATAATGAAACCAAAGCTTACAGCAACAGCTGTAATTTTTATGGTCATTAAAGCCCCATATAATAATAATGGTAAATTACTCGTTATGACATTCCAGTCCATTTACAACTCCCTAATTATTTAAAATCCAACACAACAGGCATATCTGCAGGTGCATCTACATTAAACCATTTTTTATATAATGTATTAAATTCACCATCTGCTTTCATATCAGCAATAGCTTTATTAATTTCCTCTTGTAAAGCTTTATTATCTTTATTCAAAGCCAAACCTAAGTACTCTTTTGTATTTGGATATGGCAAGATTTGGATATGCTCATCAGGATGTTTTGTGCTGTAATATTGAGCAACTGGTAAATCAATAACAGTAGCATCAACACCACCATTTTGCAACTCTAACAACGCTTCATTACTATGATCGAATTCTTTTACAGAAGTACCTTCAATCTTATGAGCTAAATCGGAACCAGTTGTCCCCATTTGAGCAGCAATTTTTTTATTCTTCAAATCGTCTAAGGAATGAATGCTATTAGAATCTTTATATACAATAGCTAATGCATTTTCATAGTATGGAGATGAGAATAATACCTTTTCACTACGTGCTTTGGTGATTGTCATACCAGAAGCTGCCACATCGATATCATGTGTATTTAATGCTGGAATCAACGCATCAAAGGCAACGTTTTTAAGTTCTACATCTTTGTTAATACGTTTGCCAATTGCACGAATCAAATCGATATCGAAACCTGCATAATCTTGGGTTTTATCATCTTTAAATTCAAAAGGTACGAATGTAGCATTTGTGCCAACAATTAACTTATTATTAGACGTTGTTGTAGAAGAAGATCCACAACCACCAACTAAAGATGCAGCCATAACAACCATCAAACTACCGAGAACTAATTTTTTTACTTTTTTATTAAACATCTTCTTAACCTCATATATAACTAAGTTTATTTATATAGTATATATACACGGAATAATTATGTCAATAATAATGTATATAACATTTTTAAAATTCCATATTTTAATGATTTCTCTATTAATTTTTATACACAATATGTATTAATATACATTCTCTGTATACAAAATATAGCTTAACAAACGCAATATCTACAATTTTCATTTATACATCTGTATAAATGAAAAAAGCACATGAGAAAAGCCTCATGTGCCCGTTATACGGCTGACCTGGTCTTTGCCCCCACACTCGCCTGCTGGAAGGTTCGCTCATAAGCCCATAGCTCCCCACTACTACTCCTCTCGGTTTCCCGGCAGGACTTACATCTAAGCCGCACCATGCTCACAGCCCTTTGGACTGCTTATGTGGATCGTTTTGCCTGCGACTGGCCTCGACTTACAACCACAGACCCGTATTTTAATATTATAGATTATAAATTATATCTATGTCTATATCTTTATTATTTGCAGATAATACAAACATATGTGTTTATCAATATCACTGTTATGAGAATAAAAAATGCAAGTCTTAAATTCAATGTATAGAAAATAGGAATAGGAATATAAAATAATTCTTCATTTTTCTATTATAATTCTTAAAACACGATTTTTACATCCCATTCTTAATGCATTCCTTTTTTGTCAACACTTTCTATTATGCTAAATATGAATACCTATTCAAAAACCAAACATTATACCGATACACAAAGCATAAAAATTGTTGTATAATACGAATACTGTTAAAGAAGAACGGACTATAAGTTGTACGATGTAAAATCCTTGGGGTTGGGACTTTACATATTTGTATAGTAGAGGGGTTTATTATGTTTATGTTATCATTGATGCAGCCGTCCGGGCTGTATGAACTGGAGAAAGATAGTTTAGAGGCCATTAGTGCTCAACTATTACAAATGATACAAATGAAAAGCTATCACTTGTATACACACTCTGTACAAGTCTCTAATTATGCAGTTAGTATTGCTGCAAAAATGGGATTGCCATTAAATGAAATTGAACAAATCCGTCATGCTGCACTATTACATGATGTAGGTCTTTTGATGATTCCTAATGCGATGATTCAAAAAGCACCATACTTGAACAAGCAAGAAATGTCAAAATATAAACAACATGCTGCTAGTGGTGCTAATATGATTGAAAACTATCCATGTTGTCAACAAATCCTATCATATATTCGTTACCATCATGAAAAATGGGACGGTTCCGGATATCCAAAACATTTACGTGGCGCCAACATTCCACTTGGGGCACGTATCATTGCTGTTGCGGATTACTATGATTCCACTGTGAATCCATCCACTGAATTTTGGGCAAAAACAAAAGCTAAAGCAAAAGAAGAATTGTTTAGCGCATCAGGTTCCCTCTTTGATCCAGATGTTGTAAAAGCATTTATCGATGTACTAGGTTAAACAACATAATTAAGGCTGTAATAGAACAAAATCTATTACAGCCTTTTATTTTTAAAAACTACCACTAGCTAATGTCAATGCTTCAATATATTGAGGATGATATGCTCTTAGTATTCGTGCAGCTGACTCTAAGGTAGCTCCTGTCGTAAATATATCATCAACTAATAAAATCCGCTTATCATATAACAACGAGGAATCGCAAGTTTCCTTCCACATAAATGCCTTATCGATTGTGCTATGACGTTCACTACCAGATAAGCTCCACATTTCTTTATGGGTATCCATTTTATATAAACAATCAAACCATTTATAACAGACCTCTTTTTCAGTATTATATTCCATAACTCCATTTACACTGTCATCGCTGCTTCTACCATCAATACGATTAGAATTTGAAAATGAGAACACCCAATCATAAAAAAATAGATCTACCTGATTATATCCTCTAACCTTCTTTTTTTCTGCACTTGATGGTATAGGAATCACATAATGAGGCCTATAATCGTGCATCCTCAAGTTGTACGATGCTAAAAAAGGAGCAGCCCCTTTGGACTGCTCCTTTTTTTCATTAAATTTAACGTCATATATCATGGATTTAATACCACCTCGATAGTCAGCTAGAATCCAAGCAGAATTTAGCGAGGACAGTAATTTAGATGGCACTTGTCTTACATGTAGAACTTCTTCAATACAAGCATCACACCAATCCCCTTGTTGTTGTACATGGGTACCACAATGAGGACAAACAGGAGGAAATAAAAAATCAAATAGATTCATTATCCATCACATCTTCCTTGTAAACGTTCTTTAAATAATGTATATCGTTCTTCACCATTAACCGTTTTAACAGCACGCTCTACAGAACTCTTTGTACCGATCATGATAACCTTTCGCTTGGCTCTTGTCACGGCAGTATAGAGTAAGTTCCGTTGTAACATACCACCGTACATAGGAACAAATGGAATGATAACAACACCATATTCACTGCCTTGACTTTTATGAACTGTTATAGCATAAGCAGGCATAATCATATGCGCTTCATCAATAGATAGGCGAACCTCTTTATGAATAAAGCGAATGCAGATATCAGATTTAGTAATGGCATAAATAATGCCAATTTCACCATTAAAAACTTCTAATTCATAATTGTTAAGAACTTGAATTACCTTATCACCAACGCGGAATGTAATTCCATTAACACGCACCTCTCCTTTATAACTATCTGGAGGGTTTACGGATTGCTGCACATATTGAGATATACTTGTACTGCCAGCCTTACCTCTACGCATAGGCGAAATGATTTGAATATCAAGTTCATCATCGACAAATTCTTTTTCCCGTTTATACACATCAACGATGGCTTTCATCATATCACCAAGAGAGTTAACGGAAATGAAAGTGAATTCATCACTAGTCGTATCAAGATTTGGCATTTCACCACGGTTAATAGCATACGCACTATCGACAATACTATTACCAGAACTTTGACGATAAATATGTTGTAATCGCGTATACGGAACCATATCACTATCAAGTAAATCTTTCAATACGAATCCAGCACCTATAGGAGGCAGCTGATCCACATCGCCTACAATAATAACATGGGCCTCACGAGGAATCGCTGACATTAGAGAATAAAACAATCGCACATTGAGCATGGATGCTTCATCGATGATAATAACATCTATATCAAGAGGATCATCCTCATTTTTAGTAAAATCATAGGAATCACTGCCAGCTACAGGCATGAGCAAGCGATGTATAGTTGTGGCTTCAAACTCAGTGGCCTCTGTTAAACGCTTTGCTGCACGTCCCGTTGGGGCACAAAGAATAATACGTCCTAATCCACCTAATTGAAAACCTTTAACTAAGGCTTTAATAATCGTAGTTTTACCAGTGCCAGGTCCACCGGTAATAAGCGAAAATTTTTCAAAAAATGATAATTCTATAGCTTCCTTCTGTTCAGGGCCAAAGGTAATATGATTATCTGCTTCAAATCGCTCAATAAAATCTGGAATATCTAGAGATATAGGATCAGCTTCAATTAAGAAATCACGCGTATAGTGTACACCTTCTACTTCAGATACATACATTTCAGGTGGATATACATAGAGTATATCATCATAATAGGTACTATACATGATAGCTTGAGAAATTAATGAGTCAATATAGTTAGCTATTAAATCTGCATCTACTTGCAATAAATCGTAGGTACGACCTATCAATTCATCGACAGGTAAACACGTATGACCTTGATTATCTAAATTCCCTAAAATCCAGTTTACACCAGCCTCTAATCGTCGCTCGTCATCAGCATCAAGCCCTAAATTCATAGCTAATGTATCAGCCGTATTGAATAACATATCTGGGGCGATACGCAATAAATTATAAGGATTATCCTGTATGACATCTATAGAGGATGCACCATAATAGGTGTACACAGTGCGAGACCATTTAGAAGAAATTTGATGAGACTCAAAGAAATGGTTTAAATCGGATAATATACCTTCACCGAGTAAGGTATTATATAACTCCTCTTTAACGCCTTTGCGTAAACCTGGCACATCTTTAATTTCTTCTGGCCGTTCTTCACGCAGTACATCTAATAACCGGAGGCCGAAATAATCACAGATTTTCTCTACAGATTTTTCGCCTAATCCCTTTATGCCTAAGTTCATCAAATACATTCTAGCAGCACCCATATTATCGGGTTTTAATTTTTCTATACTAGATGCATCAAACTGAATGCCATATTTTTGATGTTCTACATAACGGCCTTTAATCTCAATATCTTCCCCTTCTTTTGGGGCTTCAAAGCGACCAGTACAAGTAATGTATTCCTCATTATAATCTTTCACAAGAAATACACAATACGTGTTCTGTGTGTTCTGATATATAATTCGGTATACAAATCCTCGTAATACTTCCATTATTTCTCCGTATTAGGTAATGCTTCGATAATTTCTTGAACAGCGTCAGTAATGCTGCCTTCATTGCCAATCTTAATATGAGCTACACTTTCATATAAAGGATAACGTTCCTCGTAAACATTGAAAATATATTCAATACTTTCTTTCACAAGTGGACGAATTTCTAAATCCAAGTCATCGAGAATATGGTTAACGTCGCGATTAACAAAGACAACTAAACCATTATTTCTCATGAGATTTACAATTTTTTCAGATGTCACTGTGCCACCACCCGTAGCAATAACAGATGGTTTATTATGAATCAATTCTTTAATGGTTTCATATTCATACTTACTAAATGCATCTTTTCCATCATAGATAAAGATATTTTGTACGGTTTTCCCCACTTTATCTTGAATCGTTTGATCCAAATCATAGAAATCTCGTCCTAATTCTTTAGCTAACATTTTGCCAACCGTAGTTTTACCGGCACCAGGCATACCAATTAGGAAAATATGCTTATGCATGTGTTCTTTTAAGAACTCATTGCTAATCGAAATAACATCCTTCATATAGGATTCAATATATGTCAACATACGTGAATCGTCACATTCAGTTTTAAGACTAGAAATGATCTCATGATCCCGTTCTTCATCAATCAGTGGTAAATGATGTTCATCCTTATATTTACCAATTGATTTAATGATAGATAAACGTTGTTCAAATAAGTTTACTAACTGTGCATCAATAGTATCTATTTGTTTGCGTGCGTCTTTAATATCCATAGCTCCCCCTTATGGGTTATTACGTAAAATCTGAATTGCTGTTTCCTCATCGACCTTCATTTGGTCGATCAATTCTTGCAAATTATTAAATTTAACCTCACCGCGTATATATGATATAAATTGAACAGTTACTTCCTTACCATATACGTCTTGGTCAAAATCAAATACATGTACTTCACATCGATGATATTGGTTTTTGAAAGTTGGATTATCCCCTATATTTCCAACACCATCATACCAAATGCCATCTATACAAACTCGATTAGCATATACCCCATCAGGTGGGATTGCCATCTCATTGGGCAATAAAAAGTTAATTGTTGGAAATCCTAATGTACGGCCTCGTTGATCACCTTTTATGACGATACCTCTAAACTGGTATGGACGTCCGAGCCAAGCCGCCGCTTGTTCCATATGCCCTTCTTCTATAGCCTTACGTATATTCGTGCTACAAATAGGACCTTCTTCTGTAGATAGCAAAGGTTCAACAATGATATGAATCCCTTTTGCAGACAAACGTTCCCGCATTAACTGAGGATTGCCAGCCCCTTTGGCACCAAATGTAAAGTTAGTACCAATTGCGATACCTACAACATCTATATCACCACAAAGAGCGTCTAAAAAGTCATCAGGTGACATATTGAATATGTCCAAATTCATAGGCAATCGTAAGATATAATCTACCTTTAGAGATTCTAAGATTTCATCCATAATATCGGCAGATAATACCCGTTTAGGAACATCTCCAGGTCGCAATATAGTCATAGGATGCGCACTAAATGTGACGAGAACCGTAACGGCATCATGCGCCTTAGCCTCTGCTATTGCATTACCAATGACCCGTTGATGACCACGGTGTACACCATCAAATGTGCCTAATGCGTATACGATTTTACGATTAATTTGACGTAATTCATCAAACGAGTGTAAATGTTTCATACTTATCCTTCAATAAAAATATTTTTGTCCACTTTAAGTGAATGTTTCGTTCGTTTTAGAATGCCTACAAACCCATGAGGTCCATAAGCTCTATACTTGTTAGATGGAATCGTATGAGAAAAGGCCTCTACGATTGGTAATTCCTTACCTTGTACCATCATCTTTAATTGTACACTATCTACGTCCACTTTTGAAAGATGAGATACCGCAATATCCGTAGGCAACAACAATTTTTCACCGTGAATCGTTAATTCCTCCGCTATATAGGCAGATTGAATATCAAAAGGCCCCACACAAGTTCTTGCCAAGGAAGTCATAGTCCCAGGAATGCCTAATTGAATACATATATCACGTAACAACGAGCGAATATAGGTACCACCAGAACAGGTGACACGAATTGTAAAATAAGGAAAACCATAAGCTACCAATTCAATATTAGAAATCGTAATGGTTCGCATTGGTAACTCTACAGGTATTCCCTTACGTGCATATTCATAAGCCCGTATACCATTAATTTTTATAGCCGAGTACTTGGATGGGCGTTGCTCTTGTGTGCCAACAAATCTAGATAGCACTGATGATAATTCATCCCACGTTGGCGGTATCAATCGTTCATTAATTGCAGAGTGATCCGCCAGTAATGTAACGCCACTAGTGAGATTCATATCATCGTCAGGTAATACAGGCTGTCCCGTACTATCTTCAGTGTCAGTAAAGGTACCAAATTTACATTCTGCTACATAGGTCTTATTAAATCCATCTGTGTATTCAATGAGACGTGTGGCCTTACCCAAAAAGATAGGTAATACACCATAGGCCATGGGGTCCAATGTGCCACTATGACCAATTCGTTTTTCTTTTAAAATACGACGACATATACCTACAGCATCATGACTGGTAATACCAGGAGGTTTTAAAAATGGCAGCACTCCATCCATTATTTGATAACCCCCAATAGACGAGACTTAGCCTCATCGATAGACCCTTCTATGGTACAACCAGCAGCACGTATATGACCACCACCGCCAAAATGATTAGCAATAGCATTCACATCTGTCCCCTTAGATCGAAGGCTGATACGCGTGCGATTTGGGCTTTCACCTTTCAATAAAATGGCCACATCAACAGTATCTACATTACGAATAATGTCGACGAATCCATCTGTATCGTCGCCTAATATAGACATAACCGCTGGAGATAGCTCGATAGTAGCAACGCGATTATCCTTATAAAAAGCAATAGTTTGCATTACCTGTTTCGTTAATTCAAGACGTGCTGCACTTACGGCCTCAATCGTTTCGGAAATAACATTAGGGCGAGCACCAGCAGCGACACAACGGCTAGCCATTTTAAGTGTATTAGCTGTAGTATTGCTAAATTTAAAGAATCCACAGTCGGTGGCAATCGCCATATAAAGAGCATTGCCCATAGACTCTGTAATAGGCCAATTCCATTGTTCGCACAAGTCTGTAATAATTTCACCAGTAGCCGCAAAATCAGGTTTTAAATATAGATGATCTGCAAATTCTGAATTAGAAATATGATGATCTATATTAAAAATAGGTGCACTAAAGAGTGCACCTACGCGGCCAATCCGTTCATACGTGCTAGCATCTAATACCATTAGCATATCAACCTGTACAGGATGTGTTTCAAAATAGGCAACATCCTTAATTTGATCGATATACGATAAAAAGGAATATTTTTCAGGTATTACATCATCCACGACCATATACACAGTTTTGCCTTGCGCTACGAGAGCCTCATAAAAGGCAACCATAGAACCAATAGCATCGCCATCTGGTCGTACGTGGACAGTGAGCATTATAGAATTAGCTTCACACAGAGCCATGTGTAATTGATTAATTGTGATCTTACTCATGTTCTGTATCCTTTGTGTTAATTTGTTTCTTCATCCTTTTTGATTTCATTCAAAAGGGATTCAATATGCATGCTGTAATCCAAAGATGTATCCTTATCAAAGGTAATCGTTGGAATATGGCGCAATTTTAATACCTTGCCAAGCTCGGTACGCACATGGCCAGATGCATGTTTTAAAGCGATAAGAGTATCTTCTTTCTCTTTATCAGAACCAAACAAGGAAACATAAATCGTAGCTTCACGCAAATCACCTGTCACGTGGACATCGGTAACTGTAGTAAAGCCGATGCGAGGGTCTTTCAACCCACGCATCAACATTTGACTTACTTCTTGTTTGATGAATTCTTGTAATTTTCTTACACGAACATCACTCATAGTAACCTCCTAAATTTGAGGTGCAACTTCTTCCATCAAGTACGCTTCGATTACGTCGCCTTCCTTGATGTCGCGGTAACCTTCCAAGGAGATACCGCATTCGAAGGATGTTTTAACTTCTTTCACTTCGTCTTTGAAACGACGTAAGGAATCAACCTTACCTTCAAATACGACAATACCATCACGGATCAAACGTACTTCGGAATCGTTCGTAATACGACCTTCCGTTACATAAGAACCAGCAACGATGGCCTTAGGTGTGGAGATAACTTGACGCACCTCTGCACGACCAACGACAACCTCTTTAAATTGAGGTGCCAACATACCGCGCATAGCAGACTCAACGTCATTAATAGCATCATAGATGACACGATATGTACGTAAATCTACTTTTTCTTGTTCCGCAGCACGGCGAACATTTGCATCTGGACGTACATTAAAGCCCATTACGATTGCATTAGATGCAGATGCCAACATGATATCAGATTCGTTAATAGCACCTACGGCAGCATGAACGATAACGATACGAACTTCAGGGTTTTTAATACCTTCCAAGGATTGACGCAATGCTTCTACGGAACCTTGAACGTCCGCTTTGATGATGATATTAAGGTCTTTTAACTCACCTTGTTGAATTTGGTTGAAGATATCATCCAATGTAACCTTGTGAGTAGCTTGTAATTCTTGTACACGTTGTTTAGCAATACGTTTTTCAGCGATTGTACGTGCTTCATTATCATCCATACCATAAATGATTTCACCAGCTTGTGGAACTTCGGAGAAGCCCAAGATTTCGACTGGCATAGATGGACGAGCAACCTTAACCCTTTCTCCACGTTCATTTGTCATGGCACGAACTTTACCATATGCGGTACCAGCAAGAACTGTATCTCCTACGCGAAGAGAACCTTTTTGAACGAGCACTGTACATACAGCACCACGGCCCTTATCAAGTTGAGCTTCGATAACTACGCCATATGCTTTACGGTTAGGGTTCGCTTTTAATTCCATAACCTCTGCTACGAGCAAGATATTTTCGAGCAAATCATCGATACCTTGTTTTTGTTTAGCAGATACAGGAACCATGATAACATCGCCGCCCCACTCTTCTGGCAATAAACCATGTTCAGATAGTTGTTGTTTAACATGATCTGGGTTAGCACCTGGTTTGTCCATTTTGTTGATAGCTACGATAATAGGCACATCAGCAGATTTAGCATGGTTAATAGCTTCAATTGTTTGAGGCATTACACCGTCATCGGCAGCTACTACGAGAACTGCGATATCTGTAGATTTTGCACCGCGTAAACGCATCGCTGTAAAAGCTTCATGGCCTGGTGTATCAAGGAATGTAATCTTATTGTCATTGTAACGAACTTGGTACGCACCGATATGTTGTGTAATACCGCCCGCTTCGCCAGCTGTTACATTAGTTTGACGAATTACGTCCAACAAGGATGTTTTACCATGGTCAACGTGACCCATGATAGTTACAACAGGAGGACGAGGTTTCAATGTTTCTGGTGCATCTTCAATTTCGATGATATCTGTAGGATCTTCTTCTGGTTCTACTTCTATTACGGTTACACCAAAATCTTCTGCTACGATGGTAGCTGTATCAACATCTACCTCTTGGTTAATGCTAGCCATAACACCTAAAAGCATCAATTTTTTGATGATTTCAGATACTTCACGGCCCATTTTTTCAGCCAATTCTTTTACTGTTAAAGGACCGCTTAATTCGATTTCCGTAGCAATTGCTTCTTGTGCTTTACGCTCTTCTTCCGCTTTATGTTGCAAGTATTGCTCGTTACGATGTTTTACCTTATTTTTCTTCTTTTGCATGGAAGTGGACAATAAGGATTGTGGGCGATTGTTACCTTTTTTATTTTTCTTATTGCGGCGATCATTGCCATTTTGTTGATTACCGCCATTATTGTTGCGATTATCTACACGGCCATTGCGGTTGCGGTTATCTGCATTACCATTGTGACGGTTGTCATTCTTTTGACCTTGTTGACCATCATTCTTTTGGCCTTGTTGATTACCATTGGGACGATCTTGTTTTTGATGGTTACGACCATCTTGTTTTTGGCCATTATTTTGTTTTTTAGTAGGCTCATTAATTTGTACATGACGAACATTAGATTTCTTATCGTCATGTTTCTTATCATCATGTTTAGCCTCTTTTTTATGGCTCTGTTCTTTTGCTGGTTTATCTGTTTTTACAGCTTTATTAGGTGTTGCAGCTTTTTCATGTTTGCTTGGATTAGCAGGAGCAGCTGCTGCCTTTGTATCGGCCCCATTAGATTTACCACCTAACTGGTTTTTCACCACAGTATAACCTGCATCATCTACTGTATTAACGGCTTTTGTAACATTAAAATTATGTTGTTGCAAAATAGAAATAACCTGTTTACTTTCAACGCCAAATTCCTTAGCGATTTCATGTACGCGCTTTTTGGACATCTACATACCCCCTTCTTACTGATCAATCTCTTTTAGTAATGCTTTTGCAAATCCATCATCCTCTACGGCTACCACTACACGTACTTCTTTGCCTATAGCCGTACCTAATGTTTCTTTACTGCCGACTTTACGCAATGGGATATGATGTAATTCTGCTAATTGTATGTATTTCTTTTCATTATTGGCCGCACAATCACCTGCTAATAGAACAAGCTTAGGGGTTTTCTTTTTCATCGCTTTCTCTACGATGAAATCTCCGGAACTCAATTTTCCGGCCCGTTGTGCCAAGCCTAAGAGATTTAAAACTTTATCTTCATTCATATGCTGAAATTATTCATGACCTTCCAAATCGTGCTTCAATGCTTCATATACCTCTTTTGATACAGCATGCTTCAAAGAGCGTTCTAGTTTTTTACCCTTATACGCAGCCTCAAAACAGTCCATGGATGCACAGATATAAGCACCACGACCAGGGGCTTTACCAGTTCTGTCGATACTGATTGTCCCTTCTTGGCTTAGAGCAACACGCATTAACTCGCGCTTACTCTTTGGTTCACCACAGCCTACACAGGTGCGCATAGGTTGAGATTTGGTTTTCATTAGTCTTCGCTTTCCGCTGCTTCAGTACTTGTAAAACCTGTAAAAGGATTTTCTGCAGCTTGTGTTTCACTCTTAATGTCGATTTTCCAGTTTGTCAATTTAGCTGCTAAGCGAGCATTTTGACCAGCTTTACCGATAGCCAAGGATAATTGGTAATCAGGTACTACAACATAAGAAGATTTTTCTTCTTCGCTAACATCTACAGAGATTACCTTTGCAGGACTTAAAGAGTTCGCAATATAAATGGCAGGATCTTCATCCCATTTTACAATGTCGATTTTTTCATCGTGCAATTCATCTACAATGTGTTGAACGCGTTGACCTTTCGGACCTACGCAAGCACCAACTGGATCGATGGATTCATCGCGGCTATATACGGCGATTTTAGAACGCATACCAGGTTCACGAGCTACAGATTTAAGTTCTACTACGCCTTCATAGATTTCTGGCACTTCTAATTCAAACAAGCGTTTTAATAGGCCTGGATGAGTACGGGAAATCATAATTTGAGGGCCTTTTGTCGTTTTCTTAACCTCTACGATATAGCATTTAATGCGGTCCCCTTCATGATATGTTTCTGTACCGATTTGCTCAGTTGGAGGTAAAATAGCTTCTGTTTTACCTAAATTGATATATACGTTTTTACCTTCAACGCGTGTAATAACACCCGTAATGATATCGCCTTCACGGCTATAATATTCTTCGTATACAACACTGCGTTCCGCTTCTTTCAAACGTTGAATCAACATTTGTTTAGCTGTATGAGCTGCACTGCGACCAAAGTTAGCAGGTGTTACATCTGCTTCAACAATATCGCCAATTTCATAGCGTTTATCGATTTTACGAGCATCTAATAGGCTGATTTCTGTTTCTGGGAATTCTACAGTTTCTACAACTTGTTTCTTCGCCATTACCTTATAGGCACCAGTTTCACGATTCAATTCCACATACGCATCTGGATTAGAATGTGGTTCCTTACGATATGCTTGTAATAATGCAGCTTCTAGGGATTCAAAAATAACCTCAGGTGCAAAACCTTTTTGTTTTGTCAGCACCATAACTGCTTGAATTAATTCTTGACTCACTCGTATGCCTCCATATATTAAAAATCAAGATGTAATCGAATTTGTGCAATGGCAGAACGATCAAATGTTACGCTTTCACCATTGATTGAAAATTCTATCGTTGTATCTGTAAAGCCCTGTAGCACACCCGTATATTGTTTACTGCCATTAATAGGTTTGAACAATTGGATATCTACATCACGGCCATTATAGCGAATGAAATCTTTATCCTTTTTTAGAACTCGATCAAGACCAGGAGAAGACACTTCAAGCAAATAATTTTCTGCAATAGGGTCTTTCTCATCGAGAGCTGCGCTCAATTTTTCACTGACCATTTGACAGTCATCCAAATCGACACCACCTGGTTTATCAAGGTACACGCGCAAATACCAATCCCGTTCTCGAACATAGTCGACATCGACTAATTCCAGATTCGTGCCAGCTATAACGCCTTCAACTACAGAGGATACAAATTCCTCTACGGCCTCTCTTTTCATAGCCATCGCCTCCTTATAACATACTACATATCGATTATATACGCTGTTTTCATCATACAATTTGATACAATTATATGACTAATTTCACCCAATCATAAACGAAAGAGTGAGCAAAAAATAGCCCACTCTTAAAAAAGTTTATATAAAAGTCATGTATAGTATAGCATAATTCCGCTAAAATGTACAATTTAACCGCGTGAATTTAGTTCACACAGTATATTTTTTAAATGTTCAGATAGTACATGTTCCAAATCATGTAATGACTTAGCATCAAGATGATGGTCAATTTCTGGATAATTTTGATACCGTAATTCTGCAAAGAATTCATCGCGATATTCATTATAGTACAACAGTAATCCTGTGCATTCATCCATCTTTCGATATTCACCTATGATATAGGAACCATTAATCATGCGCACCGCATTTTTAGGTGTTATATCTCGTACAAATCCTTCTAACTCAGCGGGCATAACAGATTCATAATCCCAATTTTGTAGCCCCTTGCGCATATAGGTATAGGTAAAATTTTCTGCACTGTTGATTAGTAATTTTGAAAGCCCCTGAACACAACGTTCTTGTAGGCCCTGCCAATACGGTTCGAAATCTTGGCGCACAAAAGATATATCTACAAATGTGAACAAAGGCATCACTACGTGCACGGTATAATCCTCTACCTCTTTATCGTAAAGAGCACACCACTTCCAACCTAAATCATTTTCATAGTGAAATAAAGGTAAAGTCAACACGGCTTCACCTGCAGCTAATGTTTCTTG
The DNA here is from genome assembly GCF_041431435.1 of Veillonella atypica. Classification (NCBI taxonomy): domain Bacteria; kingdom Bacillati; phylum Bacillota; class Negativicutes; order Veillonellales; family Veillonellaceae; genus Veillonella; species Veillonella atypica. The sequence continues at coordinate 375,979 of NZ_JAPVXV010000001.1, forward strand.
CGCTTTCACAATTTCATCGGGCCCTGTCACCTTGAGTTTAAAATTACCAATCTCCGGTGGCAACCAAGAATAGTCTAAAGACTTACAGGTTTCAATGATATTCTCCATATAATGCCTCATATCTTTCTTGATACATTAATACTGTCTTCACATACATACGTGTTTCAGGAAACGGAATCGTATCAATCATACCATTCCAATTTTTTTCCTTAACCCAGGACTCAACATGTCCATGCCCTGCATTATAGGCAGCCAGAGCTTGTACCTCATCACCGTTAAATTCTTTTAATAAATACCCTAAATACCACGTACCTAGCTGAATATTTATTTCTGGCTCTTTTAGCTGACGATCCGTGTAGTTACCATGCCCCATTTGTTGTGCTACCCAACGAGCTGTATCCGGCATGAGTTGCATCAATCCAAGAGCGCCTGTTTCGGATTCAGCAGTATTTTTATATTTACTTTCAGCCAAAATGACACTGGCCACCAAGGCCGGTGATACCTCTTCCTTTTCCGCAGCCGATACAACTACATCTCTATAATTAAAGGGGTATGCCGTATAGCGTGCCACAGGATTTTGTAAATGGTTAAAATAAAACCATCCTAACACAACAACAGCCAATGCTGTTGCGGTAGTTCGTTTCATACATCCTCCCCTTAGTTCAAACCATTACATATTTATATTGTATGAATTCAATCATACATTAATTGATAATTATTTATTATACAACGGCAATAGTTTCTCGTGCCACAATTTTTCCAACTGAATATATAATTCGTCAGGCGTACCATCATTATTAATGATGACATCTGCAAATAAGCGTTTATCATCTAATAACATTTGACTTTGAATACGCGCTAATGCGTCTTCTCTTGAATATCCATTGCGCTCCATTAATCGGCGAACCTGCACCTCTGGCGATACATAGACAAGCCAAACCGTATCGAGTCGCTCATACCACTTACCCTCAATGAGAAGAGGAATATCATAAATTACGATTGGTGCCTCTTCCTCTTCGTACATAGCACTCAATTCATCAATACGCTGACGAATGAAACCATGTAAGCAGCTATTTAACTGTAGGCGTTTTTCTTCATTATGAAAGACGATACTACCAAGTGCTTCACGATTTAATCTACCATCATCGAGAATCACTGTATCACCAAATAATTCACGGATAGCAGCGAGTCCAGGCGTACCAAGATTAACCACTTCACGTGCTACTACATCGGCATCAATATAAGGTACATCCTTCTTTTTAAAAAAGTCTAGTACTGTACTCTTGCCAGATGCAATTCCACCTGTTAAACCTATTTTTAACATATGTGCCTCCTGCATCTATCCTTCTACTCGAACGTTATATGTAAAATTTATTTTACAAGTGCCCAGTTTTCCGCATTATGTACATCAACGATAAGTGGAACATGTAATTCTACAATGGATTCCATAGTTTCCTTAAGTAACGTTTGAATAGCATCCAATTCTTCATTTACCACTTCTAGTACAAGTTCATCATGCACCTGTAATAATAAGCGAGATTTAAACGTCTTCTCTTCTAGAATGGACTCTACCTTGTTCATAGCCAGCTTAATAATATCAGCAGCAGTACCTTGTATCGGTGTATTCATAGCCGTACGCTCTGCAAAGGAACGACGGTTAAAATTGCGACTATTAATATCTGGTAACTCGCGCATGCGACCAAACATCGTACGCACCTTACCCGTCTCATGGGCTTCTGTTACCATGTTATCCATATATTCCTTAACCTTTGGATAGCGGCTAAAATAAAGCTCAATATAGTTTTTTGCTTCTTGACGTGTAATGCCTAAATCACGAGACAAACCAAAATCTGAAATGCCATAGATAATGCCAAAATTGACAGCCTTTGCGTGAGACCGCTCTTCGCTTGTCACTTCATCTTGAGACTTGCCAAGCACTTCGGCAGCGGTAAATCTATGAATATCCTTGCCCTCGTTGAAAGCCTTAATTAATGCTTCATCACCAGACAAATGCGCCAAGATACGGAGCTCGATTTGTGAATAATCGGCACTCACCAATGTATCAAAGCCTTCGCCAGGATAGAATAACGCTCTAATTTCACGACCCTTTTCTGTACGAACAGGAATATTTTGTAAGTTCGGATCTGAAGAGCTCAAGCGTCCAGTAGCTGTTACCATTTGGTTGAATGTGGTATGAATGCGATGCGTTTCAGGATTGATGAGGACCGATAAGCCTTCACAATAGGTAGAAACTAATTTAGCTACGGAACGATAGGCTAAAATCTTCTCTACAATAGGGCTTTCATGACGAAGCATATCCAATACTTCTGCATCTGTGGAGTAACCTGTTTTCGTCTTTTTAATGACAGGTAGATTCATCTTTTCAAACAAGATGATTCCCAATTGTTTGGGAGAATTAATATTAAACGTTTCCCCTGCTAATTCATAAATTTCTTGCTGAACAGCTTCGAGTTCCGCCTTGAATTTAACAGTTGTTTCTTCTAATTTTACAGGGTCAATATAAATACCATTTTTCTCCATAACTAATAATGTATGAATCAATGGCAATTCAATATTGTTATATAAATCCCATAAGGATTCTTCTTGCAATGCCTTAACAGCGGCATCGTCCATAGCAAGCAATGCTTTCACCATAGAGACGCACTCTACATCTACACTACCTGTAGCAATGGATGGCACACTAAAACGCTCTGTTAAATAGAGATAACCATAATTGGTACGCGTTGGGTCCAACAAATAGGCCATCAATGATACATCGTGAATACGGGCCACACCATTTTCATACAAACGGATTTGAGCCGGTTCATCGTGGCAAAGAACCTCCATCAATTCCTTGCTTTGCGTCGTTACAACCGTCTTTGCACCATTCAATGCATTCAATAATTTGTCATTATGAGAACCATCTAGCTTGATAATGCTTTCACCATTATTAATGAAAGCAGATGTAATCGTACGGAACGGCGCTTTGCCATCCGTAATAATATGAACACCAATGGTTTTATTTTTGTAAAAGTCCTCAGTAAGAGCAGATGCATCTAAGAGATCTTCGATTTTAATCTCTTCGGCCATACTAAATAGGCCACCAAAATCCTCTGCGTCGCCACCTTCTGAGCCCATCACACTAGCCAAGCGAGGTGTCAATTTTGTAAAACCTAATGTTTCAAACATCGGTTTCACTTCGCCAAGATGGAAATTCTGTACAAATTGATCGAGCGTATAAGACAAGTCCATGTCAGTCTTAATGGTAGCCAATTGACGAGATAAGAAGGCTAACTCTTTATTTTCAACAAGACGTTCTTTTAATTTCTTGCCAGAAATGTTATCGATATTCTCATATACAGACTCTAAATCACCATATTCATTAATCAATTTAAGAGCTGTTTTTTCACCAACCCCTGGAACGCCTGGAATATTATCGGAAGAATCGCCCATAAGTGCCTTCATTTCGATAACCTTATCTGGACCATAGCCATATAATTCAGCCATATTATCCAAGGTAACCTCCAGCATATCCGAGATACCTTTTTTAGTTAAGAATACATGACTGTAGTCGGTAACAAGCTGTAAATTATCACGATCACCAGTAATAATTTGCACTGCTAAATCAGAAGATCCAAATTTCTTAGACAAGGAACCAAGAATATCGTCCCCCTCATAACCTTCCTCTTCAATAACACAAATGCCAAGAGCCTTCAGCACATCTTGAATCAAACTAAATTGAGGACGTAAATCCTCTGGTGCATCAGGGCGATTACCTTTATATTCACTATACATTTCCGTACGGAACGTTTGACGACCTTTATCAAAGGCTACAGCAATATAATCAGGTTTAATCTCTTCATATAATTTAATGAGCATTGTCAAAAAACCATATACTGCATTGGTTGGCGTGCCAAGAGCAGACTTCAACGGAGGAAGCGCAAAAAAGGCACGAAATAACAGGCTGCTGCCATCTATAATCATTAATTTTTTCATAAGTACACCTCGCTTAATCATATGTTTCATTATAGCATATTGAGGCGTAATAAAATTGATTTTTACTACCTTTGCTTCTATCAAAAATATATGCATTCATCTTTCTAAGTTTTGCAGAATAGGACTGAGGGCAGCCCCAAAACCTCCACCGGCCGGGTCTGACTACGGCCTACGGCCTTCGCAGGGCCAAAGTCGGTTTTGGAGCTACCCTCAGTCCACTCCCATAAGGTATTCAAAATGTTATGCATATATTTTATGATTACAGCATTTAATACTAAAAATCAATTTTATTACTGCTGGGTACAAGGAAAAAGGACGCCTTTTGGCGTCCTTTGGGTATAAAAAAAGCCCATCGATGATGGGCTTTGGCTCTATAAAATTATAAAGCGTTTACTTTAGCTGCAAGGTTGGATTTTTTGCGAGCTGCAGTGTTTTTATGAAGTACACCTTTGGAGGCTGCTTTATCAATTACGCTAGTAGCTTGAACAAGTGCTTGTTTTGCTTCTTCTACTGCGCCTGCTTGAACAGCTTCAACGGTTTTACGAGCTGCTGTACGGATTTGAGATTTCACAGCGGCGTTTTTCGCACGACGTTCAGCATCCGTTTTTACGCTTCTAATACTGGATTTAATGTTTGGCAATTGAGTCACCTCCTTAAAAATCGTTTCTTATACCTGAATGATTATATCATACAAGATATTGTGACGCAAGGATTATATTACACAATACGACTATTTCATAATATCTTTTAAAAATGATGTGCCTACTGCATATGGTGAAAGTCCAAAGTTCGCCAATACGGTTTGTCCTATATCACCAAAACTATGGCGTAAACCTAAATCGATAGCCCCTTTCATACTTGGACTATAGGCAAGTAATGGAACATGTTCACGCGTATGGTCTGTGCCATGCCATGTAGGATCATTACCATGGTCAGCTGTGATGATAAGCAAATCATCATCTTTCAATAATGGCAATAATCCACTCAATTGATAATCGAAATCTTCGATAGCACGTTTATAGCCTTCTACGTTACGACGATGACCATATAAACTATCAAACTCTACAAGGTTTACCATCATGAGGCCACTTTCAAAGGAGGAACCTAATAAGTAAGGTACCACATTCATGCCGTGAGCATTTGATTTCGTTGGATAGCTTTCATCCCATCCGACATGAGCATAAATATCGCCAATTTTGCCGACGGCCACCGTCGGAATTTGTGCGGCTTGTAATTCCTGTTGCACCATGCGGTGTTCAGGCATACGGCTATAATCATGGCGATTCGAGGTACGTACAAAATGACCTGGTTTTCCTACAAACGGACGAGCAATGATACGTCCTACATAATAGTCACCCACGCATACTTTGTTACGCGTAATTTCGCACATACGATATAAATCCTCTAGAGGAATCACATCCTCGTGTGCTGCAATTTGAAATACCGAATCGGCAGAGGTGTACACAATAGGTTTCCCCGTTTTCATGTGTTCCACGCCAAGGCGCTCGATGATTTCAGTGCCAGATGCTACCTCATTACCAAGATACCCATAACCAGTTTCTTTGGTAAAAGTATCCATTAACTCCTTAGGAAAACCATCATAAAATGTTGGGAACGGAACCGTAACAGGATGGCCCATCATTTCCCAATGACCACTGGTTGTATCCTTTCCCGTACTGACTTCCTCCATTTTCCCATAAGCACCCATAACAGGTGTTTCATCGGTCTTAATATCCGCAATATTGGCCAATCCTAGAGAACGCAATGTAGGACAATGAATCAAACCTGCAGTTGCTTCAATATGTCCTAATGTATTAGACCCTTCATCATTAAATTTTTCCGCATCTGGGGCATGACCAATGCCAACAGAATCCATAACTAATATAATGATTCTTTTATACATAATAACTCCTCCCAAAGGAAGTCTATTTAAGATATGGCATAGCAAGCATAAGTGCTGCCAATGATTTACTATCCTTAATTTGCTCAGCCTTGATAGCCTCTAGCAGTTCAGGTAATGTATAGTATTCAAGTTCTACGTATTCATCTGGATCCCAATGAGTTTCACCCATGGTGAGGTCTTTTGCTAAGTATAGATGTAATACTTCATTACAAAATCCAGGACTTGTGGCAATTGTGCCTAATGAAATCCATTCTTTAGCGCGGTAACCAGTTTCCTCAGCTAATTCACGTTTAGCACAATTAATAGGTTCTTCGTTAGGATCTAGTTTACCAGCTGGAATTTCAAGCAAAGGTTGTTGTAAAGCATAACGGAATTGGCGTTCCATTACGATTTTATTATCTTCTGTAACAACAACGATAGCGGTTGCTCCGGGATGATGTACAACCTCACGCCATGCATCATTTCCGTTTACATCAGCTATATCGTAGGTAACTTTGATTAATTTACCATCAAACATCATTTCGCTAGATTTTTGTATTTCTTTGCTAATTGCCATACTTAATTCCTCGTATATATAAAATGATTGTTATATTATAAAACCTACAACTCATTATAGCACAAATTAATTACACAAAAAGAAGGTTCCTACTCGTCATATTGTGACTAATAGGAACCTATTTTAATGATATTATATAAATGTTACGCTACATTTACATAGCCTTGTAATACTGTATCTACAATACTACATTTAGCATCTAATTCGGCTTTAAGTGCCGTTTCAGGATTGACTTCTCTAGATACCACCATATCTACGATGGATTTAGAGAATCCAGATACGAGAATAACACCACTCGGATGCATTTGTACAGGAATTGTATTATGTGCATAGACAGATACATTCCAGAAAATGAGCCGTGGCATAGTATACCCAAGGGCTTCAAATTTCTGACGACATGATTCAATAACAGTCGTGTTATCCTCATGCTTTGTAGCCTGATCAAACTGCATATCAGAAATAATGAGGCATGCTGAAGGTAACTCCTCTTGACGCAGATGATGTTTTACAGCTGTGTCGAGAATTAAGTCAAATGTTGCCTCTATATCCGTATTGCTGTAATCGTCAAAGCGATGTAAGCGTCTAAGCTTATCTCGCAAAGTTTCACACATCGAAATGTCTACTATCTGAGGGCGATTGCTAAAAGTAATGAATCGATTTTTAAAGGATTCATTCTTATTATGCTGTGAACAATACAATGCAATAGAGTCTGCTACGCTAAGTGCGGTAACGGAACTATTACCAGATAGTTGTTGCCCCATAGATCCAGACCCGTCGCGTATAACTAAGATATCGTCATAATCCTTAGGCGATTCTTGAGCATGACATAATTGCTCTAGCGTTTCGTCATATGGATTTAGACTACTATCCCAGCAACTATCCGCCTTTACGTAGGCTTGCACAATATCATACAAGAACATAGAATTGGCATTAATCTTAACTGAGTCGTCTCCCTTTTCTAATGATGTAAGATACGCCTGGCGGCGTTCTTCATCATGTTTTAAGAAAGCATTACGATATTTAAGATTCGCCTTTGATGGTACATGATTATAATTAATATCGTTCCATTGGTTAAGAGAAGCCTTGCGATCTACCACCGCTAAATGTTCGCGCAATTTAGACAACATTTTACGATACTCTCGTGCATTTAGATGTAATAAGGATTGTAAAATAGCCGCCTCAGAACGTTTTTGCTTAGACGATGTATTATTGGATGGCATCCATTTTGCTAATAAGCTAATAGAATCGCCTAGTCCACACGCGATTACATCGCGTCTAAACTGATTAGCTATTAACGCCCCTAGTCCATCGTGTAAGATACCACTTGTAGTATCAAAAAAGATGCGTAACACATCATCCCAACGGCCATAGTTCCATAACTCGGTGCCGATGATGAACTGCAATGCCATCTCTGGATACAATTCACCAATTTTAGTGAGCATCATGCGAAATACATCACGCTCGCCAAGGCCTAGCTTAATATGGCGAGCATACATAAGCCATTTCATGGTATACAGAGGGTCTTCATCATAGGATGTAATAAATAAGCGCAATGCTTCCACAGCATCCATAGTGCGATGTGCACCATAGAAATAGCGGTCATGGTTACTTTTACCATAAAAATTAACTGCGACCTGACGCAATGTAGGCACAGAGAAATTAAGGTCCACAAGAGGACTACCACTCGTATGATACGCAGTACCATCATTAGCGGTATAGGATTTTTCATTGTTTGTTAAAGCGTCCATAAATGTATTCATAGTTCATATCTCCTTGGCATATAAAAAACCGCTGCGGATTATCACAACGTAAATTTTGAAAGCAAAATAAACAAGACAACCATGAGCGGTTACAATATAAAGTTCAAGACAATTACTAACCTCACTGAGGCTAAGGATAACTAGACACGATACTCTAGACCAAAGGGTCTCCATAACTACTTTTTCTGGTTATTTAATCAAATGATTGCTGCTAGTGTCTAACCTTATGAATCGTTTATGAACGATAACTATGAAATTATACTAGATTCTATACTCATCTCAATAAAGCTATGTATGTGACGGGATTGCTGTTAGAATCTAAGTCTTTCTGTTCTACATGTTGGTGATTTCTTTCACCTGATGATGTAATTATAATACACGTATCCGTGTGTGTCAATAATTATTTTTTAAATATTTTGCTTTTGTGAAAGTTAGAACTAGCAATACATATTTTACTGTATTGCTAGTCCATTATAGTTACTACTAATACTCTGCCTCAACGCGCCAAATTTCATCAACCAACCATTTCATTGGTCCCCACGAAGGTTTAAATACTCTTGCTGCCATACCTTCTATGCTGAGTTGAGTTGATTTATTAAGGTCTGTTTTACACCAAATAGCAAAGTGCTCGCAGTTATGATTAAATAAATTATAATCGCCTTTACCAATCATAGATCTAGCACGTTGTACAGTTTTACGTGGTTCATAAAAGGTAGATGTCACATCTGCATCTTGGAAAATAGATAATAAACTATCGTCCTCAGCAATATATAAGGTATCTCCATCACAAAACTCTTCAATGCTAGTCTCAGCAATGCGTCCGTCTAGGGGAGAATCCCCTTTTACGTAATGGATAATTTTATGATAACCCGCATATACGCCATAATGTTGATATAAGTTACGGCCTAATAATCCACTACGTCGTTCACAAAAAACAATATCACCTAATTTTAACTTTTTTGAAGCCATTATTACTCTCCCATACGATTCGTTATTTATGATTATTTATATACGTAATAATATCGTCTAAAGAAATATTTTGATTCTCACCTCGTAATAATCGCCATACCTTTCTAACTAATTTATAGAACAGATATAAACCTGCCAATGGCCAAAATACCCTAAATGGATTGTGTTCAAATGGATTCCGTGGATGAGGAAATGGTCCAGGCATAGGCCCTATGATATTAGGCCATCTATGTTCTTGATACACCCCATCAGGATGAATACCAGTTTTATTTCTATTAGAAGAAATATACTCTACTACATCCTCGTATAATTTAGGATCTTCTTTTTTTACACTTTCAAGAGCTTCTTTAATACTGTCTGTTTTCATACATTACACCTCTATACTACAAAACAACATTAGAATAACTAACTGATTACATGTATATTGTACAAAAGTGTATACGTAAAAAATAACACATTCCATTGATTCTAATATATGATAGAAATAAAGTAAAATAGAAATTATTAATTACATAGTCGGACTACAAATCATTAAAGTCTATTGGTAAAAGAGTCGATAAATCAGATTTAGATGGATTAGAATAAGTGGAGATACGCCTAGCATGTCTAATAATTAAATCTTCAAATAAATTTCGAGCTAATCGTCCATTAGCAAAGCTTGAATCCTTATTAGCTATTTTATTTTCAAAGTAATTATGTATTTTTTTCTTAAGATTACTATCTAATAAATAATCATTTTTATAACACATAGACTCTAAAATTCTATCTAACTCTTCAGTACTATAATCATCGAATTCAATAAAAGTATTAAATCGTGATTTCAATCCTAAATTAGAATCGAAAAATTTTCTCATAGGCTCTGTATAACCAGCTACTATTACGACCAAATCCTCCCTATAGTCTTCTAACGCTTTAGTCAGTTCAGTCAAACATTCTTTTCCATATGAATCAGATTGGTCATTTTCTGTAATACTATAAGCTTCATCAATAAATAATACTCCACCTTTAGCTTGTTGGATCACTTTTTGAACTTTTAATGCGGTTTGGCCTTGATATCCAGCTATTAAATCAGTTCTTGAAGCTTCGACAAAATGACCTTTTGATAAAAGGCCAATTTTTTTATATATATGTCCAACAATTCTTGCTACAGTAGTTTTCCCTGTACCTGGATTTCCAGTAAAGGCTAAATGCAATGTATTTTTTTCAGAAAAAAGATTATTATTTCTACGTAATTGCTGAACCTTTTGATAGGCCAATAAATCTTGTACTTTAGATTTAACACTTTGTAATCCTATAAGAGAATTCAACTCTTCTAACAACTCTTGAAGAGTTCTTGGATCATCAACACTATCGTTAGACTCCTTACACAATTCATGTATCGAAATATATCCAAAATACATAAGCAAATTTGAATGCACAACTTTTGCGATTTGTTTAATTTCAACTTGAATATTAGGATTTTCAATAATATTAGATAGTTTCTGCAACAAACCAATAGTAGACTGTCTGCTATGATCAACAATAATTGTATTTGCAAGTTTTATAATTGAGCCGGAAGAGTTTGTCACAGCATCAAGTTTTGACGCGTTATTGATAAGTACTTTGCTATATTTATCCATCAACTAAAATCAACTCCAAATAATGAAAAACTCAAGAATTGATATTACTAATGCAATCCCTCCGACTATATAAGAAGCCTTAAGGTTTTTATTAATCGTATCCATTCTATTTTGTATTTCGTATAAATTTTTCCACAATATATCTATCTCTTTTAGGTGATCTAGCTTTTCTAATGAACTTTTAAATGAATTCAATATCTCTATAGATGATTGAATTCCTTTAATGTCATTATTAAACTTAACTTGATAGTTATTTATAATATTATGAATACTATCTATATTTTCTTTTATTGAAGCATTATTTATTAATTCAGAATTTAATTTATTCTCAATACTCTTGATATTCTCTGCACTTAATTCTTTATAACTTTGAAGATTTTCTCTTTCATTAGATAAATCGTTCGATAAATTTTCAACTTTTTCTTGCAGTTGCTCATGATTAGACCACAATCTATCAATATCACTTAAATGTTTTAGACGATCTATTTCAGTTTTAAAAACTTTTAATATATTAACAGTCTTATTTATATTCTCAATTATACCTTCAATTTCACCTTGATGAGCTTCTAATTTATTATTTTGATCTACAAGTTTTTTATGATGTTTCTTTAATTCTTCTTGTTGGATTCTAACATCGTTATTAGTCTTCTCTAGACCTTTAATAGTAGTTAATATTCCCTTCACATATTCTGTATCAAGATAATTAAAGGCTTGATATATTTCATAAAATTCATTTACAGTCTCATTATTACGTTTATTAATATCAACCAAGTGACCTTGAATTACTTTTATTACCTCATTTAATTCATATCCTGTTACCTCATGATCAGTGTCAAAAAATATACCTTCATCAATAGTTTTAACTGATTTTATTTCAATATCTTTTTTCTTCTTTAAAGAATAATCTTTAACACGGTTTATAGCATTTTGAAAATTATGTTTTCTTATTATGTCAGTCCCCATAAATCTCTCCCTATAATAGTTTATCTAATTCATCATTTATATGATTTAATTGATTGGTTACTTTAATATCCTCTTCATCAATAATAATTGAGTCCTCTAAAGCTAATGGATGAATCGTATTATCCATTATAGAAGCCATAGACTTTTTCATAATTTCAGCTGCATCTTCATGTCGATTTATTATATTTTGATTCGCAGTTAATTTAATATTATCAAGCTTTACTGTATTAATAATTTGTTGTTGTGCCTGTAGCGATAAAACCTTGTTTGATTTATCAATAATATTTTTATTAGACTCACCTTTTTGTTTTTTTGCAATTTTTTTATCAATATAATTTAGTAATATAGCACCTATTATTCCAGCACCCACAGCACCAAAAAATAACCCTAAAATACTTGCTAAACTACCAATTAATGGTATTTCAATGGAAAAAACTGGGATTAATGAAAGTTTCTTTTCAATCAAATCACCTAATAAAAGAGCTCCACCAGCTGTTAATGTTACAATAACTATTTTACCTATCTCCATTAAACGTATATCAATAGGCTTACTCTTATTATCAGGATTTTTTAAATACTGATAAACATCTTTAAGCGCACGCCATCCTTGTTTCAAAATAGCCCAAAACTTTTTAATGGTATTAAGGATAGGATTACCAATCGAAGTAATTATTGTAGAAATAATTGAGTTACCTGCAATTTGTAAATTAGTTTTTAAATTAGTAACAAACGAAACTATAGCATCTTTTATACTAGTTTTTAGTGTTGATAGATTTTTATTAGCTGATTTAAACCAAGTTACTAATTTACCTATAATTGTCTTTACTAATTGCGCTAATAAAGCCATAACAGCGGCACGAAGTGATGAAGAACCAATACGTAAGGCCTCTTCTTTTTGAGTTTTACGACCTTCTTGTTTTAATCTTTCTTCCCCTTCTTTCTCTTTTTTATTGATAAATTCTTCAGCTCTTTTATTAGCTTTCTCATGATGCTTTGTTTTATCTTTATCATCCATTTCAGCAACAGATTTATTACTTTTACTTCTGTTTCTTTCCGCCGTGGTATATCCTTGTAAATTTTCAGGGTTATTAATTACACTAGCTAAAGCTTCATTATCATTTGCCATTTGTAAAGAAGGATTTCTATATAATTCATCTGAAGACTTCACATGCTCACGTTGTGCAGCCTTAGGATTATCTTTACCATCAACAGTCTTACGTGCTGTTGGAATTTGCTTTCCAGTATAAATATCCTGAACAGTATTAATACCTTCCTTCTCTAATGTTCCTGCTCTTTTTAACGTTGAATCCATTTGTTTATTTACGTATTTTTTTCGGAACTCCTTATGAGGCATATTCTTATAACGATCATAGTTTTGTTCTAAGGATTCTCTACTATAATGATTATGCTTTGAAATTTTTCCGTCTTTAAAATTTTCTGGAGTCTGTATATGAGCTTCATTACGTAAATCTAATGTCAATCCATGGTTTGCTTTAATAAAATCCTCACCAGCTATACTCCCCAATTGATTTATAAATTGCTCCCAAACGATATTTTGTACAACGTCCCCTAAATTATCCGGATTACCAATTTTTTCATGTTCAGACTCTAAGTAATCCAAATCTTTTAACTCTTCTTCAATATTATCATTAATTTTATTTTCCAAAGCCTCTAAATCAAAAGATTCAAGATCATTCTCATTGTTAAACTCACTTTTCATAACTGCATTCTTTTTATCCATAATACTACTCCCTTTACTTTATAATTGGTGCTCAGAATACAAATTCAATCCAATTTATTAATACTCCTTATAAATTTTTACCTTAATATCTCAATAAGTTATTATCACTTAAATCGATTCATCAAAATGCTTAAATAATTAGTTCAAACCAACACATATAACCTTATAAAGTTCTTATTTTAAATTTTCAATAATTAACTTTGTATAACGCATTAATATTTACTCTTGTCATTATATAGATCAAGGCCAAAAATCTCTAATAAAGCCTCTTTATTAGTTCCATTGATTTCATTTGCACCTAAATGATTTAGAATGGACTTATAATCTTCATTAGGTACATTATCATAGAATGCTAATTGTAAATATGTATTTGCACGCGATGAACCTACATAGACTAACCGTTTATGTAATTCATTAGTGAGGCGATTAACTAAAATATCAATTAATAAAACAGCTTTAGCTTCTAAGCCTTTAAATTTACGAACAGATGTGAACAATATATTATTTTTCTTTGGCTCAGTAGATATAGACACTCCGTTTATAGCAGAAATATTTTTTAACATACTGTTAGGAACACTACTTGTAGTAAGAATAACAATGTCTTCAGGTTTAACCTTATCTTGAATCATTTTTATAACAAACTTTGTAACGATAGTACGTAATTCATTTTCATTCTTGTAGAATGATCCAAGTGGTTTTATCCCTGATAGCTCATTTATGTAAGCATCTTTCTTTATATCACTTAATGTTGTTCCTACAGTTTTAGCTATTTCAGCGGTATTGCGACAATTTTTATACAATACAAGGCGACAATCCCCATATGTATCTAGCCAATGCGTAGATTTATGCATCATTATGTACTGATTTTTATCATAGAATACATAATAATGACCGCCTAACATGTCTACTAATATAGAAATATGTTCTAATATACGTTCATCAATATCTTGACCTTCATCAATGACTACATTTTCATAAGACCACTCTAAATCATCATATTCATTTTGAAAGTACTCAATAAATTTAGGGATAATTTCTGCAATTGAGTAATTACTATTAGGCATCAAATTTTCAGACAAGGATCTAACATTATGAAAGACTATATGCTCACATGTATAATGCTCTTTTACATAGGATAATAAGAACTCATTAAAGCATAAATATAAGACTTTCTTACCTTCAGCAGCTAGCATTTTAGCCTTTTCAATGGCAAGCATCGTCTTGCCTGTTCCTGCAGGGCCATGAATAACAGCCGTTGGTTGCTCACGTAAAAAATACAATATAGATGCTTGTTGTTTCGTCATCTGTATATAACTTTTCGTTGATTCAAGAGCCGTACTTGCAACAGATTCAACAATATTAAATGTAGGCATTAAAGTCTTGATCATATTCTGAAAATCATTAACTGATTGCTCAGAATCTCTAAATCCTAAATTAGATTTCCAATAGCTAAAAGCTTTATCCATAGATTCCTGTGGATTAATTAAACAATCTACATCAAAAACAATGTCTCTATTCACCTCTAATGGTAATGAAATCTTATTATGAATAGCTACAGATGGAAACCATACTGCACGACCAATAACAGGCATTTGCCCATTATAATGTTTACGTAAATAGTTCTGAATCCTATATTGACTTTCTGCAGCTTGTCCCAAAGGATCTATAATTTTTTCTTCTTTTGTATTGCGATTCGTTTGAATCCAGTTTCCATCACGATAGGAAATCCCGCCAGCTTTTACCTCTATGGATAAAATACCTTTTTTAGGATGTAAAATAACAAAATCTGCCTCACCTTCACTCCTACGTTGGTTTAATTCACCTAACCATCTATAGGAATGAAAAATTACATATTCATTATTTAATTTAGAGAGCGCCTCATATACGAGACGCTCTCCTTCACTACCATGGAAACTATTTATTATTGTTGGGTAGAATTTTGGCATGGTTATTTAATTCACAAAAAAGTATATCAAAATTTAATTTTATACTAAACATCACACAAATAATAATTTTTAATTTAATCATATTATATTCACATTTAGATAATAACGATAAGAAAAACTAAAGTCTAGAATTTAAAATTAGATTTTTTCATGCTTTCTATCACATAGAATAGATATAAACAATATTTTTTATATTAATTTAAGTGAATAAATTTTACGAGGCTTATAATTATTTGTTTTAAAGTCTTCTAATAAAGCCACTGTATATTCTATTGTATCAGGTGATATTTTACGAATAAAAAAATATCCGTCTTCATTGACATATTCATCATCAACAAATAAAATATCAAACTTAACTTGTGCTATTGGAAGTGTTCGCGTATGTGCACGAGATTCTTTTGTATAATAAATTTCCATCTCATTGCCTATACATTTTGTAAACTGAGCCCATTCATTATAATTAATATTTTCACCAATATAACACTCAAAATATCCATTTCTATCCTCGCCTCCTAAAAGAAAAGGAAAAGAAATCTCATCATTTTTGAGAGTTGAGTTTAAAATATGCACATCACGACCACCTTCTCGGCTTCTTACTAAACCGAAAGCCACACCAGTTTTACCGGTTTTTTGCCTATCAATATAATTCATTAAGCTATAACTACCTTTCAAAACAACTATACGATTTATTAATAATATTAAAGCTAAATAGTTATTCATAGTATAAATTATTTTTCTTTATCTTCAATATATAATAAATCACGAATATCGATATTCAGTCTTTTAAAATTATCTATTTCTTCGATATTTTCAATATTAAATTGACTTCCTAATGGCGGATATAACCTAAATATCTCACTAATATCTTTTTCATCACCCAATTTATCTTTCATATTATTTAATTCTTTTATAATACGTGTAATAAATACTTTTTGTAATATCGTAGATTTACATGAGTTTCCTGCCAATAATATATGTAACGGTCTAGTAAGCTTTTCATTATATTCATTATAAATTTTATAATAACAACTCATAAAGTTTTCTACACCATCATTGATTTGAGTTTCAATCACTGATTTTAAAGCTTTAATATCTATCTTAATTTTTAATATAACATCATCACCATTTGCAGTATATAATGTTAAGGCTTTTTGTCCTTCAGTATAATATGACTCATAATTAGGAACTTCTTCCCAAAGAGCCCGAAGTGTATGTGCGATTAGCTTCAAATTTAAATAAGAGATTTGATTTCCATCCTTTTCGTCTTGCACTAACACTTCCGACCCAGGGAACCTTTGACACTTAGGAGGCATAACAATGGAGATTTCGTTATCTCTCATTAATTTTATATTACTTTTATATACTTCAAAAGCAAGCATATTTAATAAGTTTTCACCACCAAGATATGCATCCCCTCCGTTACCTAGCTGTTCAATTTCAAATTTATAACTCTTATTATTAGGGATATATTCTATACCAAAATCAAAGTCTGTAGTTCCTCCACCAAAATCAAAAACACCATACGATACTATAGACTTAAGTTCTTCCTCCTTTGGTTCAAGCCCGTATTCTTTTAGTGCACTAATAGCATAAGCTGCAGGTTCACTGGCCCCAGATGTTATTTTAAATCGTTTCATAGTTTCTATATTGTTGAGTACTGATGTTGGTAATGACTTTTTAATTCCTCGTTCAAAACTTTGCAAAATTTTATCCCGAATTGCCTTCTTATAATTTACAGGAAAAGAAAGCATATACTTCATATAAATTCCTCTATGCATATTATTAATATATAACCCCAAATAATAAGCATATATTTCTATAGGATCAAAATCATTTTCTTTCAACAATAAATATGGTTTTAACTCAATATTATAGCTTTTAGTGTCTTGAAGAAGTTGCTTTCTGTCCTTTGAATTTGCCCACTGCTTTAATTCGCTAAATACAGAATAATATTTTTGTTTATCGAAGCTTTCTTGATAAATTTTTTTAGATGCATCGTGAGATACCATTAAATCTTTATATTTTGTAAAAGGTCTACCTAAATTCCTTTGATAATCTTGAATAAAACTTTTATAATCTTCTAAACTAATAGTGGTAGGATTTTCATAATCTTTAACGTTTGGATTCCTAAGTAAATCCCCACCTCCAATTCGTAATAATATTTCACTTGGATCCCGACAAACAACTACAGTACTCTTAGTACCAAAATCTATTCCACATACAGCCGTATTATTTACATCACATAGAGGATCTCTTGCAACTAAAATTTCATTATCAGGAACGTTAATAATCCAAGCATTTGAATCTAATTCATTATAAAACGATTCAAATACCTCCCAATGACCTTTATTAACATCCTCAAATAATTCAGTCTTATAAGGGTAAATATTAGCTCTTATTTCATCACATTTTTTTAAATATTCTTTATAATATTTGTATAAAACTTTATTGAAATCAGCACCCAAATAATTACAAAAATCATCATAACTTTTTAAAGCATCGAATTCTTCAATAATAAAATTATATGTAGAATCGAATAAGTCATATATAGTCACAACCCTCTCAATCTGATTGTGTTGCTTTAAAATGTTAGCTAGCTTTGAATAAAAATCAATTGAAAACCCCTCTAAAGTAGGATGTTTAGGTTCAGAAAAATTTGTAAGAATATATTTTATAAAATTAGTACTTTCTGATGTTTCTGTAATTTTTTTAGAAAATATAACTGCGAATGGGGTTGAGGATGTAATTGTTGAATACTTACCAGGATAACACTTAAAAACTTCATCATAATAAGAAGTATGATACATATCACTATAACTTAATACCTTTGAATTTTTTAAATTGATAATTGATAATGGTATTTTTAGGTTGTATTTATTATAAAAATTAAGCGCAGCTTGAATGTTAATTTTTCTAAAAATTGTATTATAACTTCCATCTACTAAATTAATATCTTTTGATTTAAGATAGTCACAAACAGATTTAGAGATATCAGTTTTACTTTCCCCAGAATATGTGATTGTATAATTACCTTCTAAATCTGTTGATAAATTACAATCAGATCCAAAGTATAAAATTTCATCACTATCTTTTTTCAAAGGAACTAATCTCTGTTCCTTTTTAAAGAAGGCATAACCATCCTTAGGAAACACAATGTAATCTTCAGTTGCTAGTTCCATAAGATTATCCATATATCGTTTTAAGTCACTCTCTATATTTGATTTAATTAGAGGTATTAATACATCTGGATGTACTGTAAAGTATTTTACAATTGTTGATCCCTTTTTCTCTAATTGTTTATGAACTTTATCCCACAATGACTTAAATCTACTATTATCAATATTCTTTGCTTTATATTTATTTTTATCTTCAACTAACTTAGCAACCATATAAACTCCTTTTATGAATAAATCATCTTGGCTCTTTAACTGTATAATTAAATTCCTTTGTGATATCTTCTAAATACTCACGTTCCTCATTTTTACTTATTAGACTATTTAAAGTGTCTATTGATTTATTATGATTTATATCTATTTTGTCTTCTTCATATAATAGTTGTCTTTTTAAATTATTAACATTATCATTATTAGCAAAAATTACATTATCATTGATTTTCATTTTTTTTTGCGGTGTAACAACATTTTCTATAATCTTATCTTCTATTAAAAACTTATCACCAAAAGATAATTCGATAGTAAATTCAATATTATTAGAAATAAGAATATCCTGATTAAAGGAAATTTCTGATAACATTATATTTTTTACATTCATAAAAATAGAATGTAATTCACTAGATGTCCAACTATTGTAAGTATCTGATGATTTTGATATAAGTTTATTATGAGTATAAACTAAATCATTTAAAATATAAGATACAAACTCTTGTAATTGCTTATCTTGTTTATTTACAATAATTAATGCTGAAATAAGCTGATTCTTTTGAACTCCTATTTGACTTATAAAATTACACCAAATATCATCTTTAAATTGATTATATCCATTTACTAGATATTCCTTAATATCGATCTCATTATTACCATTAATTTGTTGAACTTTATATCCCAATCGAGCATTGTTTTCTAAAAATTGAATTTTGCTATCATTGAGTATACATAAAATCTTTTTAGTCACAAAAACATCCTCTTATAATTACTCCCACTGAATTGAAATATTATTTAATATATCGATAATTTTTTTGTTATCAATAGGTTTATTATAGTTTTTTAGAACATCCTCTTTTGATAATCCTTCCTCTAACAAGGATGTCTGCTCTATTAGCTTAATTAGCTCATTTAAGCTCTCATTATATAATTGTTCTGTTTCTAAGTCAGTTCTTATAGAAATATCTTTATTCAACTTTTCTATCGTATCTTTCACTTTATAATTCTCATCATACTCTATTGAAAATAGTTTGTGAAAAGAGACAATATCTATTTCATCAATTTCTTTTAAAAATTCAAATTCACCCATCTTTAAAAGATTCTGTTCTTTTAATCCTACTCTACTTTTATCAAGTGAGCTATTAAGGTGTCTAATAACTTTAACTACACTATCTATTTGACTTAATAGTGTGGCTTCACTTATATATTGTAAATCAGTGGGATTAAAAGATTCATAATCCTTTTGTAAAGATTTTATCTTATCCTCACTACTAGCTAGATTAACCCATCTACTTAATAACTTTTTTTTCATTTTCCCTACCAAAAAAATTTTTATAGATCATTATATTTACTAATTTCCTTAACTAATGATTCTTCATTAAACAACTCTTTATTAGATAATTGTGAGTAGTGTTTTAATTCTTTTGCCATTGAATCAACAAACTCTTTTGATTCAGGTACAGATTTTTTCATATTAACTAAAGTCTGATATGCTTCATCTTCACTTATATAAATATTTTTTTCTCTATTGAAATTTTGGAGAGCTTTTATAATCCCCTCATTAAATTTAGTGGTAATTTCAGGAGTCAACTTACCATTTTTTAAATCTAAAAACTTAACAGAATCAAATCCTAACTCTTTAGATACTTGAATAACTGCTTTTAATTGATCTTCAGTAAATAATTTTAATGCCGCAAATACTAAAAAGTCACTTCCAATTTTAATACTATCAGCCTCTTCAAGTCGCTCCCAAAAATCTACGATTGCTACTGATCTACGTTTCATTGACTCTGCTGATAATTTAGATACTGGTAATATTTGAACAGATTCTTCTTTTGCTTTATTTTTTAAATATTCATAATATTCCTGTGCATTAGAAAATGCACTGCTGGAGTTCCAATCAGGGTGATTTCTAGATTCTTCAATAAGTGCACCATATTCTTCTGTGTCTTCTATTGTCATTTTATTGCCAGGTATTAAGGTATTAACTAACATATTAGATAGTAAATCTACACCTATGCTTGATAATATAGGTGCTAATGGCCCAAAAACAGGAGTTAATACTTTTGTTAATACACTTGATAATTCACCTAATAACCCACCACCTTTCGGACAAATTGTATTAATAGCCTTAATTGCGGTCGGAACTAACTTTCCCAAACTTTTAATTCCACTACCTATAACACCACTTATAGAGGTAATAGCAGTTTTTGCCAAACTCTCTAATTTCGATAATCCACTTCCAATCATACCAGTCAAACTGCTTATTCCACTACTAATAGCACTTCCTATGGTACCTAATATGCCCCAACCCATAATTTCCTCCTATTATATTAATGATTATTATAGTTAAATATTAGATTTTTAATTTTATCCTCAATATCATTCTGAATTTTATTATCTAAATTCAAATTAATATTAATATCTAAGCTTATAACATTATGAACAATCACTTTTATTATTTCTACTAAAAGCCTTTCATTATCATAAGTTCCTAATACAGAAGCTCGTCCTAATAAATAATCAACATATCTATTAATTTTCTTTGTTTCTATTAACTTAGCATAAAATGTCTTATATTTAATGACCTGACAAATTAGATATATAATGTTATCTTCAAGATCTCTATTACTCTCAAACTCACCATTTAAGGACTTAGAAAAGTGTAAATTATAAAAGAACTTTGTTATTATTCTAAAATCTTCAAAAATATCTTTTTCTAAATACGCCAAATACTCATTAATGATATCTTTATTAATTGATTTATCAAAACTTTTTATATTAGGAAGAACACCATTATCATAATTTAATAAATAATAATCTATTATTCTGTTTCTAATATCTACATCATTAATTTCTAACTTATTTGTTATATTACTCAATTTATTAATCTGTACTAATGCTGGTTTCTTCCATCCTTCTGTAATGATAATAGCTCTTCCTCTATCTAAATATGACATAAAACTTTTTTGTTCATCATTCAATGCCATTGTATTTCCAATAGCTTCCTTATCATCTTGAGCAAAAATCTTATGAACAATTTTTGTGCTTGTATTTTTCAGTACTTCAGGAGTCATTTTATTAGGAATTTGATCAACAATAATTAATGACTCCCCATATTTACGAACCTCTGCTAACATATCCGAAAAAACTTCTACACCATGTTTCTTATTAGTGCTATCACCTAATTCGTATTTACTTAGCAATCGGTGTGCTTCTTCTACAAGCGTTATATGTTGAAACTCATTATTCATATTAAATTGATATTTTACTGCTTCTAGTAAATTGGTAAGTATAAAACCCATAATAAGTGATTTTTCACTACCATCTTTTATCTCTTCTAATTCAATAACAACTTTTTGATTTACAAGTTTCTTAAAATCAATACTACGTGGTGTATTTAACATCATCCCTTTAGCACCAATAGTAAGAGCTTGTAATCTTGCTTTTAATGAGCCTAAATATTCAGCTTCTAACCTTTCTCCAAAGTCTTGTTCCTTCGTAATATACTCTATGGCATCAATAAAATCACTCAATGTTGGAAAAGCAAAGCTATCTGTAGAGAATGGATTTTCTTCCTGATTAGTAATTGGATTAATCCATTTATTGTTTTTTAAATTCCATCCTTTACGTTTATATACTTCATATGCAGCTGCCTCTATAATTTGTGGCATTGCAGCCTCCATATCAAATGATGACTGCATTGTAGCTTTAATCATATCAACACGACTACTAATTGATTCATTTTCAAACAATTCAAAGGGATTTAAAAAAAAAGGAGCGACTGTCTGTTTACCTAAAGTAAAATAAAACAAATCATTTATCGAATTTGATAATGCTCTATATTCTGTTTTAGCTGGCTCTATAACTAAAAAAGGCAGATTTGAGTTCATCAATATATTTTGACAAGTTGTTGTTTTTCCGGTTCCAGTCACACCACAAATAAATGTATGTGTTTTAAGAACTTCTTTATTTAAAAATATGGGATTTCCAGATTTAACTTTCCCTTGATGAACAAGATGGCCCAAAAAAATATTATCCTCTAAATTACTATTATTATCATAAATATTTACACCATACTCAACAGCATCCCGAATAGATACTCCAATTATTTCTTTTCTTGGTAGCCCCATCAAGAGTCCCAACTCACTAGAATTTAACCATGTGCCTATACTTTCTTTTGTTTCATCAAATAAATTAATCTTAGAAAATATTGAAGCCCATTGCTCACTAGGCTTATTTAATATTGGTATTTGTAAATTCTGAAGACAAAATTGTATATCTAATAAACCAGGATTATCATGCGTTATTTCAAAAAATCTTAATGGCGAAATATTACCTTTTTCTCCTCCATATAAACCAATTATAGTATTAGCTAAACTATATAAATCAGCTCTATTTTTATCTGCAAATAAATAAGCACATACTGTATATCCGGCTTTTCCTTTTGATAAATCAATCCTATTCAATAAAACATCATCAATATATTTTAACCAATCAACTACAGCTTTTTTTTCTACCTCTAAGGAATAAATTACTTGTGAAGAATTGCTACTATTTTTACTCGTTCGTTCTGAATAAGCATGAGAATTACTTACATTCGTATTTTTAGTATTTGATTCTTGTGTGCTATTAGTTGTATTTGTACTATTAGAATCATTTGTACTTACTACGACAGTTTTTGTTTTACTCCATTGTTCTGTATTTATTTCATTTGTTGAATCTCCATACTGTACGGAATTACTATCATCTTTATTCACACTTTCTGATATGCTTGTTTGGCTAGTTTTATTTAAATCAGATTTTGCATAATTCCTTGGATTTGAATACGATTCACTTTTGGTTAAATATTCTGATTCCAATTGACTAGTTGACTTCTGTTTATTAGTATTCTCTTGATGACTTACATCAGTCCGCTCATCCTTTCCTTTTATAGTACTAGATGTCTCTGATGTTACTCTATCAAAGTTTGTTCCCACCAAAACATTTTTTGTAGTAGAATGTGTATCTTCTTTTATCTTATCCGTTTGTGTATTAGTATTTTCTTGAACTGTATATTTGGTTAATGGAGATAACTTATCATATAACTTTTGTATTGAAGTATTAAATTTAATGATATCTGAATCTTTACAAGGATTTGCAACTACAACAAAACCAAATTCTCTGCCAATCATTGTATCTACTAATCGTTCAACACCTTGAAAATCAATTTTTTCTCCAGATTGTCCACTTTTAAATCCAGGAATGCCATTTAAAATACCTGAATAAGCATTATTTTTAATTCGATTTAGTATCAATTTTTTATCATTATTAGAAAGTAATTCTATTTTGCTTCCACCATAATTACCATCAATACTTGGTTTTAAAATACTATTAGCATATGATCTAAAATCTAATAGAGGTTCATTTTCTATTAAATGTAAATTCGGTACTATACCCAAATAAAATGAAATTTTGTTTGAATCACCTAATATAATATATACTAAATTTATATCTTGAAGATTTCTAAAAGAAGAAAGAATATTTTCCATTGATTCACGTCGTGGTCCTTCTTTTTTAGAGAAAATTAATTCATCTACTTTATATAAATAAAGGTTATTAATCTCTAAAGGTATTTCACTCAACTCATAAATCAATTGTTTATCAATATCAAATGATATATTACTTTCTGAATACTTCAATTCATATTCCTTGATATTATGTAAACAATATCTAGCATTTTTTAGTATTTTACTTATTTTTTCTTCCATTTTAAATCCTGTCTACCGTGATATAAAAACATCCTACTACAAAGTATTATTCTTTAATCTAAAATCATTTAACACTAACAATTGCATTGCCTTTACGTTCATTTAAATAAGCATTAACAAATCCCTGTAAATAAACTTTTGTAATATAACCATTTTTAACTAGACCATCAATATCTTCATGTTCATATACATTATAACGATCATTTTTACACACTTTATCAATTCGAATTACTTCTTCATTTTTAGTATAATTAAATAATTTAACCATATATAAAAAGTAACTCCATAGTATTTCTGCATCACTGAAATCCCTATTCTTAATAGCCTCTCTAGATACTAACCATATTTTTTCCAATGACTCTGTATTCATTGAGCTACTAAGAATAAAAGATTCAAAGTTTTTATATCCCAAATAAGCTTGTAATTTATCAATATATTTTTTATCAATAGAATTTAGTTGGTCATAGATTTTTTTTCCTTCAGTAAATCTTTCAGCTAACTCACTTTGTAACTCACCTATTTGTTTATTTAGGTTTTCAATTATACTGCTATTTTTATTTGCTATTAAATCAAGCTTTTCTCTCCCTTTTTTTTCTATTTCTAATATTTTTTCATTTAATTTTTCAATTTCAACTTTCAACCGTTTATTTTCTTCTTTAAGTTCTTGATTATGGGATATAATATCATCATTATCTAAATCAAAATTTTTTTTATAATTAATATTTATACCTTTTCTATTATTTACTTTCAAATCTTTATAGCTATTTATTTGATTATGGTTTTGGTTTGAGTAAATGACTTCTTTTAAAGTTTCTGAAAGACAGTCCTTAACCAGTTCTTTTATAATTTTTTTATCACAAACTAAATTAAAAGAAATTTTATCTATGTCCATCTTTTACTCCCTATAACAATATATACGTATTTTTATAGACATATTTTACCAATAAAATATTATTATATATTTAATATTTCATAAATTCTTCATAAAAGAATTCATCTTGTCCTCATAAACTAAAATCATAAAAGGCTACATAAAGTCATATGTAGCCTTTCTCCTCCTTATTGCAAACAACTAACTAATTTTTTGTAGCAAATCATAATAAGTCTTATAAATTGCTTGTTTAACTTTTCCTTCTTGTAATTCTGCCCAGGTTTCATTGATATAATTTGGACAGTAAGATATATAACAATCTAATGAATTATTAGGTATAAAAGATAACAGTTTTTGAATTGGTAAGTAATCATCATAATAGATTTCTTCTAAGTCTGATTTAATATGCCAATAGTATGTCAATGGTTTGGCATTACAATACCATTCTGGTTCTTGTAGATTTTCCTCAAGTGTTACATAGGCTTTCATAAAGATTGTTCTTAATTCATTTGTTAATGAACTAGGTTTATAAGTTTTCTCTTTTAGATAAGCTAGTATCTCAAATAATTCTTCGCTCCATACAAGATCAGGTACGATAAACTTGTCAAAGAGATATGGAAGTTCATTATCATGACTATTAAGTCTTGTATGTAACAAATCTTTTACTTGTTTTTTACTTTCATTATGGGGGCCACTTTTAATACATGGAATTATCATAGGCCGTCCTACACCATGAAAACCTTCTAGCAATTCCTCCATACGAATTTTAATTTCTTTGATGACGATAAGTTCAAAATTTTCTTTAGATTCATAGTTTGATTCAATGTATGTATCAAATGAGTCCAAATGCTTAAATGCCTCTATAATTTCATCTTTTTTAGGTTTTAAACCTTTTGTATCCCACTCAACCTGTTTGAGTTCTGCTTCTTTCATTTTTATATTCAATATTTTTTCAAATAGATTTAAAACAGATTCTTTTGATTCTTCATTAACTAACATATTTCTCATATACAAACACTCCTTAACATCTATAGATTAGTTACTATACTATTATTGATTCAAAGAATTATATAACTCTTTGCATTTTTCTTTGAAAGTATTTACATGCTTATTTTTGATACTCCAATTGATTGAGTTCGCATAATACATCACATCACATTCATATGGACTACCAGGCAATATAGCTAATAGTTCTTCTACAGGATTTAAATCATCTAAGTACAAATACTCCCACTCGTCCTCTAAATCCACATAATATTCAAAGGAATGAGCATCACTGTATTCAACTTTTTCTGGCAAGTTTCTATCTAGCAATGTAAACACATTTGTATATATTTCTTTTAATCTGTCTGAAAATGATCCTTTCATATAGAAATCATTAGTTAAAAAGGCTTTCATCACAAGTAATTCTTCACACCATGTTAAAAGTGGTACTACTTCTACATCATAGATATTAAGAATTCTTTGGTCATGTTCTTCTAAAGCTTCTTCTAGATTACGTTTTACCTTTTCTTCAGCTTCATCTCTTGAACCACTTTCAGAGGGAATAAAAATTTTCATCAATGCAGCGCATTCGGATGCTTCTCGAATTGATTCAATAGAACGTAAGCGTAGTTCTTCGTTTATTACAGCTATAAAAGTATTTACATCTCCCCATAAGTCTATTACCCAATCCTTAAAATGTTCTTTGTCAGCAAAGGTTTCCTTTAATTCATCTCTATACTTCTTTAATCCTTTTACAGCCCATTCTGCATGTAATCGATCATAGCGCTCACCAAAATCCTCATCTTCTCTTGGAACATCAAATTCTGCTTTTTCAATTTCTGCTTTAATGTCTTCTACTGTGATGATGGTTTCTTTTAAAGTTTTCATAGCTAATCTCCTCATAACACAACTAAAAACAATAAGTCTTATGGATTAACTTTAGTATACCGAAGCCTATACGTAATTTTTTACACACCAAAAAGCCGCCCAACCTAAGTTGAGCGGCTTTCACCATTCTGTTCAGAATTGTATGTAGTTTACATAGTCCCAGTGCTACCAATACCACCTGTACGTACGCCTGTTGCATCGTCATCATTAGTGATAAGGTATTTAGAGAAAATGCCTTGTGCAACGCGTTCGCCTTTTTCAAGGGTAACAGGTTCGTTGCCAAAGTTTAGGAGAGCAATCATGATATGACCTTCGTTCTCCTCATTGTTATAGTAATCGCTATCGATGATACCTGTGCTGTTCACAAGTGCTAGTTTGCGTTTAATGGCCATGCTAGAACGGATGTGGATAGCAAGGTATTCGTCGTATGCCATGAAGGCCTTAAGGCCTGTCGGCACGAGAACCACTTGATTTGGTTCTAAAGTAACAGCTTCAGCGCATTCAATATCATAGCCTGCGCTTTCTGTGGTTTTACGTGTTGGTAAATTGATATTTTGTTCTTCAAAAGCAGAAACTACTTCAAAGCCACGAATATCCATGTAACACCTCTTATTTCAAACAATCTTTACGGGACAAGTTAATACGGCCTTGTTTATCGATTTCGATAACCTTAACCATAATTTCGTCGCCTACATTTACAACGTCTTCTACATTTTCAACGCGTTCTTTCGCTAATTTAGAAATGTGTACAAGACCTTCTTTACCTGGTAATACCTCAACGAATGCACCGAATGCCATCAAGCGAGTTACTTTACCAAGGTATACTTCACCTACTTCAACTTCTTTAGTAAGGTTTTCGATGATTTGTTGCGCTTTTGCAGCACCTTCTTGGTCTACAGAAGCGATGAATACCGTACCATCATCTTCAATATCGATTTTTGCACCTGTTTCGTCAATGATGCTACGGATTACTTTACCGCCAGAACCAATTACGTCACGGATTTTGTCTGGATCAATTTTCATTGTAATGATGCGTGGAGCGTATTGGGACATTTGTTGACGAGGTTCAGCAATGGTATCTAACATAATGCCCATGATGTGCATGCGACCTTTATGAGCTTGTTCCAATGCTTCGTGAAGGATTTCACGAGACAAACCAGAAATTTTAATATCCATTTGGATGGCAGTTACACCCTTAGCTGTACCAGCCACCTTGAAGTCCATATCGCCAAGAGCATCTTCCATACCTTGGATATCTGTTAAGATTGTGTAGTGTTCGCCTTGTGTAACAAGACCCATTGCAATACCAGCTACAGGAGCTTTAATAGGTACACCAGCATCCATCAAGGACAATGTAGAGCCACATACGGAAGCCATGGAGCTAGAACCATTGGATTCTAATACTTCAGATACTAGACGCAATGCATATGGGAATTCTTCTTCGCTAGGAATGACAGGTACCAATGCGCGTTCAGCTAAAGCACCATGACCGATTTCACGGCGTCCAGGACCACGGGAGGAACGAGTTTCCCCTACGGAGAAGGATGGGAAATTGTAGTGGTGAATATAGCGTTTTTCTGTTTCTAAACCGATGCCATCAATTGTTTGTTTTTCAGACAATGGTGCTACAGTAGCTACGTTCAATACTTGAGTTTGACCACGTGTGAATAGACCGGAACCATGTGTACGAGGCAATACGCCTGTACGACAAGAGATTGGACGAACTTCATCAAGTTTACGGCCATCTGGACGGATTTTTTCAACAGTGATCATATGACGAACAATTTCCTTCGTCATAGCATCGAATGCTTTATTTACATCAGCTAAGTTATCTGGGTAGATTTCCGCGAAATGTGCCAATACGTCTTCACGTACTTCAGTTTCTTGTGCATCGCGTTGTTGTTTATCTGCACAACGAACGGCTGCGTCAAGTTTATCGTGACCATATGCGCGAACTGCATCAGCGATTTCAGCAGGTACGTCTTTGCTTTCAAATACGCGTTTTTCCTTACCTACTTTAGCTTTTACATCTTCTTGGAATGCAACGATTTTCTTAATTTCTTCGTGAGCAGCCATGATAACTTCAAGAATGGTTTCTTCTGGAACCTCTTGAGCGCCACCTTCAACCATAAGAATAGCGTCTTTTGTACCAGCTACTACGATATTAAGATCAGTTTCTTCTAATTGTACTTTTGTTGGGTTAACAACAAATTCACCATTTACACGACCCATGCGAACGCCAGCAATTGGGCCAGCCCATGGGATATCGGAAATAGATAATGCTGCAGATGCACCAATCATACCACAGATAGCAGGATCACAATCTTGATCTACGGACATAACTGTAGCTACAACGTGTACTTCGTTACGTACACCTTTATCAAATAGTGGACGAATAGGACGATCAATCAAACGGCTATTCAAGATAGCAGATTCAGGTGGACGTGCTTCACGTTTAATAAAACCACCTGGCAAACGACCAATAGCATACATTTTTTCTTCATAATCTACTGTGAGTGGGAAGAAATCGATATCCTTCGCCTCTTTAGAACCTGTAGCGGTAACGAGTACGCGTGTATCGCCATAACCAACCATTACGGCACCGCCAGCTTGTTTTGCAAGTTCCCCAGTCTCGATCGTAAGCGTACGACCAGCTAGGTCCATTTGGAATTGTTCCATTCCTATTCCTCCTAAAAATCTTCTTATACGTATACCTTATTATTATATATCATCTGTTAAAATTAAGCTATTTTTTCACTTTATTAAAAGCAACTAGCACAATAAAAAGGACAGAGTCGCCGCTCTGTCCTTTTTTCTGTGTTTCCACAATAGATTATCGGCAGTTGTTTCCCTTTGCCTAAATTCATTATAACACAAGGAAATAAAATAAAAAAGCCGTCCAAATGGACGGCTAATTGTATTATTTACGAAGACCAAGACGTTCGATAAGGGAACGGTAACGTTCGATATCTTTACGACGAAGGTAGTCAAGCATGTTACGGCGTTGACCAACCAATTTCAACAAACCACGACGGGAATGATGATCTTTTTTATGTTCTTTCAAGTGTTCAGTTAAGTATGTGATGCGGCTTGTCAAAATCGCAACTTGTACTTCTGGAGAACCAGTGTCACCTTCATGAGTAGCGTATTCTTTAATTACTGCTAATTTAGCTTCTGTAGTTAACATTAATGTTACCTCCTAAAAAAATAATAATCCCGATAAGCTTAAGTAACCGTTGGAGATTCGAATACTTCGCTTACGATATGTCTTATGACTTAGTTAAGTATACAGTATAATCCCCATAGTGTAAAGGTTTTCATGAAAAAAGAGAGGATAATATCCCCTCTTTTTTAAACTATATTATTTAGGTACTTATTTTGAACCGAGCATCATACGGTCACTTAACGCACCTTCGCCAGCTACTTCAAATTTTTGTAACAAATCAGCAACTGTTAATTTTTTCTTTTCTTCCCCTTTTACATCATAGATGATACGACCAGCGTCCATCATGATAAGACGATTACCAAAGCGCAATGCATCACGCATGTTGTGCGTAATCATAAGGGTTGTTAGATTATGTTCTGAAACAAGTTTATCTGTTAATTGCAATACATTTTCAGCTGTCTTAGGATCAAGTGCTGCTGTATGTTCGTCCAAGAGTAATAAATCAGGACGAAGCATAGTAGCCATAAGCAATGTAATAGATTGACGTTGACCACCAGATAATAGGCCCATCCGTGCAGATAGGCGATCTTCAAGGCCTAGACCTAATAGTGCAAGGCGTTCTTTAAAGAATGCTTGTTCGCTATCTTTGAAAGCCCATTTAAGACCTAAGTTTTTGCCACGGCGCATCGCAAGGATCAAGTTTTCTTCGATTTGCATATTGCCTGCTGTACCAACCATAGGATCTTGGAATACACGGCCGATATATTTAGCACGTTTGTATTCTGGCATTTTTGTTACATCAATATTGTTGATGGTAATACTGCCTTCATCGACAGGAAATACACCAGCGATGGAGTTTAGCAATGTACTTTTACCAGCACCATTACCACCGATTACGGTACAGAAATCGCCTTCTTCTAAGCGAAGGTCGATACCTTGTAGTGCAGTTTTTTCATTAATTGTGCCCTTAAAGAAGGTCTTTACCATATTTTTTACTTCTAACATAGTGTCCTCCTTAACGAGCTAACCATTTAGCTTTCAATGTAGGCAAAGAAAGCGCGATGGCAACAAGAATAGCAGTGAATAATTTTAAATCGTTTGGTGGCATACCCATGTAAAGTACGGCAGCGATAACGATACGATATACGATGGAACCAAGTACTACAGCAATGAGGCTACGAACAAAGGATTTTGTACCGAATACAACCTCACCGATAATAACGGATGCCAAGCCGATTACGATGGTACCAATACCCATGCCTACGTCGGCAAAGCCTTGGAATTGACCGATAAGCGCACCGGACATACCAACGAAACCGTTGGAAATTAATAGACCAAGAACGATCATATTATCTGTGTTCACGCCTTGGGCGCGAATCATTTGAGGGTTAACGCCTGTTGCACGTAATGCGGTACCAATTTCAGTACCGAAGAACCAGAATAGTAATAAACATACAACAACAGCTACGATAACACCAACAATAGCAGCAGACCACATATTTGGTGTATGAAGCACGCTACCAATAATTGTATAAATTGTATCCATGCGAAGTAAGGATACGTTGGCTTTCCCCATAATATGAAGGTTAATGGAATATAAAGCAATCATCGTTAAGATACCAGCTAACAATGCAGGAATCTTTAATTTTGTATGGATCCAACCTGTTACAGCACCGGCAGCCATGCCACCTACGCCAGCAATCAAGATAGAAAGAATTGGGTTCATACCAGTTGTAATCAAGATGGCGGAAATGGCCGCCCCCATTGGGAATGTCCCTTCAACAGTCAAGTCGGCCACATCAAGAACGCGGAATGTAATGAATACACCGACCGCCAACAAGGACCACAAAAGGCCTGTTGTTATGGTGCCTACCACTAAATCTAACATCAAAATCTCCTCTTTTATTTCATATCTTTACGAAGTGCATCAGGAATTGTAATACCCAATTTTTTAGCACGTTCTTCGTTGACAGTCAATTTAATATCCTTTTGTGTTTCGATAGCCATATCGCTAACTTTTGCTTCGCCAGAAAGAACTTTAGCTGCCATCAAACCTGTTTGGTAACCCAATTTATAGTAATCTACAGAATATGTTGCTACACCACCAGTCATTGTCATGCCTTCATCAGCTGCAAATACTGGAATTTTAGCAGCATCTGTAATTTGTGCTAAGTTAGCCATAGCAGATGCTAATACATTATCTGTTGGTGTATAAATAGCTTGTACATCTTGATTTACAAGATTTGTTGCTGCTTGTTGAATATCGTTTACATTGGAAACTGTAGCTTCTACAACTGTAATACCTTTTGTAGCAGCATAGGCTTTCATTTTTTCAACTTGTAATTGGGAATTAATTTCAGAGGATGTGTAAATCGCACCAATACGTTTAACATTTGGAACTAAAGCGATGATAAGATCTACCTCTTTTTCAACAGGTGTCATATCAGAAGTACCAGTTACGTTGCCACCTGGGTGTTCGTTAGATTGAACAAGTTTAGCTGTCACATAGTCTGTAATAGCTGTACCTAAGATTGGCATATCATGAGATGCATTTGCCATCGTTTGAGCCGCTGGTGTTGCGATTGCTAGTACTAAATCCTTTTTATCGGATACAAAACGTTGTGCAATACTATTCAAATTAGATTGGTCAGCTTGTGCATTTTGTTGGTCTATTTTAATGTTTTCCCCATCTTTAAAACCTTTAGATGCAAGACCATCTACAAAGCCTTTATTAGCAGCATCAAGGGATGGATGTTCTACTAATTGAATAACGCCAATTTTCTTTTGGTCACTAGTAGTAGTATTGGAACCACAACCAGCTACCATTGCCATAACAGTGATGGCACTAAGTGCCACTGCAATACCTTTTTTCCAGTTCATGTGTAACTCCTTACCAGTTAAGTACTAAATCATAGTTGCTTTGTTCATCAAATCCTCTGGTAAGGTGATGCCCAATTTTTGTAATTTATCTTTATTTACAACTAATTTGAATTCTTTTTGCATTTCAATCGGCATATCTTCGACTTTAGATTCACCAGTTAGCACCTTAGCCGCCATCAAGCCAGTTTGGTAACCAAGTTTGTAGTAGTCTACAGATAAGGACATAACCGCACCGCCTTTTACGTGGTTATCTTCACCGCCGAATACAGGAATTTTTGCAGGGTCGGTAATCGCTACAAGATTGCTCATAGCAGATGCTACCACATTATCTGTTGGTACATAAATGGCATCAACACGTTGAGATACAAGGTTTTGTGCCGCTTGTTGAATATCGTTTACATTAGAAACAGTAACCTCTTCAACCTTAATGCCCTTTGTAGCTGCGTAAGCTTTCATCTTTTCAACTTGAATTTGAGAATTTACTTCGCTAGAGCTATAAATCGTACCGATTGTTTTAGCATTTGGCAATACTTTTAAAATCAAATCTACTTGTTGTTCTACAGGGTTCATATCAGATGTACCAGATACATTACCACCTGGATGTTCATTAGATTTAACAAGTTTAGCAGCTTCGTAATCAGTAATAGCTGTACCCAAGATTGGAATATCATGAGTTGCATTCGCCATGGATTGAGCCGCTGGCGTAGCAATTGCTAAAATCAAATTTTTACGATCAGATACAAAACGCTGTGCAATACTATTCAAATTAGATTGGTCAGCTTGTGCGTTTTGTTGATCAAAGGTAATTTTATCAGATAAGCCCTTTTCCTTAAGAGCATCAACAAAACCTTTATTTGCCGCATCTAGTGCTGGATGTTCTACGAGTTGTACAACACCAACCTTATATTCTCCATTAGATGTAGTTTCATTTGTGCCACAGCCTGTGAAAGCCATCAATGCTGCCGCCGTGAGCGCGAGGGCAATGCCTTTTTTCAAGTTCATTGGGTCTTCCTTCCTATATTCGAAATAATAATACTTCTATTATAAACAACTTTGAGCACTACATCAATGTATCAGACTAAAGTATTTTACATTTGTCCTTATGTAGAGCACATATTGTATTCTAACAGATTTATTATTTATCTAGAGAAGCTAGCATATCCTCTGTCAATTCATTGGCTGCTAGAATGTATTCTTTTAGTGTCCCCTTATCGAGGGCCACCTTCATTACGGGCACTTCAAATGGGTCAAGGATGACACACATTAAAATTTCTCCCGTTACATAATAGCCCACAACGGCTTCCCCTTCATCTTCATCTAAGGTTTCCCGTTTAACAGTCACACAATATGGTTTCATGACCTCCATAGCAGCTTTAGCCACCTCTTCGCGGGTAGCGATATATTCTCTTGCCTTTGTTTCAGGAATATCAAAAATATCGACCTTTACGGTCTTAACCTCTGTTGCCTCTCCCTTCGCCGCCTCGATAGCAGCGCCTAATTCCGTTTGTTTCATCCTATACCTCACATAACATGGACTTTCACCAATGGTGAAAGCCCCATCATACTAGATTGTTTCATCATCTGCATTCAAAAATGCTACGTAACAACGTTTTGCTTCATAAATATCGGCCTTAGATGTAACCTCCCATGGTGCATGCATGCTAAGAACAGCAACGCCGCAGTCGATTACATTCATACCATATAAGGCCATGATATACGCAATGGTGCCACCACCGCCAAGGTCAACCTTGCCGAGTTCAGCCGTTTGGTATGTTACGTTATTAGATTCCATTACACGGCGGATAAAGCCCATATATTCTGCATTGGCATCATTGGAACCGGATTTACCACGAGAACCGGTAAATTTATTAAATACGACACCCATACCGAGGTAAGAAGCATTTTTCTTTTCAAAAGCAGATGCATACAATGGATCATATCCAGCGCTAACATCAGAGGATAGCATACGAGAATTTTCCAATGTACGACGCACATTTACCGAATTAGGTTTCCCCATCAATGTTAAGATTTCTGCTACCGCATTTTCAAAGAAGCGAGATTGCATGCCTGTAGCACCAACGGAACCAATTTCTTCTTTATCTACCAATAAACAGCAAGTCGTACGTTTTACCTTATCAACTTCGAGCATAGCCACCAAGGATGTGTAAGCACAGACACGGTCATCTTGGCCGTACGCTAATACCATGGAGCGATCAAAGCCCATATCGCGCGCCTTACCAGCTGGTACAATTTCAAGTTCAGCAGATAATAAATCGCGTTCTACAAATCCATATTCTTTTTCAAGGAGGTTATTAATAAATTTAGTAACCCCTTCTTTTTCTTCATCTTTAATAGGACGACTGCCGATGAGAAGATCAAGAGCCTCACCTTCAATCACCTTGGCTGCATTCTTTTGCATTTGTTCTTGTCCTAAGTGAGGCAATAAATCTGTAATGCAGAATACAGGATCAGATTCTTTATCACCAATATTAATGTTGATGCGTGTACCATCTGTTTTTACTACAACCCCATGAATGGCAAGCGGCATAGCTACCCAGTGGTATTTTTTTATACCGCCATAGTAGTGTGTATCCCAAAACACCAAATTGCTATCTTCATATTGAGGGTTTTGTTTTACGTCAATGCGCGGAGAATCGATATGAGCACCAAGGATATTCATACCGAGGTCTAAATCATCGGTACCGATATTAAATAGCGCAATAGATTTATCCATATGAGTATAGTAAATCTTATCGCCCGCTTTAATTGGCGTGTTAGATTTAATCAAGTCTTTTAAATCAACATAGCCAGCTTTTTTGGCAGCTTCTACAGATTGAATGACACATTCGCGTTCTGTTTTACCATTATCCAAAAATTGACGATACGAGTCACCTAATGACATCACGTCTTGTAATGTTTGTTCGTCATAATTATGCCAAGCATATTTACGTTCCATAATTTCATCCCTTTCTATATAAGCATACAGCACAGTATATCGAGTGTTATGCTTTTGATTTTTCTAATAATTCTTTTTGACGGCGCTCATAGTAGAGCCGCTCTTTCTCTCGGTTAATTTCCGATTTTTCTCTATATAGTTTATCGATTTCATCAGTACTATGACTCAATACCTTTGTTACATAAAACTTGGTAATTCCCGACTTAATCGTATATTTTCCTACCTTTAACTGAATGGCAAATTCTCCGTGTTTCGGACAAATGCCTATAGATAAATGCTTATCTCCTTGTATCCGCTCAGGACGTGTCGTTTCCAACCGACTTTGGCAATAGGGACAAAAGGATAGTCGCACTCGTCTATCATAAACGATACGTTTCTTTTCTTGAAAGTTATCGTACATAAAGAAGGTCAAACCCGGTGGATATAAAAATGGATTTGGCGCCTCTTTCCGTATGGAATCATAATGCAATAATGCTGTTGGCAAATCTAGCTTTTGGCAGATATGTGCCGTAAATATAGCATCGTGAAGTGCATTATGAGCAGATAATGCTTCAGATGATATATGTAAATCCTCCATAGCATGAGCTACAGAGTACTGTTGTGTCGTGCCATATCGTTGATAGCTGTATAGCATCTGTGCATCCGCCCAAGAATCATAGTCGATACTCTTTAATTTATGGAGCAATAAATTTTCTCGCAATATAAGAATATCGTCAGCGCCCCAAGATAGGAGCATATAATCCTTGCCACACCATTGTTGAAAATGACTGTAGGCCGCCCTAAATGGGACACCTCGATTTAAATCTTGATTGGTGATGCCTGTAAGGGCCTTTACATGCTTATGCATATGTGGTAAATATTTAGGTTTTACATACATTGTGAACGAATCCACAATCTCTAAATTCTCATTGAGCTTAATAGCTCCGATTTGAATGATTTCACCGGTCAACGGCATCCGTGCTCGCTTCATAAAGCTAATGTCGTTGCTATATGGTTGATTCCACTCTAAATCAAAAATAATATAATCCATAACTTACGATTCCTGCAGTAATATTTCAGCTGCCTTAATCACTTGTTCTTCGGTAATAACAGAAATACCTTTGTACTTGCCTTCTTTAATAACCTGTTTCATGCTTTTACCAATTTCATAATGGTCCATCGACTCAAGTACAATAGATTTTGCTTGGTACGGACCATAGAAAAATGGATTAGACGGTCCATAAAGGGCTACGATAGGAACACCCTGACTAATGGCTACGTGCATAGGTCCAGAATCATTCGTAATCAGCAAGTCACACCATTTCATGGCCGCAGCTAAAGGGCCCAATTTAAAAGCACCTGTAGCCACGATTGGCGACGTCTTCATCTGTTCTACAACAGGTTTTACCATGTCCAAATCCATGGGGCCCCCAAAGAATACAGTTTTATACCCTTTATTGCCAAAATAATCGGCTACATCTGCAAAGCGCTCTGCGGGCCATCGTTTTTCAGGCACTGCACTGCCAATATTAAAACCAATAATCTTATCACGAGGCATAACGCCTTGGCTTTTATAAAAACGGAATACCTCGTCATTCCATTCCTTACTAGTCTCGATATGTAATCCGTGATTAGCTACGTCGGTGACGCCTAATTGCTCTAATACGTTAATGTACATATCAGCGGCATGACGTGTCTTGCGATCAAGACGGGTATATTTCGTCATAAATGGTCTAAATAGGAAATGACTCATCCCTGTCGTTACCTTACCGTGAATTTTCCATGCCAAATATGATGTACGTTCATTAGGATGCAGGTTGATAACGATATCTGGACGACCTTGGTCGTTAATGCGACGAGCGATCTCATTTAACCCTTTAATGCTATTATGACGTCCTTTTTTATCGACCGTAATCAAATCATCGATATAAGGATTGTATTTCATCACATCTTGTAACTTTTCATCAATCACATAGGTGATATGACTATGAGGTGCTGCTTTACGCAACACCTCTAGAAATGGAGTCGTTAATACTACATCACCTAAATGCATGAGAAAGGTTACGACAATACGTTTATAATCAAGTTCCATCATAAATCCTTTCTCAACATTTCAGAATACACATCCCATACCGCATCTACTGGAATTTGTGCCATACAGTCGGGATCATCTACTAGCGGCTGTTCAGGTGTAGCCTTAGATGTAGGGGAAATAATAAGATGCACATGACTGCCCCCATACGGACCCGTTCTATGCGGTGATGTCGTACCAAACAACGCGATTAATGGTTTCTTTAACGCGTTTGCGATATGTAAAGGCCCCGTATCAGCGCTGATAAAAATATGGCAGTGACGAATCAACTCAATTAACTCAGCCATGGTCGTTTGACCAACTAAATTAATGAGATTATCGCTCTTCACATAGTTTTCTATAAATTGACCTTTTTCACTATCATCAGACGAACCTGCAATGACCACCTTTTTACCACTTTCACAAAGGCGAATACATAATTCACCAAAATTTAATAACGGCCATTCCTTAACAATCCATCGAGCACCAGGTACAACGACAACGTAATCATCGGTTACACCTAGTTCGGATAGCCGGTTGCGAATCTTCCCTTCTGCTGCATGGTCATGAGGCATGGGAAATTCCACACCGTCCACTTCGCCACCTAAGGCACGTACCGTATCGAGATAACGCTCAATAACGTGATCATATTTATGAGCTCCTACTAGAGCTTTATTAACTAATTGACTGCCCTCGCGAAGTTCCCAATAGCCATATTTCTCAGGAGAACCCGATAGTAGAGATACAATGGCACTTTTGGCGATACATTGTAAATCTAAGGTCATATCGAAATGACGACTATGTAGTTCTTTACGAAGATTCCATAAATAAGACGGCGATTTTAATTGTTTCTTATCGATGATAATTACTTCGTCCACCCAAGGGGTACCTGGCAAGAGGCTCGCAAATTGTTCATGTATGGCCCAGGTAATTTTTGCGTGCGGCAAATTTTGGCGCAATGCATATAATGTTGGCAATGCGTGAATGACATCACCTAAGGAACTCATTTTTATAATGAGTATATTGGAATAGTCCTTCATAATAACCCCTCTATGAACGAAGAATACACACAAATGTGGTTCATTCAAAAATTAATGATTTAAAATCTTTTTCATGAAATGTAATAGATTGGATTCTGTAAACAGATATCCCTTTACCCCTGCAGCCTCAGCAGCATCTACATCACGTTGGCTATCACCGATGAGAAAGCTATGTTCAACATCAACATCAAAATCCTTGATAGCTTGCAAAATCATACCAGGCTTTGGTTTACGACAATTACAATCGACAGCATAGCGTTCTACAGTGCCATCCTTGTGATGTGGGCAATAATAGAAATGTAAAATAGGTGCACCCGCTTTAAACAGTTCATTCCCCATATAATCATGTAGGATTTGTACATCGGTTTCCTTATAATAACCTCGTGCCACACCACTTTGGTTTGTTACGACTATAAGTTCATAACCAGAATCATGGGCTAATTTCAATGCTTCTTTTGCACCATCAACCCACTGTAGATCCGCTATCTTATAGAGATAGGAAACATCCTTGTTGATAACCCCATCTCTATCGAGGAATAACACCTTTCTCATACTGCATCCTTTACAATTATCAAAGAATTGACATTAATCTGTCACAACAAATTAACGCAAGTAACCTTCGTTATTATCTAATAATTCACAATATTCTTTTACGGCATCAGCTAATGGCGTGAATCCCTTATCATAACCAGCCGCCAATAATTTTGTTGTGTCAGCTTCGGTAAAGCTTTGGTATTTACCAATCAACACTTCTGGGAACGGAATGTATTCAATGCGACCTTTACCATTATAGTCAATAACAGCTTGCATGAATTCATTGAAGCTATGTGCGTGACCTGTACCGCAGTTGAATGTACCAGAAATTTCAGGATGTTCCCAGAAATAGAAGTTTACATTTACCACGTCTTTGACATAGATGAAATCACGTGTTTGACCACCATTTTCATAGCCATCTGTGCCTTCAAACAAATTGATAACGCCTGTTTCTTGGTTCTTATAGAACATTTGGCGTACAAGAGATGCCATTTTATCCTTATGTGCTTCATTAGGACCAAATACATTGAAATAACGCAAACCTACCACTTGTGCTGTATATTCGCCTTCAAATTTACGTACATATCGGTCAAATAATAGCTTAGAATATGCATACGGATTTAAAGCTTCTTCTGCTTCTGGCTTTTCTACAAAGCCATTTGTACCATTGCCATACGTAGATGCAGAGGATGCATAGATAAATGGAATAGCACGATCTTGGCAATAGTGGAATAGATTTTTGGAACCTTCGTAGTTGTTCTTCATCATATATTTGCCATTGTATTCCATCGTATCTGCACATGCACCTTCATGGAAAATGACTTCAATAGGACCTACATTGAATGTGCCGTCTGCAATGGCAGCATCAAAATCATCACAGTCAATGTAATCTAAATAATCTAAATTTTGGAGATTGCGAATTTTACGACCATCTGTTAAATCATCAACGATTAAAATATCATTGCGACCGCGTTCGTTTAAGGCTTTCACAATATTACTACCAATAAAACCGGCACCACCAGTTACAATAATCATAATTTCCCCTCCTTAGCCATCATAGCTATTTTCTTTACGATATCCGATGTGGAGTATCCTTCTTTAAATGAAAGTACCTCTACTTCATCTACAGATTCTCTACCAACGATCTCCTCTTTTTTATAATCGCCGCCCTTAACAAGAATATTAGGGCGTAAGTATGCTAATAATTCGGCAGGTGTATCCTCCTCAAAAAGGACAACACCATCTACACATTGTAAGGCGCTTAATAAGGCTGCTCTATCCTCTTCGGATACGATAGGTCTTGTTTCACCCTTTAAACGTCTAACAGATGCATCAGAGTTTAGTCCAATAATGAGGTGAGCCCCAAGTTGTGCCGCCTCTTGTAGATACGTAATGTGACCTCGATGCAAGATATCAAAGCAACCATTTGTAAATACGACGGTTTCGTCCATGCTTTGCCATTTATCGATTAACGCCTTCATTTCTTCTTTCGTATATAATGGGCTAGATGTTGTCAATTGTCGTACAGAGCGCCATAACTCAATCAACTCTTGGCGATGGATTGGATATGTTCCCACCTTAGATACGACGATGCCAGCAGCGCCATTAGCAATATGTAGGGCTAAACGCATGGATAAACCACTGGCTAAGCATGAAATCATCATAGCTACGACCGTATCACCAGCGCCACTCACATCGAATACATCCTGTTGTGTTGCTGGATTATGCCAAGTTCTACCATCCTTAGCCACAACGGTAATACCCTTAGCGGAACGAGTACCGATAATATATTTAATATTAACCTTATTAAGTACTTCCTTAGCCGCCTCAATAACTGAGGCATCATCATTCGAAATCACACGACCTAAGGATTCACCCAATTCTTTTACATTCGGTGTAATACATGTAGCACCATTATATTTGGACCAATCAGCACCCTTAGGATCTACGATGGTCTGTACTTGGTAAGTGTTCGCCAACTTGAATACATGTTGCAACAATGTCGGTGTACATACGCCTTTTCCATAATCGGATATGACGATGCCTTGTAATCCACGT
This sequence comes from Veillonella atypica, assembly GCF_041431435.1. Lineage (NCBI taxonomy): Bacteria > Bacillati > Bacillota > Negativicutes > Veillonellales > Veillonellaceae > Veillonella > Veillonella atypica. The sequence continues at coordinate 417,989 of NZ_JAPVXV010000001.1, forward strand.
TGACAAAGCTCTTCTAGCCAACTGATTAATTGTTCTTCTTCAGCAGCTGTAATAGGTGTAATCGTTTCAAAATCGAGGCGCATCATTTGTTGACGGTCACCTAAAATACGCATTTTAGTAATCGTAGACCGACTTTCATCATGGATGAGACCGGATGTATCAATATGATCAGCGGCCAATAAGTTATCGAGCACTCTACCATGGTCATCGACACCAGCTACGGCCCCTAAATAGACATGGCAATCGAGATTGGCTAAGTTAGACGCTACGTTACCTGCCCCGCCAAGCACTTCTTTCACAGAGGATACGCGATTGACCGGCACAGGAGCCTCTGGTGAAATACGGCTCACATCGCCAAATACATAACGATCCACCATAACATCACCGATAACTGCAATGTTTAGGTTCGGTAATGAATTTGTCAAAAACTCATTTACTGTTTTTGTAATCATAGGTCCCCTTTCAAGAAATCTGTGATTTCTTCCCTATCTCGATTAATAATCTTCTTCAATAAGTTCGCAAATGATATGACCAGCTAAAATGTGCATTTCTTGAATACGCGCTGTAACAGTACTTGGAATAGCTAGTGTAAGATCGCATAATTCTGCCAATTTACCGCCACCTTCACCGGTGAAAGCAATCGTGTGCATACCTGTATTTCGTGCCATTTCCACGGCTTTCACAACATTTTTTGAATTACCAGATGTGGAAATACCGATAAGTACATCCCCAGAACGGCCTAAGCCTTCAACTTGACGCGCAAACACTGCATCATAGTCATAATCATTGGCAACAGCTGTCAAAATAGATGTATCTGTGGTAAGCGCAATGGATGCAAGAGAGCGGCGTTCTTTTTTAAAACGTCCAATAAGTTCTGCTGCAAGATGTTGAGAATCCGCAGCGGAACCACCATTACCACAGAATAAAATTTTATTGCCACTATTCAAAGCCACAATACAGCGGTTAGCAATTTCTTGAATAACATCCATCTGATCCATTGTTTTACTAAACACATCAAGATGGTCTGTAAATCGATCCGCAATGATTGGATTTATATCTGTCATTATAAAATCTCCTTTAGTAGGCGATCCGCGTTTTTCCAAAATAGTTTTTCCGTTTGTTCTTCTGAAAGCCCGGCGCCTCTAAATGCATCATACAAACGATGCATATCTGAAATATCCTCAATTTCTGTATTTGGCTTGATACCATCAAAATCAGTGCCTAGAGCGATTACATCTTCACCGCCCTTATTGATGATATACAATCCGTGCTTCACAATATCATCGATGCGACTGATGGGTGAAGTCCCTAAGAAGGATTGAGCAAAGTTCAAACCAATAACGCCACCCTTTTCGCCAATTAGACGAATCAAGTGGTCCGGCAAATTACGACGATGAGCTGTCACTTCTCGCGCATTAGAATGAGATGCAATAAAAGGCACATCAAGAATATCACCTAATTGTTCTGTTCCCCCATCATTAAGATGAGAACAATCAACAATCATGCCTAATTCTTGCATCCGTTCTACAAATGCAATGCCTGTTTTAGTCAATTTCTTATGAGAATCTCCAGTATTAGGTTCCCCCAATTCATTAGGGTAATTCCAGGTCAATGTAATAAGTCGAACACCATCAGCGTAAGCCTTGTCTAACTTAGCTAAATCGCCTCCAAGAACTCCCCCCTCTTCAATGGATAATAAAGCAGCTACTTTATGATTTTCATAACACGCTGTAATATCATCATAAGAACGCACATGACTGATATAGTCGCTATATTTTTGTATCTGACTATCGAACAATTGGCGCATAGATTCATATCTACCATACGAATCGTCTTGTTCTTCTAAGTCTACAAATAATGCAAAATCCTGCAATCGACTATGCCCTTTGATAAGGCGCTCAATATCAATTTTCCAGTTATTAGAAAATAAATCACCATCATGAGGGTGGTCGATTAATTGCATTATCGTATCACAATGTAAATCAATCATATATTCACGCTATTTCTTTGCTTTTTTAGCATCTAATTTTTTTAATGCTTTAAGTTCAGCCATAAAGCTGTCAATATTATCAAACTTACGATATACTGAAGCAAAACGTACATAGGCAACTTGGTCAATATCTTTTAATTGTTGTAGTACAAGTTCACCAATACGATCTGTAGAAATCTCTTGATTTACTTCATTGCGAATGTCTCGCTCTACATTATTGACCACTTCTTCCATAACGGACATAGGCACTGTTCGTTTGTCACAGGAACGCAACAAGCCATTTAACAATTTACCACGGTCAAATAATTCACGGCGACCATTCTTCTTTGCTACCATGAGTGGTACTTCTTCGATGATTTCATAAGTAGTAAAGCGGCGTCCACAATTAATACACTCCCGACGACGACGGATACTATTTCCTTCATCTGTCGTTCTTGAGTCTGTTACCTTCGTGTCTGTATGTTGGCAATAAGGACATCTCATTAGCTAATACTCCTTTTCTAATCAGTCAGTAATCATGAAAAAGGCACAATACGCCTATTTTCTTATACCTTATATAGTACCATATTTAGTAGGAAAAGTCCCCCATATAATACAAAAGAGTATTATATGGGGGACTTTTTTATGCACTTACGCGCTACATCGTATGAAATTAACGTTTAATAGCATCTTCAATGTGTAACAAGCAATCACCGGATTCGATACGGCTGCCTTCACGAACAAGAATTTCTTCAACGATACCACCGATAGGAGCTGTAATTGTTGTTTCCATCTTCATCGCTTCTGTTACGATCAATGGTTCACCTTTAGTTACGGATTGACCTTTCTTAACTAGAATCTTAACAACAGAACCAGACAACGTAGCACCAATTTCACCAGGGTTGGATTCATTTACTTTACGACGAACAACGCCAGTTGTTTTAGCATGTTTATCATGAACTTTAATAGAACGTGGTTGGCCATTGAATTCAAAGAGAACGATGCGATTACCATCTTCATCAGGATCGGATACACCATTCATCTTGATAATTAATGTTTTACCTTTTTCAATAGTAACTTGAATTTCTTCACCACGTTTCATACCAAAGAAGAATGTTGGTGTATCTAGTACAGATACATTACCAAAGTCTTTAGTAAATTTAGTGTAGTCTTTAAATACTTTAGGATACAAGCAGTATGCACTTACATCTTCATCAGTAGTATTAGCACCCATTTCGTTTAATTCATTACGAACATGTTCGAAATCAGTTGGAGGTAATACAGCACCAGGACGAACAGTAATAGGGCGAGCACCTTTCAAGATAATTTTTTGAAGTTCTTCAGGGAACCCTTGATATGGTGTACCTAGACGACCTTCGAAGAATTCTACTACTGATTGAGGGAAATCAAGAGTATCACCTTTTTCATAGATATCTTTTTCAGTCAAATTATTTTGTACCATGTACAATGTCATATCACCAACGACTTTAGAAGAAGGTGTTACCTTGATGATATCACCAAACATCATATTAACTTGGTGATATACTTTTTTAATGTCTGTCCAACGATCACCAAGTCCAACCATTTTAGCTTGTTGTTGCAAGTTGGAATATTGACCGCCTGGCATTTCATGTTGGTATACTTCTGTATTTGGATATTTTTCAGCTTTATCAACGCCTCTGTAGTAAGGACGAATACTACCGAAGTAATGAGACATTTCTTCCATGTAGTCGATGTTCATTTGTGGTTGACGTTCTGTACCTGCCAATGCATAGTACATGGAGTTCATACTAGGTTGGCTTGTACCATTTGCAAATGCAGAGTAAGCTAAGTCGATTACGTCTACACCAGCATCTACAGCGCGGCCATAGGAGTAAATCGTATTGCCAGAACCTTCATGAGAATGCAAATGAATTGGTACTGTTACAGCGTCTTTCAAAGCGGATACTAAGTTGTATGCAGCTTGAGGTTTCAACAAACCAGCCATATCTTTAATAGCAATGATATTGGCACCAGCATTTTGCAATTCTTTTGCCATTTTTACATAGTAATCAAGATTGTATTTAGGACGATTGCTGTCAAGGATATCGCCTGTGTAGCACAATGCAACTTCAGCAATCTTATTTTGATTGCGAACTTCATCAATAGCAACCTTCATATTGTCAAGGCTATTCAAGCTATCAAATACGCGGAATACGTCGATACCATTTTTAGCGGACAATTGAATGAAATTACGAACTACATTATCAGGATAGGATGTATAACCAACGGCATTAGCACCGCGAATCAACATTTGAAGCAATGTATTAGGCACTTCTTTACGGAACATACGCAAACGTTCCCATGGATCTTCGTGCAAGAAGCGATAAGATACGTCAAATGTTGCACCGCCCCAACATTCTAAGGAGAATAGATTTGGTACACCTTTAGCGGCATCGCCAGCTACACGAGCCATATCGATGGTACGCAAACGTGTAGCAAATAAGGATTGGTGAGCATCACGCCATGTTGTATCTGTAAAGAATACTTGTTTTTGGTCAGCCAACCATTTACTGAAGCCTTCTGGACCTAATTCGTCGAATTTTTGTTTTGTACCAGGTGCAGGAGATACATCTAATTTAGATGGCAATTGCATTGGTTCAAAATCAGGCACTTCTTGAGGGCCTGCACCGGAGTAACCATTGATTGTAGTATCCGCAATGTAGCGAAGCAATTTAGTACCACGGTCGCGATCTGGTTTTAATTCGAATAATTCAGGATGGTCTTCAATGAAGTTAACTGTGTAGTTACCGCTTTGGAATTCAGGATTTTCAAGAACGTTAATCAAGAAATGAATGTTTGTTTTAACTCCACGAATACGGAATTCTTTCAAGCAACGAAGCATTTTACGAATAGTTTCTTCGTTGTTAGGACCAAATGCAGTTGCTTTTACAAGCAAGGAATCATAATAAGGTGTTACTACAGCGCCTGTGAAAGCATTACCAGAGTCAAGGCGAATACCAAAGCCGCCGGAACTACGATATGCTAAGATTTTACCAGTATCTGGCATAAAGTTGTTCTTAGGATCTTCTGTAGTGATACGACATTGAATTGCAGTACCTTTACAAGGAATTTCATCTTGTTCAGGAATGCCTATTTCTGGGCTGTGCAAATCATAGCCTTCAGCGATACGAATTTGAGAATGAACAATATCGATGTCCGTAATCATTTCTGTTACGGTATGTTCTACTTGGATACGAGGATTAACTTCGATGAAATAGAAGGAACCATCAGAAGTTACCAAGAATTCAACAGTACCAGCATTAACGTAGCCAACATTTTTCATGATTTTTACGGCTGCATCACATACGGCTTTACGAGTTTCTAATGGCAATGCAAAAGCTGGTGCCATTTCAACAACCTTTTGGTGACGACGTTGTACAGAGCAATCACGTTCATGTAAATGAACTACATTGCCATGTTCATCACCCAAGATTTGAACTTCGATATGTTTAGGTTCAACGATGAGTTTTTCTACGTAAACATCGTCATCACCAAATGCTGCTTTAGCTTCGGATTTAGCGCGGTCATAAGCATCGCGTAAATCTTCTTTGCGGTGAACTTCGCGCATACCACGACCGCCACCACCGTTTACGGCTTTAATCATCAATGGATAGCCGTGAGTTTCAGCAAATTCTTCTAATTGTGCAAAATCACGCAATGCCCCATCAGAACCTGGAATCATTGGAATATCTGCCAATTTAGCTTGTGTACGAGCATTAACCTTGTCGCCGAACATATTCAAATGTTCTACGTGAGGTCCAATGAAAATGATACCTTCTTCACCGCAACGACGAGCGAACTCTTCGTTTTCGGATAAGAAACCATAGCCAGGATGGATAGCATCAATGTCATGCTCTTTAGCAATGCGGATGATATCTTCAATATCCAAATAGGCATCAACTGGTTTTTTACCTTCCCCAACCAAATATGCTTCATCAGCTTGGTTACGGTGCAAGGACAATGTGTCTTCTTTAGAATAGATAGCTACTGTTTTAATACCCATTTCGTTACATGCACGAAATACGCGGATTGCGATTTCGCCACGATTGGCTACCAAAACGGATTTAATTTTCTTCATAATTGCCTCCTACCGAGTCCTATCGAATGATAGATTTGTGTGCATTGATATACATTGTATATAAGTATATCGAAATACATGTTTTACTTAAACATTTATCACTTTTTTTGATATCCGATTATGAATCAAATATACTTATATTATACAATAATTTTCAGATATTAAAAGCATTAATCATCAATATGGTTATATTTATAAATTATTTAACCTAATATAGAAATTATTCTATTCATTAATTTTTCATATGTATTTTTCCATACACCGGATGTGGAATAAGATTATATTTATGTAATTTATTCATCACCCAAGAAATGTTGCATTAAATGATTCAATTGTTCTTGGTCACGAGCCCCCATCGTTTCAACAGCGGAATGCATAGCCAATAATGGTAAGCCAATGTCCATCGTCCGCATTGGTAACATAGCTGATGAAATAGAACCTACAGTTGAGCCGCCCGGAATATCAGAACGATTAACATAAATCTGGTAGGCTACATTAGCTTCCTCACAAAGGCCTTTCACAATGGCAATAGCCTTTGCATCGCCTGCATAAGATTGGCTACAGGCCTGTTTTAATGTAACGCCTCCATTGAGTACCGGGAAATTGGTAATATCATTTTTCTCTGGATAATTTGGATGCAATCCATGGGCTACATCAGATGAAATCATGAATCCACGAGCCACATCTAGATCCATATCATCACGGCTTAATCCTAAACTGCGATACACACGTTCTAATAAGTTTGGCAATAACATTCCTGCTCCGCCTTGTTTAGTACGGCTACCCACCTCTTCATTGTCGAATAGGATTGCACAGCGAATACCGTCAACTTTATTTTTCTTTGCCTCTACAATACCCGCAAGAACACCGAAGCAAGACGTTAAATTATCAAGTCTTGGAGAACTAATGAAATCGAAATCTGTACCAACTAATGCTCCTTCTGTTACAGGATAGAGTGTAATTTCATAGGATAGAATTTCAGATGAATCACAATTAATCTCGTCTGCTAAAAATTGATTCCATACCTCATCCTCAGATTTTGTCGTATCCCCATCTGGTTTCATCATGATGATAGGTAACATTTCTTTTTGTCGATTCAATGCTACCCCATCATTCACATTACGATTCATATGAATTGCTAAATTAGGAATAATAGCGATTGGCCGTTTCGTATCAAATAGAACAGAATCAACATCATATGGGGTCTCACCTTTTAAAACAACGGTCCCCGCCGCACCTAAAGGTCGATCTAACCAAGTATTTTGAATTAATCCACCATACATTTCAACATTGAGCTTTGTGTACCCTTTTACATCTGTAATAGGATTTGGCTTGACCCGTATAGCAGGAAAATCTGTGTGAGCCGATGCAATGCGTAAGGAATGACGATAGTCCTCGCCTATGTGAAAGGCAAATAATGTCGTACCAAATACATTAACCACATAATTTCCAGATGTTAAATTCCAAGGTTCTTCTAATGATAACTCTGTAAATCCTGCATCTAATAATAGTTGCAAACTAGTATCTACCGTATGATACGGAGATGTACATCCTTTGATATATTTTATTAATTGAGGATTATCAAATTTCATATGACCTCCTACTTAATTATTACATGCAAATTGTTATGTAATATACATAATCTATTGCCATTGTATCACAAAAACGCCGTCCCACAAGGGACGGCGTCATGTATACATAATCGTATACGTTTATGTAATTGTATGTTACCACATACCGATTGCTTTCATCCAGATAGAACCTAATCCTACAAAGATAATTAAGTTGATAACAGATGAGAAGAAACCGAGTTTCCACCATGCATTTTGAGGAACATATCCAGTGTTGAAGATTACTGGAGAAGGACCTGCTGCATAGTGAGTCAAGGACATACACAAGTTAGATGTGAATGCAATCATCAACAATGTCAACATTGGTGGTGCACCTGCGGAAATCGCAATGGCGGAGAATGCTACGAACATGGCAGAAATATGAGCTGTTAAGGATGCGAATACATAGTGGGAATATGTATTAATAAGTACAGCAATAACGAAGGCAATAATCCAAGAACCTTCTGGAATATAAGCGCCTACAAGTACTGTAGCCCATTTGATGAAACCTAATTTGGACAAGAAACCAGCAAAGCCCATCAATGTGCCCATCCAAACCAATGTATCCCAAGCACCTTTTTCACTTTTAACATCGTCCCAAACAAGAACGCTAGTAGCAAGCAAAATAGAAATACCTAAGAATGCAACAGTGGTAGCATCAATTTTTGTGAATTGAGAAGTAGCCCATAACACTAAAGCTAAAACGAATACGCCTAGCATAACCCATTCTTGGAACGACATTTTACCAAGGCCTTTTAACTCTTCTTTAATCATTTGTTGCGCTTCACGAGCATCTTTAATTTCAGGTGGATATACTTTGTAAATGAAATACGGCATAATGATTAATGCAATGATACCAGGAACAATGGCTGCCATAGCCCAATCCCCCCAAGTAATGCCAATTCCAAAGGATTGAAGTGCCAATGCTGCAACCAATGTATTACCCGCCATGGATGTTTGGAACATAGCAGATGTAATCGTATTCACTTGATAAATAGATTGCATCAAGAAGGAACCAATCTTACGAGGTCCATCTTGAGGTTCAGAACCGAAAGCTTTTGCCAAGCTTGTAGTAATCGGCATGATAACACCACCTACACGGGCTGTATTAGATGGAGTTGCTGGAGCTAAAATTAAATCAGATAATGCTAATGCATAAGCCAAACGCAAGGAACTACTACCAAAAGCAGCAATCAAATTATACGCAATACGTTTACCTAAACCAGTTTTAATAAAGCCACGAGAGAATAAGAACGCACCTACGATTAGCCAAATAGCAGAGTTAGCAAAACCAGATATAGCTTCGCCGATTTTCAAAGTACCTGTGAGTGCAGCCACAGTGATAACAACGATAGATACACCGCCAATTGGTAATGGCTGCGTAATAAAGCCTACGATAGTAGCAACAAAGATGGCGAATAAGTGCCAAGACTGAGGTGTTAAACCCTCTGGTGTTGGAATAAACCACAGGCCTATACCAAAGACCGCTGGAATAATCCAATTTAACAGTTTTTTCATACACATACCTCCTACATAGGAAAAAAAATTAAACTTTGTATGAAAAAAGCTGTACATCTAAAACTATGCACAGCTTTCATCGTCATATATATCCTACTCAGGCAAAGATACATCCTCTAAATTTGTTTTGTCGATAGACTCAATATCACCTTTATCGCAAAGGTTTGCGATGTTTGGATCAATTGGCAAACGATTCAACAATAAAAGACCGTATTTTTGGAGGATTTCTTCAATGTGGCTTTCACCAAAGATTTGGTAATCCTTACCGTTATCTGGACAATGGAAGTAAGAGTAGTTTTCCACTACACCAATAATAGGCACTTGCATTAAATCAGCCATCTTAACTGCTTTTTCAACAATCATGGATACCAAGTCTTGAGGAGATGTAACAATGATGATACCATCCAGTTTCAAGGATTGGTAAACTGTAATCGCTACGTCACCTGTTCCTGGTGGCATATCAACGAATAAATAATCGATGTCTTTCCAAATAACATCACTATAGAATTGTTTTACTACATTGCCCAAAATAGGACCTCGCCATAAAACAGGATCTGTATCGTTTTCAAGCAATAAATTAACGGACATTACATCAATCCCATATTGCTTAGTTTTAACAGGATACATACCAACTTCGTCAGCGTAAGCCTTTTCTTTGATACCAAACATCTTAGGAATGGATGGACCAGTTATATCAGCATCAAGAATACCTACTTTATAACCTTTACGAGCCATCGTTAAGGCCATCAAGCTTGTAACGGAGGATTTACCTACACCACCCTTACCGGATACAACACCGATAACATGTTTAACGGAACTCAATTCATGCAATGGCGCCGTCATATCTTGAGGCTGTTGTGCACCACCGCAACCTGCGGATTTGGATGGACAACTATTGCAATCACTACTGCTGCTACCGCAACCCATAGTAAACACCTACTTTCTTCGAGGACTTCCCTCAACAATATATAGTTAGAAAATTATTATCTCATTGTAAATATCGTTCATTGTGAAAGCTCTTTCTACAACTAACACATCATATATTTACAGTGTTATTGTATCATGGTAGTTTAATAATTTTCAATATACCTATACACTTTAAATGACTAAATTATTCACCACAATAGTCCTTTGTAAGAGCACAGAGGATTTCCATCCCCTTCTCAATTTCTGGAATGGTTGGCACCGTATAGCTCAAACGGAATGCATGACCATTTTGTACACCATCCGCTGCAAAAGCACCACATTTAATAATGCCTACATTTTTATTCATGCACGCTTCAAAGAATTCATCACAATCAACAGTATCCGGCATTGTCATCCATGCGAACATACCACCTGTAGGTTGAGTCAAATGAACCTTGGAACTACCTTTTTCTTTAAAGACACGCATCATAGCATCACATTTAGATTTATATACCTTCCGTACATTTTCTAAATGTGCATCGTAATCGATATGGTCTAGTACGTGTGCTACCACCTTTTGTGTAACTAGTGGCATTTGTCCCGCCGTATTATTTTTTAACGCTTGGATAGTGCCGATAACATCTTCTGGGCCCAACAAGAAACCAACACGCAAGCCTGCCGATAATGTTTTAGAATAGGAACCTGCATAGAGAACACGATTTTCTGAATCAAAGGATTTAAATGTTGGGATATGTTCACCAGCAAAACGAATTTCACCATATGGGTCATCTTCATAGATAAACAAATCATATTTTGATGCAATAGCGTAAATCTCTTTGCGACGTTCTAGTGGCATGGTAATGCCTGTTGGGTTTTGGAAATTTGGAATTAAATAGATATATTTTCCCTTGCCTGATTGAGCCGCTTTTTCCAACTCACTTGGAATCATACCGAACTCATCAGTTTTGATACCGACTGCCTTAGCCCCCATATTGCGTACAGAATTAATAGCACTTGTGAAAGTATAATCATCCATGTACACTTCATCGCCAGGTTCACACACAGTAATTGGCACCAAGCCCAATAATTGACCAGCCCCATTAGAAATAATCAAACCTTGACCCTCTAAATTCATATGGTGAACTTTCGATAAACGTTGTAAGGTCAATTCTGCTAATCGCGCATCCCCTTGCATCGGACCATATTGTAATAAGCTCATAGGATTATCATGAACGATGAAATCAAAGGCATCTTCGATGACTTTCACAGGAATTGCCTCTGGTGCTGGATTACCAATGCCAAAACTGATAAATCCAGGTACACCCACACCACGTTCAAATACTTCACGGATGAAATTAGGCCCTTTTAATATTACGCGTTCAGGAAGTGAAAAACTCATAGTATCGCCTCTTTTATTTTAATTACATAGAAATACATGTTTATTAAGCATTAGGATCATGTTCTCGTTCTGCATTACGTTTATTAATATATCGTTTATATACCTTCCATAGAATAAAATATACAATGGCTGCTACGACGACAATAATACCTAGACGCCCCATATTCTCTTGGAAGTTGACAATATCTGTGCCAATAGCAACTTCAAGGGCTGTAGACGGAAATTTACCAATTAAATTTGCTAAAATATAGTCACGCGGTTTAATCTTACTGATAGCCCCTAGCGCAGTGATGACACCAGATGGAAAATAAGGTAATGATCTAGCAAATAACATGACCACAAAACCATTATTACCGGAAAAATCATCAACCTTCATCAATGTGGTACTCTTAGAAATTAGCTTATCCGCCGCATCTCGTAAGAAATAACGCATAATATAAAAGCTAATGACTACCCCAATGGTTTCAGCGAGCCATGAAATAATAATGCCAGGCCACATGCCAAACACGAGACCATTCGCTGTGGAAATAAAGATGGATGGCAAAAACCCTACAGCATTGACAAAAATATCAAGGAGCATGCTCACCACCATGGCCATAGGACCATAGCCTTGAATATACTCGGCAATTTCCTCCATAGAACCACTCGTTGCTAGATGCCACATAGTTGGGTAAAATGTAGGATCTACAATATTAATGATGATCAGTAGTACGACAAATAATACGCCTGCTATTACCTGCACCAAGCCTTCACCAGAAGGCGAAAATTTTCGTTCTTTCATAGTTACCTCGTTTAATAAAACTAGTACTATTATAGCACGGATTCTATAGAGTCTGTATAATTAAGTCTATTTTAGGAAATAATAAATTTTATCATTACAAAATTAGCATATATACTCATAAGAGTTGTATAATACAAATATATTCTAGTTCATTACGAAAGAAGGTTTACTATGATACAAGTTGGTCAATCTGCAACAGCAACAGTTACAGTTACAGAATCTAATATTGCAAAAACAATGAAGTCTGGTTCTCTTGAGGTATTCGCTACTCCTGCTATGTGTGCACTTATGGAAGAAGCTGCACAAGCAGCAGTACAACCAGAATTGAATGATGGTGAAGGCACGGTAGGCATCTCCCTATCCATTAGCCATGATGCTCCCTCCCCTATGGGTGCTACAATTACAGCCACTGCTACAGTAACAGCTGTGGAAGGGCGAAAAATCTCCTTTAACATCGAAGCATCCGATGGTGTTGGAATTATTGGTAAAGGCACACATAAACGATTTGTCATTAACAATGAGAAATTTATGACTAAGGTCGGTGCCCGAAAAGCATCAAACTAAATCGATAGATCCAATCAAATAAATTCTATAAGCGCAAACATCCTCCACAATCTTCTGATTATGGAGGATGTTTTAATATTATATTATTGTATATTACTTAAAGATTAGCAAATCTTAACTACCCAACCTTCTGGAGCTTCGATTTCACCATGTTGGATACCAAGTAATGTATCATATAATTTTTTAGTGATAGGCCCCATATCATCCATGCCAGCTGGTACATTGATAGTGCCTTCTGGAGTATCGATTTGACCTACTGGAGAAATAACCGCTGCTGTACCGCATAGACCCATTTCAGCAAAGTCTTTTAATTCATCTTTATAAACAGTGCGATGTTCTACTTTCATACCAAGATAATGTTCTGCTACATACATCAAGGAGCGACGTGTAATAGATGGCAAGATACTATCAGATTTAGGTGTTACCAATGCGCCATCTTTAGTGATAAAGATAAAGTTTGCACCACCAGTTTCTTCTACATGTGTACGAGTAGCCGCATCAAGGTACATGTTTTCTGCATAACCTTTGTTATGAGCATCAGTGATAGCATATAAACTCATCGCATAGTTTAGACCAGCTTTGATGTGACCAGTACCATGAGGTGCTGCACGGTCAAAATCAGTAATGCGGATTTTAATTGGTTTTGCGCCACCTTTAAAGTAAGGGCCTACTGGTGTAGTAAATACGCGGAATTGATATTCGTCAGCCGGTTTTACACCGATAACGGAGTTAGTCCCCATCATATATGGACGAATATAAAGGCTTGCACCATGACCATAAGGAGGAACAAAGTCTTTGTTTGCTTTTACAACTTCTTTTACAGCTTCAAGGAAGCGTCCTTCAGGTAATGTAGGCATTACAAGGCGTTCACAAGATTGATTCAAACGAACTGCATTAAGATCTGGACGGAAACATACAATGTGACCATCTTTAGTGTAGTATGCTTTTAAACCTTCGAATACAGTTTGTGCATATTGGAATACACCAGCACATTCATTAAGAACAACGTTAGCATCAGTAATTAATCCGCCTTCGTCCCATTTACCATCTTTATATGTAGTCAAATAACGGTAGTCGGTTTCTACATAACCAAAACCGAGATTATCCCAATCGATATTCTTGCTCATAACAATAACCTCCATGCTTATTAATATACTTATAATCTTAACACTATGAGCAAGTTATTTCAACATATTCTATAGAGCCTATTAAGGAGATTTATATTATAATTAACTTACAATATATGTATCTCATCTCGTAAGGAGGTATTTCTCATGAAAGAATCTACTAACCGTACCCTAATTACTAATCCCAAAAACATTATCTGTATCGGTTTAAACTATGCAGACCATATAGAGGAAACTAGTCTTGCTACACATGATTTTCCAGAAATCTTTATGAAAACATCTAATGCATTGGCGTCACATCAAGATATAGTTCCCATTCAAGATGAAAACCTTCATTATGATTACGAAGGAGAACTAGTTATCGTCGTTGGTAAGGCTGGTAAAAATATATCTCGCGACCAAGCTAAAGAACATATCTTAGGCTATACCATTGGTAATGATGTATCAGCTCGAACCTTACAATTTAGAGGTACACAATGGATTCTAGGTAAATCACTAGATAACTTTGCCCCTATCGGTCCTGTTATCGTATCACCTGACGATTTTGATTTTGAAAATGCTACCATTACCACAACAGTAAATGGTGAGGTGCGTCAACAAGCTAAATTAGAACAAATGTTATTTAAACCAGATGCAATCATAGAGTTTGTATCTCAGTATATTACACTACAAGAGGGTGATATTATCTTTACCGGTACACCTAGTGGTGTTGTACTCGGTAAAAATGAAAAACGATATGGTTGGTTAAAATCAGGAGATACCGTATCTATATCGATTAGTGGCATTGGTACCTTAGTAAATCAATTTAAATAGTCCCCCTATATATACCAAAAGAGATTACCTATGATGTGTCTATCCATCATGAGTAATCTCTTTCTTCTTTTTCTATAAGTCTATTTAAATATGATTTTACAATCTAATATGTACTATTTATGTTTCACTTCAAGATCTAGCAAATATTTCTTACGTTCAATACCACCTGCATATCCGGTCAATTTACCATTACTGCCAATTACACGATGACATGGAATGATAATAGATATAGGATTATGTCCTACGGCACCGCCCACAGCTTGAGCAGACATTTTATCTTTACCTTGCTTTTCAGCTATTTGTTTGCCAATAGCTCCATAGGTTGTAGTTTCCCCATAAGGTATAGTTTGTAATATAGACCATACAGATTTACGGAACTCTGTTCCTTCTAATTGTATTGGTGGAGTAATAAATGGTTTTTGACCTTTAAAATATTGGTCTAGCCACATAATGGTTACTTCAAAGGGACCTGTTAGTTGTTCAATATATTCCGCATCATCATAAGTAGGAGCATGGCTTTCATCTACCAAAAATAAATCTGTTAAATACGTTAATGTACCAAGCATAATCATTGTTCCTAACGGACTTTCATAGGTGTATTTATAATTCATAGTACATTAACTCCTTATTAAACCAATAAATCTTGTGATACTTGTTGTATATCATTATTAAATGATACAGTATTTTCATGAATTTCAAAAGGAGTATATTATTTATCCCAATAATTTGTTGTAGATGTCATAATCTATATCCTTAAACACATTAAATACCACTTGTATTTTACTACTTGTTTCTTTTAAATATGTTCGTACCGTATCTATGGCAATCTGTGCTGCTTCTTCATTAGGGAATCTAAACTCACCAGTAGAAATACAACAGAATGCAATGGAGTGTAAGTTATAAGCATTAGCTAACTTTAAACAGGATTCATAGCAAGAAGCTAATTCAATTCTTTCCTTATCTGTTACACTTTCATAAATAATAGGCCCTACCGTATGAAGTACATGCTTTGCTGGTAAATTATACCCATAGGTCATACGAGCTACACCTGTTTTCTCTGGCATTTCCATATACTCAGTCATTCTAGCACATTCCATACGAAGTTCAATACCTGCAAAGGTGTGAATGGCATTATCGATACATTTATGATTTGGAGCAAAACATCCTAATAATTGATTATTGGCTGCATTTACAATAGCGTCTACAGATAATCGAGTAATGTCTCCTTGCCATAGATAAATCTGAGTCTCTCGCTCTTCCATATCATTAATGGTTACAATGCCCTTTTCATGGGCCAATATATGTAAATATTCAGCCTCTATCTTCATCCATTCAAGAGGCATTCCACCAGCAGGGCGAATATTACATAAAGATCTAAAGAGAGTAAATTGCTCTTCTTCATTCATAGGGATATCTATATGTTCGTTATGCTTCTCTTTGTATTCTGCTACTAAGCCTTCCACCAAATAGCGTAACCGTTCTTGCTGTGTCATATGTAACTCCTTTTAGTATAGAATATACGTTCACCTATTATATAACAAAAAACTGCTAGCACATACATATGCATATGCTAGCAGTAACTTTACTGTTTATAATATATCACAAAAGTTATAGTCTTACAAAATCTTGACCACCATGATTGACCAAGATATCCCCATCTAAAACCTTTGTGGTAACGTTTTGTAGGCTACCTTGAATTTGGCTCATCATGAAACGATATCCCGGACTATTTACATGTTTATTGAAAGCTGATTCATCGCTATAAATTTGAATTACATACCAGTGAGTTTTATTATTTCTTTCACGTAATACATAGCCTGCCTTATAACCCGCATCATCACGAACGGCACGTTCAATATCTAGTTGATATTGTTTTTGTACTGTATCAACTTCATTACCGTCTACTGTAAAATCTGTTAAGGTCACAACAGATTGACCATCATTAATCAAAGATAACGCATTTGTTTTTTCAATCAATAACAAAGGCTGTACATCATACAATTTACGATTTATCAGTTTAGAACCAACCTCGTTAATATAGTTTTGGAAATGCTCGGATTTGCGGTGTGTTTCTAAGGCAGCTGTATCTTTATATACCTCCACTACGTATGATTCAGATGGATTACCTTTTACATGAGCCACATTCATAGATAGTGTATTAGGCTCGTTAGCCATAGAGGCTGTTAAATTCTGAACACCTGCAGTATTATACGCACCTTGTAATTCGTTCGGTACTTGGAAACGATACAAACCTACAATAGGGGCTGTATCTACTTGTTCTTGTTTATCAAATGTGAATGCAGCAAATGATGTACTCACACCCAATATGGCAATAGCAGAAGTTAGCAAAATTCGTTTTATATATCGCTTACTCATTAGTGACTCCTTTACATATATCTTGATAATTTTTCAGCCCATAATCCAATACGTTTATAAGTTAAAAGCTCACATACTTTTGATGTAAAATGGCCAAATCTACGATAAAAGAAATTAAAGGTTAAATAGGCTGGTATCGTTCCGATAGTCTTAGGCATACGACGGAATATATTTCTTATGGAATATAACTCTTGATATATCCAAAGATATCCTTCTTCTAATTCCTCTTTAGACATACCAAGCGGCGTCACAACCACATGAGACGTATTGTATTTAGATAAATCATGATCAAAAATTCTATTTTGAGCTTCCATTCTCTTGTAGAATTCAGTCCCCGGATATGGAGTTACAATATGAGAGGTAATGGTATCAATTTTCTGGCTAATAATCCAATCTAATGTATTTTTAAATGTCTCTGGCGTGTCTCCATCTAGACCAAATACAAAGCTAGCATTGACCATAATGCCACGCTTATGTAATTCACTAATAAGTCTTTCAAACTCTTCACGATTATTTTGCATCTTATGAACACTAGATAAAGACTGAGGACTGATACTTTCAAAACCAATAAATAAACTCTGACAACCAGTTTCTTTCATCAAATCCATTAATTCAGGGTATTGTCCTATTTTCATAGTAACCGCTGCATTCCAGTTTAATTTTAAAGGTTTAATACGCTCTAAAAACTGTTTAGTCCAAGAAATATTACCAATAAAATTATCATCAATAAACATAATATGCTTTGTGCCTAAACTTTTAATATCTGCTAATACATCATCTATATTACGATTTATATATTGATGAGTTCCAGAACTATTATAGCAAAAATCGCATGTATGAGGGCAACCGCGACTTGTAGAAACAACGTTATACCATAAATAATCAGTCTTATCTATCATGTCATATGCAGGCGCTACAATATCATTCCCAGAAGTTAAAGGCTTAGATACATATGCAGATTGTAATCTATTATGTTTCATGTCCTCTATAATTTGAGGCCATGTATTTTCTGCAAAACCAATACATAAGCTATCAAATGCATCCTTTGGCACAGAACTAGATGCAGTGGTAATATGTATACCACCAGCAATAACCTTAACACCTTTTTGTCTATATATAGATGCAATTTCAATAGCTCTAGGTAAAACATCTACAGTAACTGCTATGCCTACTAAGTCAGGCACATCATCAAAATCAATGGGTCTAATATTTTCATTTTCAATTGTAACTTCACAATCATGCCGAATAATATTAGCCACAGTCAATAATCCTAAATGAGGGGACATGCGTATTTTTAAATCTGTATCCATAGGACGTTTTAACATACGCGGTTGAATCAATTTAACTTTCATGTAAAACCTCTTATGTTACATCTATATTGTTATATATTCAATTATTGTACCATGCTCCTCTATAAGCTTAACAAGTTCTTTTCCTTGTAACCACACGGTCGCATCATTTTGATTTGGATGGATACCAATGAGATTATCCTTATAATCCGCATCAATGTAGTAATGCACCTTACGCTCCTCATCGTGGAGTAAGCAGAATGGTGATACATGACCTGGTTTAATCTTCAAAATCTCCCATAACTCTTCTTCAGAACCAAAGGAAATCTTTTTAAGATTGTGGTCCTTACGGAATTGTTTTAAATCTACACGCTTTGAACCGCGTACAGTAATTAAATAGTAATGCTCCCGCTTATGGTCTCGGATAAATAAATTCTTCGCATCCCATTCTGGATATGGCAGTTCTACATCTGGTTTATCGTCCATACTAAATAGCGGTGCGTGATCCGTAACTTCAAAATCGATATGATGGTCACGCAAACAATCATATACGCCTTGTTTATCTAACATGTAATACCTCTAATACATAGTATATTCTTAGTGAAAGTAGCCCTTATACACTACATTGCTACGCTTATTCTGGAACCTTATAGGTCCCATCAAATACAAATAACTCTGGATGTTCATGTACGAATGTATCTTCATAGATTCCATCATATTCATATACTACATCATCTTTTTTATCAAGGAAATCGAACAGTTCATCCTCATTTTCCCAATCTTTTAAAATGTTCCATCGTTCTTCCCTATCAAATGGAACTGAGCCACCAAAATAATCGATGACAGTTTGTAAGTTATCTGCTAGTTCATCCATCTTAAATAGTCGTAAACCTTCTAGAGCATCTTCCCATACAATACCGGTAGAGTTATAGAAGAATTGATGATGACCACCATTATTAACCTCTGCGAAGTACCAAGATATAGCATTAAGATAGCGTTGCTCTAAGGTGAAAGGTTTTGCGGATTCTATATAATCATCATAAGATCCATATATATTGATGGTCCAATACATAGGCTCATTAATGGTCCATACATCATCGGTAGCTTGTATCTCTTCGACAGTGATAGTCCGATGACGAGGTACACCTTTTCGTTTCTTCTTTTTCTCTGCTACGTACTCATTATAGGCTGCACATAAA
Source organism: Veillonella atypica (assembly GCF_041431435.1). NCBI lineage: Bacteria > Bacillati > Bacillota > Negativicutes > Veillonellales > Veillonellaceae > Veillonella > Veillonella atypica. The sequence continues at coordinate 437,660 of NZ_JAPVXV010000001.1, forward strand.
TCAGGATAGTCAACTTCACATTTTTCAAAATCCATTTGCAAATAGCACATATCAATAACTTCAAAACAATACGATTTTATATCATCTAGTTTCGCTTCCGTAGCTAAACGTACACCCTTATCTACTAATCTTAGCATCTGTTGCATAGTATTCGATGTGTACCCGTCACTATTATCCAAAACAATAGCTCCATACGCATAGGCACAGCGATAATACCACACCGCATCACGATACTCTTCATCAATAGATTCTAATACCTTAATAGCCTCTTTTTCATTGCTATTATTGTTATAAGCTCTACCAAGCTCACCTAATAGAGGTACGGATAAATTTTCCACGCCCACATCAGTTAACACATCAATAATAGTCTCTACATTTCCAGAATCATTAAGCTCTTTAATGGTTTGTAATTGCTCCGCCTCAGAAAATGCTTTAAATTGTTCAACCGTTAATCCCATTATGTCACATCCTATCATATTTCATATATAGTCTTAAAATAAACATTATCTAGAAGCTAGCTACCACAAACAATATAGAATACAGGTATACCGTCTTCATTATCTATTAGCCCATATCCTTCACATTCATGTCCTTCGTATTCGATGCCTTCAAAGAATACGTGATCACCAAGTTCTTTATTAGCCATTAAATTATGCAATTTAAAGAGTAATTCTTCTCTAGTAAAATATGTGCCATTATCCGCCACAAGATGAGCCATAATTTCTACCTGCCACATGCCATCTTCTTTATCTTCTTCCAGCAATTCTTCATCGGTAACACGTTCATTATCAAAGAGTTGGTCTTCACTTTCAATCCAAGCTTCATAGGTTACTAAAATTTCAGGTTCTTCTAATCTATCGTCGTCATCTGCCTCATCATCATCTACATATTTCTTTACATTTTCATTATATTCTTTTGAAAACTCATCTCTACTATACGTATGTTTGTTAAATATCCAATGCACTATATCATATGTAGGATAGTTATCTTCATCGCATTCATTAACGTCTTCGACATCTTTACCTTCTGTAGCATCTTGACTGTTTTTCTTATCAAATACATTCTTAATAGTTTCAAATATCACAGGATAATCCTCCTTGTACTCTTTTGGCTTGATTTGAGTTAATAGGTATTTTACAACTTCACAGCACCAACCAAGTTGTTTATCTAAATTGGCTGCTTTCGTCATTTTTATGCCCGTCTCTATTAACTGTAATGCTTTTTGTACATGTTCAGAATCATAGCTTTCACCACACCCTAAAGATGCATGAGCATAGCCACAACGATAATACCAAGACCAATCGCGATGTGCCTCATCTATACGATTAAATAACTCGATAGCCTCTGCTGCACGGCCATTATTGTTATACATACGTCCTAAGGCGCTTAACAATATAGGCGACAAATTATCAATGCCTATGTTAGTTAATAACTCCATCGCACGCTTGATATCGAGGCCCTCTTGTTCATTAAGGAGCTTAACCTTTTCTGTATCACTTAATTCTTGAAACTCTTCATCCGTAATTTCTTCTATACTGAAATATAAGTTCTTAATAAAGTCACCAAAATTATCTGCTAACGGCGTAATTGAGTAATCCCCTTCTTGGTCTACACGGACTACCTTAGGTTCACCGGTTGGACCGCACTCACGATAATCAAGGAAAATCATATCATGACCACCGGAAATCGTATCGGCTACAACGATACCGATAGGGGGATATTTTACTTTTGAAATCCAAAACTCATTACCCATCTCACCTAAAAGAGAGTATTTCTTATCTCTATCGATGCCATATATTCCTATTATATATACACAATCGTCATCATCGTTAATAAAACAATTTTTCTTTACTACACCACCATTATGGTTTTTAAGTAGTTCAATATACGCTTTAGGCAATGTATAGCCTAGTTCAGCTTCAGCATTCTTAATATCCTCATCGGTAATCTCTCTACCTATATAGGACTCAAATGCATAATCGGTGTCTTTCCAAAATCCAGTCCAATTGAAATCTTTTAGATGACTCATAATACTCTCTCCTAAACAAATAGATATAATCTAACCACATTTTATTTGATTAATGGAATATTTTTTTATTAAAGCTTTCATCTCGCGTCGTATCAAAATGGTATCTATAATATAGGAAAAAATGATATAAGGAGATACGTTAATAATCCCGACAGGGGCCAATATAAGGGCTGCCCACAATAAATTCAGCGAATACGCATACCACTTAAAATCAATGGTATTTAAAAATGGTATAACATAGTCAATAACTCTTACTTCCCATTGCATTAATGGGTTCAATTTCTCACTTGTGCCTAATAGCCAAGCGAAAGTAAGGGCAAATATTAATGCATATACTATGCCAACTGGAATTAATATCTTCGCTCTCTGTTTTAACAGATTACGGCAAATCTCATCTTCGTCCTCTGGTGCTATATCATATACCATATTACATTGAATCTGAATCCGTCTAAATCGATAGCGAATATACTTATACAAAAGGTTATTCGGTGTATATAACATAATAGACTCCGCATGCTATTGGTAGTAACTAAATCATTAGAGAATATATTATCCATCTATGGCAAAGTAATGTAAATCTTTGAATTCATTATCCCAAAATGTAAAGGAAAAGATGTGCGTATCATCAAAGGTTTGCTCACAATAGGTCACAGCATCTCGCTCTGGTTCAATAATAGGCATACCTATCCGTGTTTTCACTTCATCAATGTTTACATCGCCATACCAATCTTGGATTTCGTTATGAATGAAAGTAACAATAGAATCTATATTCTTATGATAATTAGTAGCTAATAATTTAGCAGTATCTACATTAGCATCCGTTGGCTTCTCATCCCAACAAAATTGTATTTCTTCATAGGACCAGGTATATTGCTTTAACAGTTCATCATATTTTACATCATTAGTCATTTTCGGAACCCTTTACATAACTTTCCATCTTAGGTCTTAAATCTAACACGATGTCCCAATCATCTAATGTTGGAACCTTATGATGTGCAATAAAGTCTTCTAGGATCTGTAACACCTCTTGGTGGCCTAGTTCATTTTTACCATATATGATGGCGCCTCGGTCACCATCATTAGTTACACTAAGCTCTATATGTAATAAATCGGTATCTCGATCACTACAAACCTGTACAAAGCTATATAGTTTATTATCTATGGAGATTGCCTTTGATGGAGAAATAACTACAAAGTCTTGCTCTTGGTCCTCAATAGCATACAGATTTTGTTCAACTTCATTCAGTGTAATACCTTCATATTTGTACTCACCCACATCGATCGACCAATCTGTATATGTTTTCTCAAATGTATCTGTCATATGTATCGCCTCTCCTTTATGATATCCATTAAAACAAAGTTTCTAATTGCCCTGCCATATCCGCTATAAACTCATCAAATTTACAGAGCTCTCGTAGTTCTTGATGTTCCATATCATAGCAAGCAATCTTTTTAGACTTAGGGTCCCAAACAATTTGATAATCGTTGTACTCACCTAGCTCTTTAGATAAACGTAATAGTTTACGACGACCCCATTTAAATGGAACTGTATCAAGTAAAGGTAAGAACTCTATAGAGATAAAATCTGAGTCTGGTAATTCAAAGTAAAGATTATCTCCCTCTAAAAAGGATATTACCGCTTTTGGAAGTTTAAATGGTTTTAATTGATCCATTTTATTCTGTCTATCATGATACTCAGTAGGCTCTAAATTTTTAAAATACTCTGCCATTTCCATATCGCCTTTTTCAATAGCAATACTATAGGGACGCATCCCATCCTTTTCTGTGATGGTTACATCTGCACCATGTTCTACTAGATATTTACACATCTGTAAATCCACATACCGAGCTGCTACACATAGTGGAGTTGGCTTAAATGGATATACAGAATCAGGCTTGTTGTAATTAATATCCACACTATTATTAATGAAGAAATCTAGGACCTCATAGTCTTGGTCTGTAATGACATTTCTGAAAGCTCGTCCACCATATTTCTGTACTGTATGTCCTAAATCATGAATGAGTTGTAAGTTCTCATATTTCTTGCCATATAAGGCAGCTTGAAAGGCATCTACATCCACAGAGTTCAAGGCGTTAATATTGGCCCCTTGAGCTACAACATAGTCTATAATCTCTTGATTACCATACCGTACTGCTAATAAGAAGCTTGGATTTTCTTTATCATTTAGATCTGCTCCATGTTCGACCAACCATTTTACACTTGGCAAACAGTTCATCACTAACGCTAATTGTAGAGGTGAATACTCACTATATTTACCAATTTGTATAAGTTTATGAATATCCAAACCATTTTTTAATGCGCTTTCAAGAGCGGTAATATTTCCATTTATAATATCTGTCACTAAATCTGGTACAGATTCAAAAGTGCCTAAATCCTTAAGATATATCATATCCCTCTCTCCTATATAATATTTACTTATACCACAACTGGTATAAACTTCTCTTCAAAGGCAGTCAATATACCTAACAGTTTAGTATCTAAAAACGATAGAGCCTGTTTTCTAATATCCGTTGGAATACCATAATATGCCTGTGCTACACCACCACAAATAGCAGCAACAGTATCACTATCACCACCTATTGAGATGGCATTGCGAATGGCATCTTCAAAATCAGTGGATTCAAAAAAAGCTTGCAATGCTTGTGGGACTGTTCCTTGACAACTTTCATTAAACCTATAGGTATCTCTGATTTCATCCAATGTGAAATCCATGGTGTAATAATGCTGATTAATATAATCTCTGATTTCTTGTATATCTTTACCAGTTTTAGCTAAGTATACGGCAACTGCTGTTGCCTCTGCACCTTTCATGCCTTCTGGATGGTTATGAGTGACCTCAGTAACTAATTTAGAAAGAAGCTTTGCTTCGTCCAAACTATGTGCTGCAAATCCAGCAGCACTAACTCTCATAGCAGAACCATTACCATAACTATTATATGGCTTTGGATTCTCTGCAAAAATCCATCTATAGAACCGATCGCCATATCCATAACCTGGATAGCATCTCCCAATCGTCTGCATACATTCCACTGCATTTTTTGAAAGATTTCTGTAATTTGGTTGGCTCATAAGAATTGCCTTTGCTACAGCAAGTGTCATGATACTATCATCAGTTAACACACATTGATCTGTAAAAAAATCAAAGTCCTTCCGTCTAATATTATTAAATTCGAATCGTGAACCAACTATATCACCAATGATTGCTCCTAACATGTTAATCCCTCCCTGAATTTGTTGAATTTATTATTTAGCTAATTTTTATCGTATTAACTATATACATAAATGTTCCGCCAATACTATCCATTTAGTTTAATTATATTACATTTATAAGTATGAGTGTATAGTAAAAGCCCTTTGCACAAGCAAAGGGCTCTATTTATATAATTCTTATTTAATCTTTAATGTATATAGAATTATTTCTTTGAACGCTCTAATTCTTGAATACGTTTTTCTAATTGAGCGATTCTTTCATCAGTGGATGTTGTATTTGATTTAGATTCAGGGCCTACCTTAAAGCTAAGTCCACCATTAAAACCTTGGTTACCATTGCCTACTACAGTACCTACATTAAATTGTACATTTCGGCTTGGACGATAATAAGCACCTAATGCAGTAGCTGTTTTGCCATGATAATGACCAAATCCTACGGCTACACCTAATCCAGTTTCTCCTTCAGAGAAATTCGGTTGTAATGCAGCTAATGCATAGCTAGATGCAGTTGCTTTATTAACTGTAGATTCAAAATTTGTACCTACCGATTGTACTTGGCTAATAGCATTTTCCAATTGACCTACTGTAGCTGCATCATGTGCATCAACACCATCGGCTACTTTCACCAAGCGATTATATTTAGCATCTGAATATGTAGTAGGTGTTACTGTAGGCTCTTTATCATAATCTGGCACAGTCTTTTTATAACCTAAGTGTGTGGTAATTTCTTTATCTGGATATTTTACTGTGTAACCAGAAACATCACCAGCATCATGACCAAATGCAATAGTACCTTCTTCGGTAGCTACGCTTTCATAACCAATGGCAGTGCCATATTTGACAGTAGCACCTGCCTTATGACCTAATGCCAAACTGTTCTCGGCCTTAGTTCCTGTAAAACCACCACCCACAGAAGTAGAAGCAAGACCAAGTGTTAGACCATTAGATCCACCCACAACGGCACTACCATTTCCTACGGTCATAGCATCTCGAGATCCAACAATAGTGCTATACTCACCATTGGCAATATTTTTATGGGTCACAAATTTACGACCTGTAAATTCACGGCCTCCACCGCCAAGTATGGATGCACCAGTGCCTACAGCTTCATTTTTACTGCCCCCAAATACGGAGGACCACATGCCAACACCAGTGTTTCCTAAACCGCCCGCAAGTGTACTTCCTTTTCCATCTGCATTGTTTTGAGAACCGCCAATAACAGAACCAATTTCACCAGCTGCATTATTGCCACGACCACCGGCAATGGAACTATGTAATCCATATGTACCATTAGAATTACCACCTGAAATAGATGAGGACTCACCATACGCAATATTATCCTCCCCGCCGCTGATTGTGGCATAATTTCCTACTAATGTTCCTACTGCTTCAATCTGATTTTTTGTACCACCAAGAATGACCCCATTTTTAATTTCTTCGTGAACAATATTTTGAAAGCCCCCTACAATAGCGGTATAAGGGCCTTCGGTCATATTTTTTGTTCCCCCAAGGACTGCACTATTTTCCCCTTCTGCTAAGTTATTTGCCTTATCCTTACCACCACTGACAACGACACTACCATCGCCTAACGCTTGGTTACCAGCCGTATAACCACCAATTACTTGACCGGCTGCATTTGCACTAGGTGTGCTTAATACCATAACCGAGCCTAATGTTAATGCAAATGCACAAGCAGTTACTGCGGTACTAAGGCTCTTTACGTTCTTAGGATTACATTTATGGGAATTTATCTTACCAGTTAACATCATTTGTACTTTATTCATTTCTCTCTTCTCTCTCTATGAATATACAAAACTACTTACCAAAAATACTTACAAAATTGACTCCTTTCTTGATATACACAATACACAGATCATTTTCTGAATAATTTTTATTCAAAAAAATTCATAATATAAATTAATTATAAATTATTTTTGTTTTTTATATAATTAGCATTACTTATAATCATATAACTACTATTCATAATAATTTATTCGTCCCAATGCTATACTAAAAATGATGTATTTTAATTATTTTAGTGTAGAGGGTCATACGTATGAAAGAAGGTAAAAGAAAGAAAACATTAACTGGTTGTAAGAAAACCAGTACATCAAAAATCATGTTATTTTCAATGATTTTAACGGCTATGAGCGCATCCATTGTATATGCAGCAGATACCAACGTGGCCGATGAACCTAAAGTATCACATACCATCACGGTAACTGCTACTAGAACTATGGAGGATATCATAAAAACACCAAGTGCTGTATCTGTTGTAACAGACAAAGATATTGAAACACGAAGAGTTGATACCGTAACAGATGCTCTACAAATGTTACCTGGCGTGTATAAAAGCCAAAAAGCAAACGGTGGATTACAAATTCGCGGTTTTGATTCTACTGACATCTTAGTATTACTCAATGGTGTACCAATGAATAACACCTTTAATAATGGTGTTGATTGGGAAGCTATACCAGTACATTCTATTGAAAGAATCGAATTAGTACGTGGTCCTAGCTCCTCTTTATATGGTGGCAGAGGTGTTGCTGGTGTTATCAACATTCAAACAAAACAACAACAACCAAAACAATCTGTAAAAGATATCCATTGGCATGGACAAATTGGATATGGATCTCATGGGACACTAAATAATGAGTTAGGGTTTGATGCACAAGTATCTAATCGTATTACTGTCGGTATGTCCGGAGAGCAAAGAAAAACAGATGGTTATCCAGGTTTCTTTATTACCGGCAGAGCTGCCAACATAAGGCCGTCTACTGTAACAGTTACACCAGATAATCCAGTTCCACAAACCAAAGATGGTTCCTATCTATTAGGTAGTCGAGGAGATAAGTCATTTAATAATAAGAATCTATCTGCGTATGTAACGATGAAACTCCGTGATAGAGAATCATTAACCTACTCTTATCTATATACGAAAAATAGATATGCTTATGAGAATCCAATGAGTACCATAACCGTAAATGGTGCACCTATCTTCTCTGGAAATGTCAAAATTAACAATCAAAAATATGTAGCACTTAGAACAAGTAGATACTTAGGCTATGATGGATTAAAAGAATATCATGCTCATAACCTACAATATAAAAATGACAAAAATAAGCTACAAGTTACTTTCAATATATTAGATCGAAAAAAAGATGGATTCTCTAGCCCTAGCAATCCAAATACACCTAACTACAGCGGCCCTGGTGATGATTCATTCTATCCTGGAAAAACAATTAATTTTGATGCACAAAAAGTATGGGATCGTATGGGGAAACATAGCGTTGTTGCGGGCATTAACTGGAAAAAGGAAAGCTTTGAGCAAAAACGAAGAGAATTAACTAATTGGAGAAATCATTCTTCCTTTGATTCAACCACATATCCTGGTGGATTGTATGAAATCAATAAAGGTGCTACAAATAATTTAGCCCTATTCGTCCAAGACACATACCGTCCTAATTTCAATTGGGCTATTTATACCGGACTTCGTATAGACCGATTCAAAAAATTCGATGGTCAACATGTTACCTATGATACGACCAATAATAGATACGACACCGTAAATCATGGTGAAGGTAGCTATACTGAATGGAGTCCAAGATTAGCAATTGAACATTATGTAACCGATTCGCTAAATGTATATGCTTCCTATGGTCACTCTTTTAATCCACCACCACTTAGTCAAGTATATCGTTACACAGATGTAGTACGAGCGAATCCAAATCTTAATCCAGAACGTTCAGATACATTTGAAGTTGGTATGAAAAAAGAATGGGGCACAAAAACTGCTTTAAATCTATCTGCATTCTATGTAAAAACGAAGGATAAGGTTAAATATGTAACACATTATGATAATAATGGTGATGTAGATTATAAAATGTATGAAAATGTAGACCAAGAAACTCGTCGCGGCATAGAATTAGAACTTCGCCACCAACTATCCTCAAAATGGTCTGTATTTGGAAACTATACATGGCAAATGGGTCGTATAAAACATAAAGATCTTCCTAACACAAATGCAAGCGGATATGAGGAAATCAATTATGATATACCTAAACATATCTTCCATGCAGGTCTTGAATATACTAATGGTAAATGGAATGCCCTTTGGGATGCTCAATATGTAAGTCGTCGACAATCAGTAGATGATATTACAGGTCAATACGGTTCCTCAGATAGCTACTTTATCTCTAATGTAGCAATGAATTACAAATTCTCCAAAGAAGCGACATTACAATTAGGTATTCAAAATGTATTTAATCGTATTTTCTACGATGATGAAGCTACCGCAGGCCGTACATATTCTGCAAGTATGAAGTTTAAATTTTAGTAATCATTCATCAAACTTTACTATATAACTTCTATTTGATTTAACCACAACCATATAAAATCTATCTAAATTTAATATATAAAAGCAAAAAAAGGTCCATCGCATATCGTTTCTATGCGATGGACTTATTTATTCTTCTTCAATTATTATTCCATTTATATATGCAAATTCAATCATAGTGGATCCATAAAATTCACTCACGCCTAATGAAATATTTTCTTTAGGAATTTCTTTCAACTGATTATAAAAGTCAATATACATACTTCTTAACTCAGAATTTTTGATTATTTTATTAAAATATTGTTGAGCTTTATCTTTTCCACCATAATGATAAATATAATACGGTAGATTATAATCGTTTATATCTCCCTCTATAAGTTTTTCAATATTACGTTCTGTATCTTCAAAACCTTCAAATAGCGGTATTATATATTCCTCACATAACTTACTAACTTCATCTACAGTATATTGATAGTTAGCACCTGCTAATTGATACCAATGCCATTCCGTTCTATTTAACAAACGACCTAATTCTCCGCCATATACAAACCCGTTATGAATATTAGCTTTTTTCATAGATTTAGAATAAATGGCAATATGTGGAACAAACTCTACGCTATCTGCATAGTTATTTCTATTAGCTTGAAAGTAGATTTCAAAGATAAGGTCTTTATTCTTAGAGGTTTTCTTTAACTTCTGACCTTTACTAACTACCTTAAAATCAGGAAATTTACTTGCTATCTCCTGCCAAGCTTTTTCACATAACTCTCTAGGTTTCAAAATTGTAAAAGTCCTCCTAAATAATACTGTATTTCTTTTAAAGATTACTTTCAATAACTATATCAGATGTATATTAAAGTATTTCCTTTTCCCAAGCAATACATGAGTTTAAAACTCTAATGCATCTTTACTAAAGTTTATAAGATCAACTTCAATATTTTGAATTATTTTAGTCCAGTAATCTTTCTTAATCCAATTATCAAAGCATACATCAAATCTATCTCTTTCAGTATTATCTGATGCATCCATAATAGGATACACTTGATTAAAGTAAGAAACTAAGATATCAAAATCTGGACTATAAACCCGTAATGGATCTCTATAATAATGCCAATCCTTCATACTGGCTTGCTCTACGTGTAAATGTCAATATAAGAATATACAAAAATGATGATATAAGAATGTACAATTATTTTAATACACTATTCAATTACCAGCTCTACATAATCCCCATCTTCCTTATTGTATACATGCTTATTTACGATTCCAAGTAGTTTCTGTATATCTTCCATATCTGAAGCCGAAAATTCCAAATAACAAGTCTCATCACTGGTATAATTCAAATCTTCATAAAAATCCTGAATCGCCACATAAAATTTTTCTAAAACATCTTCCAATGGATATTGGGAAATACTCCTCGGACTATCTCCTTCTCCTAATTCTGGTTCTTGAACAAATTTTAATGAAGTAACAAAGCAATCACTTTTCATAAAATCGTCATACGTTTTATAGATATGTTCTGCTACCTTTTCGTAATCAGCTTTGTTATATTTTTCATGTACAAAAATATCTATATTTTTCATCTCAACCGCCTTAATGTGTTGTGAAAATTATCATTAGTCCCCTACAACTTCAAATTTACGTATCCACATAAATTTATATTTTGTACCATTTCAATATTATACAATTATTACTTATTCGTTTTCCTTATAGTAACTGGGATAAAGAGGGTGTTCAAATACACCATCATCAATCATTTTCTCAATCTTCGATGGCAAATCAACTTTATATACTTTTTTATAAATAGCTGTGCTTAAACATTCAAATCCTCCTCCCGAAGAAATATCACCTAAAAAATTTTGAATTGCTTCTATATCGGGATAATGATCAGGATTATGTAGATAACGCATATATTCCTCTAAAACTCGTCTAATGTATAGAAAGTCTTTCAGGCTCATTGTTATTTTTTCCCTATCAGAAATATTATTTAACCCATATTCAATTATGTCTTTTATATCTGCATATTTTCTCATATCTGAATTCAATACATCTTTTCTCCAAATAAACCGAGAGTTTCATTAAATTTCTAATGAAATTATCTCCATAAATTTTGATTTCTCTTTGCTTAAAAATAAATACCATTATATAATTCCATAAACTCTTTAGCAAACTTTGCGATAAGTTCATGATCAAGTGTAGTAGCTAAGATTTCTTCACTATCATTAGCTGTTGATGTCCAAGATTCGCTGTTACAGAAACGCTATCGCATAAAGCATTCGTAATTAAGGACTTCGGTCTATTCCCTTGTCATTAATACAACCGTCTCCTCAACAAATTCAAGTTAGCAAGTACACATTATATCAATAAGAACTTCACGAATGTCCATTATTGGCTATTTAATTTGGTTGTCAAGCTCAATACCCTGTTCCGCTAAACCAAAAACTAACTCCTTAAAACTTTCTGCAATAATTTCTAAATCATCAACCGATGTCACATATACATCATGTGGCAAAACAACAATTTTGTCTGTTTCCTTTAAAATACAAACTAAACTTCCATCACCTAAACCGCCAATAGGAAAAACAGTATTATTTGATATGTTGCTTTCTTCGTCGTCGATATAGTTTGCAATAAAAGCAGGGTATTCATAACCTAATTCCTCTAAAGTGAAAATCCATGGATCAACAAAATGGCAGCCACCAAATTCCTTGAGCAAATATCGATATTCTGACGGAATTGGTTCGAATTTGTTTTCAAACTCAGATATGTCTTTTTCGGACTCCGGGTGATATTTGCTGTGCGTGTCAGCCATAACGCTATAAGCTTTTCTTAGTAATTTAATCTCTGCTTTTGTTAATTCCATATGCTTTCTCCAATCAATACGATGAATTATCTTTTGTTCACCTTATCCACCTTTGAAAATCAGCCCAAACAAACGGGAATTGGTTATCCTTTTCCAATATTGCCCTCAACATTATGATAAAATATCCGGCACTTTTCCTGCGTAAATGCTTGCACAATTCCATTCAACTACTGAAAATCCATATTCTTTAATAAAATCTTCAAATTCCTTTTTATCCCATTCTTGATACATCTTAAATCCTAAAATAGACATCAAACTTTTTATCATTTTTCTTTGCTTTCCCTCTTTCCATAGAAAAGTGGGGGCGAACAAAGTCCCATTAGGTTTTAACACCCTATATATTTCTTTCATCGCCTCATCCGGTTTAGGCATAATATGAAGTGCATTAGCAATTAACACACAATCAAATTTTTCATGCGAATAGGATAATGCTACTGCATCGGCTGTTTCAAATGAGGACGAATGTATTCGCAAACTTTATCATATACTCCTTTGTCTTTTTTCATGAAAGGAGCATATAGCTTAGCAAATTTATCCCAAAATTTTTTATTGCTTTTATCAATCATTTCAACGCTCCTTTAAATATAAAAATGATCCTATCAATCTATATATTGAGCCTATTTTCTCATTGATACCTTGCAAGAAAGGAATAATAGCTGTTCCTATACCAAGTAGGAATGTCATAAATGCAGAAAGTCATATGCTGTCATTCTTTTCTATTCAATCATTTTGAAGTGTCTCAAGGCCTTACTTTCAGCACTGGTCAAATCAAGCTCATCCAGCTCAATTTCAACTTCTATATGCTTATCGACATCGAGTTTGGACAAAAGTGCTACCGTCTCAACATGCGCTGTCATTGGAAACATATCCACTGGTTGTACTTCTTTTAGTTCATAGTCGTAGTGTGTAAGGATTTCAATATCTCGTGCCATAGTTGCTGGGTTACAGGATACGTAAACAATTCGTTTCGGTTCCATGCCAGCTGCAGAGGTTAGTACTTCTTCTTTACAGCCTGCTCGGATTGGATCGAATACGATCACGTCTGGTCGTACGCCGGCTTTATAGAGTTTTGGCATTTCAACAGCCGCATCAGCGACGATGAATTCAGTATTGTCATAGCCATTACGTCGTGCATTTTCACGAGCATTAATAATGGCTGGTTCTACGATTTCTATACCGATAACATGTTTTGCCTTATGAGCCAAAAACAATGAAATAGTACCCGTACCACAGTACGCATCGATAACGATTTCATTACCTTTAAGATCCGCATAGGCTAATGCCTGATCATAAAGCACCGTTGTTTGTTCTGGATTCACTTGGAAGAATGAATGTGGTGACAAGGTAAAACGTAGGTCCTTAATATGATCAGTGATTGTACCATCTCCATAGATAACATGATTAGTAGGACCTAAAATGACATTGGTTCGTTTACCATTCACATTATGAACGATGGTTTCCACTTGTGGTATACGATTGGTTATGTTTTTAACCCATGCTTCTTGATGCGGTAAATAATCAGTAGCGGTTACGAGAATAACCATCCATCCAGATTGCCCAATGCGACCGATAACATGACGCAATACGCCCTTTCTCGTATGTTCATCATATGGCTCAACATCAAGCTCTTTGGCTATGTCATAACAGATTTGGGCTATACGATTATTTCCTTCATCTTGAATAGGACAATTCGTCCCCTGTACGATATCGTGAGATCCCATTGCATAGAATCCCATTTGAATGTCGCCTCTAGCACCACCGACAGGCATTTGCATCTTGTTTCGATATGCCCAAGGTTCTTTTGGTCCTAGTGCAGGTTTTACAAGATCAGGATTTTGGTGACCAATTCGTTCAATAACATCCTTCACCTTTTGTGTTTTTAGTGAAAGCTGCCCTTCGTAGGTAATGTGTTGTAATTGACAACCACCGCATATACCATATAGATCACATGTTGGTTCTATACGATTATCAGCAGGTGTAACAATATCTATTAATTTACCTGTAGCATAGGTCTTTTTCACCATGTTAATGGATACTTTTACCGTTTCTCCAGGCAAGGCAAAGGGAACAAAGACGGTAAAATCATCTACGCGACCTACACCTTCTCCACTACTGCCAATACCGTGAATGGTTACCAACACCTCCTCACCAAGTTTAACAGGCGCATTTAGAATGGCCTGTTGTTTTTTAGAAAGTTTTCCACCTGTATGTTGTTGTCTACCTTTAGATTTATATTTACGAGATGTACGACCTGTACCGTTCATTACGCGTCTCTTTTCTTCCAAATTTTAATGATACCTGTCACAATAAGAACAAAGAATACCGCACCAAATTTAACGAGTAATTCTTCCCCTTGAATATATGGTAAAAGAAGTGGATCTTCTACGATCATTTCACCGGCAACCCATCCAAGTAGTGCACCACCAGCCCAAAGAATGGCTGGGAATTTGTTAATAATACGAGCGAATAGTGTAGAACAAAATACGATGATAGGTACCGTAATTAGCATACCAACGATAACAAGCTCTAAATGACCTTTTGCAGCGCCCACAACACCGATGACATTGTCGATACTCATCATAGCGTCGGCAACGATAATCGTCCAAATAGCACCCATTAAGGAGTTTTTAGCTTCAATGTGTGCCTCTTCATCATCGCCTTTTAAAAGCTGAACGGCAATCCATATGAGCACAAGTCCACCGCCTAAATGAACGAGAGGAATCAAGGTTAACGCTTCTACCAAAACGGTGGCAAACAGAAGGCGCATTAAAATGGCACCTGCCGTCCCCCATATAACGGCTTTCTTTTGAAGTTCTGGTGCTAATTTACCGGCTGCCATACCGATAACTACAGCATTATCTCCGGCTAATAAAATATCTATCAATATAATTTTGCCAATCGTAACCCACGTGGCCGCTTCTAAAAATTCCATTATACGCACCTCAACTATAATTAATTCTATAACTATCCCTTAACTATACCATATTTTATGTATTTTCTCATCTAAAACAAATGCTTTAATATCTTTCATAATCTACTGCAAAAAAATATCTCTCCTCCTGTAAAAAAGAGAAGAGATATTATACATTCCAATTATTTTTTAAGTTGTTTTACTACTAACGATGCGCCTACTACAAGGATAACGGCAGCTATTTTAATATACAGCGCATACGGTTCAACTGTATGAGCAATCAATGTATCTTCCACACTCATGCCAGCGCCGACCCATCCTAGGATACCACCACCAACGTAGAGAATAATTGGGAAACGCTCGATGACTTTCACAAATAATGTACTACCATACACGATGATAGGCACCGTAATAAGCATACCAATAGCAACCATTGTCATGTGGCCACCTGCAGCGCCTACTACACCGATTACATTATCGATACCCATGATACCGTCAGCAATGACAATCGTCATGATTGCAGCTCGCAAACTATCCTTGGCCTCGATATTATGCTCACTGTCATCATCAGCAACGAGCTTGTATCCAATCCATAATAAAAGGATACCACCTACCAAACGAAGCGCTGGAATTGTATTTAAAGCCTCAACGAAGAGGAATGCCATAACGAGACGTAAAATGATAGCACCTGCTGTGCCCCAGAAAATTGCTTTCTTTTGTAAATGAGCTGGCAAATTTCGTGCAGCCATGCCAATCACAATGGCATTATCGCCGGCCAACAGAATATCGATGACAATGATTTGTAACATTGCCAACAAACCTTGAACAGATACAATGTCCAATTCGTACCTCCTATAACGAAAATATTTAATATACTTATTATACTAAAGAGCATCTACCTTGTACAATACTGTAATGTATCCATCTATTCGTAATACGAATACCTGTATATAACTATATTCTATAGTTTTTAATACACCTAGCCATAATAGATAGACTATGTTAAAATATATCATCAATTTAGGAGGTCATTATGTATCAAACATATTCTATACTACAAAAATTATGGTTGTTCATTAAATTATTTACTCCTATGTGCATCACCCAATTTTCTCTTGTAGGGGGCACATTTATCGCCATCTTCTTAACAGGACAATATAGTACAATTGATTTAGCTGGGGTTGCTACAGGGTACAATCTATGGTTATTATTCTATATCTTTGCACAAGGGACCCTAATGGGTATCACCCCGATCATTGCACAGCTATTAGGAGCCAAGAAAACAGATAGTATACCTACCATCGTCTACCAAGGGTTTTATATTGCAACAACCCTAGCACTTATTATATTATTAATCGGTGTTTTCGGATTAGTACCATTACTAAATTTCCTTAACTTAGAACCTGCTGCTACGGCTGTTTGTATCAATTATTTGAAAGCTTTCGCACTTGGCCTATTCCCTCTGTTATGGGTTAATACATTGCGTAACACCGTTGATTCCCACGGGTTAACTCACTATTCTATGGCCATTGTAGTAACGAGTTTTGTAGTGAATGTATTCTTAAACTACTCACTGATATTTGGGCACTTCGGATTGCCTGAAATTGGTGGTGTCGGTGCTGGTTATGGTATTGCCGGAGCATGTTGGACAAACTTTATTTTATTTAGTGCGATGGTGCTCTTCCATCCTAAATTAAAGGGATATCGTATCTATAAAGATTGGGTACGCCCCAAATGGCAATACATACGTGAGCAATTACAAATCGGCTTGCCAATCGGTTCTTCCATCTTTTTTGAAGCCAGCATTTTCAGTATTGCCGGCCTATTGATGGTACACTTTGGATCCGCTGTCGTAGCGGCTCACCAATCGGTCATTGCCTTTACCAACGTGTTCTATTGCTTACCACTTAGCATTGCCATGGCTTCCACCATTGCTGTAGGCTATGAAGTCGGTGCTGAGCGACATAAAGAAGCTATTCAGTACTCCTACATTTCTCGCGTGTTAGCCATTGTCATTGCAATTTTGATTTGTGCTTTCACATTTACCCATATGGAAAGCATATCCGCATTATTTACAAATGATGAAGAGGTATATAATCTAATTTATAGATTCCTCGGGTATGGCGTTTTCTTCTCCGCCTTCGATGCCATTGGTACACCGTTACAAGGTATTCTACGGGGCTACAAGGATGTGAAAATTGTATTCTATATTTCTCTCATTTCCTATTGGGGCGTTTGCTTCCCTATTGCATACATTCTTGCCAACAACCCAAATTACGGCCCATTTGGTGTATGGATAGGCCTATTAGCTAGCGTAATTGTAGCAGGCATACTATTCACCATTCGAACATGGTATATTCAACACAAACAAGTACATATAAAAGCATAACGCACAAAAGCAGCACTGCAAGTCATACTCAGCAGTGCTGCTTTTCTACTATAAGGTATTAACTATTTTTGTATTACATTGTATTGCCTTGTAATACATCTTGTTTTTCAACATTCGACATGCGGAAAAAATTGTATAATGTTTCCGCCGTCTTATAGTTCATAGAATCGACCTTAGCTAATTCATCTATACTGGCTTTTTTCATGGCCTCTAAGCTATTGAAATGAGCCCATAAAGCCTTACGTCGTTTAGGACCAATACCATCAATGTGATCGAGTACGGATTCTAAGTTACGTTTGCCCCGCAATTTACGATGATAGGTAATAGCAAATCGATGGGCTTCATCACGAATTTGTTGTAATAATTGCAACTCTGGTGAATGATGACTCAAAATGATGCTATCCGATTGCCCCTCTACAAAGACCTCTTCTATCCGTTTTGCCAAGGATATGACTGGCACATCTATAACACCTACGGCGCGTATGAGCGGTATAGATGCATTGAGCTGCCCCTTACCACCATCGATAATAATGAGGTCTGGCATAGGCCAATCCGTTTCATTACCATAGCGGCGTTCCATGATTTCTGCCATCGATTTAAAGTCATCTGGCTTTCCCTGTGTAGTCTTTAATTTAAAGCGTCTATATTCCTTCTTAGCTGGCTTGCCGCCTTCAAATACAACCATGGAGGCTACGGTTTCAGAGCCTTGTGTATGGGAAATATCAAAACACTCCATACGCTCTGGTAATCGAGGTAAATCGAGGACCTCCGCCAATTTCTTAACGGCACCGCCACTCTTATCGATTTGGTATTGCCATTGGCGGCGACGTTCTTCAAGGAATGTTTCAGCATTTTCATGAGCCATTTTAATCATGTCCATCTTATAACCACGTTGAGGCACAAGGACATCGACCTGTTGGCCCTTCATGTCACTGAACCAATCCTTAAATAGATGTTGCTCAGAACTTTCCATAGGCAATAATAGCTCTTTAGGAATAAAGGTAGTATCCCCATAGTACTGCTTAATAAAATCAGTCATAATGGTTTCTTCCGAGTCACCTTCATTTTGCACGAAGTAATTTTCTCGGCCTAATAGACGGCCACCTCGAATAAAGAGTAGTTGTACACATGCCAATTGACCATCTACAGCTATCCCCAGTACATCTAGATCACCACGTTGCGTTACCATCCGCTGTTTTTCTTGAATTTTCTCAATGCTCGTCAATTGGTCTCGATAACGTGCTGCATCTTCAAATCGAAGCTCTTCCGCAGCTTCTTCCATCTTTTCCTTAATTTCTTTAAGCAATGGGATTGGTTTTCCCTCAAAGAGCGCTATAATTTCATCGATATATTTGCGGTAATCCGGTACTGATATCTTATGAAAGCATGGCGCTTCACAATAGTGCATATGATATTGCAAACAAGGGCGTTCTACCTTCATCGATTTACAGGTACGCAATGGAAAATACTGACGAATCAACTTGAGGACTACATGAACGGCTGTTACATCAGTAAAGGGCCCAAAATATTTAGCCCCATCACGCTCAAGGCGACGTGTCATATATACGCGAGGATAGTCTTCTTGAACAGAGATTTTAACATAAGGATACGTCTTATCGTCCTTAAGGGAAATATTGTATTTCGGCTTATGTTCTTTGATAAGCGTATTTTCTAATATGAGGGCTTCCATTTCCGTCTTTGTTTGAATAATCTCTACATCGACGGCACGCTTCATCATCGCCGTTACCTTAGGCGCCCGATTCGCATCATTACGCACATAGGATCGCACGCGATTACGTAAATTAATCGCTTTACCCACATAGATGATGCGGTTATATTGATCACGCCATAAATAAACCCCTGGTGTGGTCGGTAAATGGCTAACCTTTTCTAATAACTCTTCAGACGGCATATATCCTCCTTTCTTCGTCAATTCTCCATACCATTATAATTAATACTTCATTGTCGCAACCATGCAAGGCAGTGCCATACAAATTATTTCTTTTTCTTTGCAGCATTCATAAATGTATTAGTCTGTTCTAATACAGGACCTAAGAATTTTCCTGTATAACTTTCTTTCACCTTTGCAATCTGTTCCGGTGTACCGGTAGCCACGATGGTACCACCGCGGTTACCACCTTCAGGACCTAGATCAATAATATAATCAGCCGTTTTGATAACATCTAGATTATGCTCAATTACGATAACTGTATCGCCACCATCTACCAGTTTCTGCAATACATCTAAAAGCTTTCTAATATCTTCTGCATGAAGGCCTGTTGTAGGTTCATCAAGGATATATAATGTTTTACCTGTACTACGACGTGCTAGTTCTGTGGCCAATTTAACCCGTTGTGCTTCACCACCAGATAATGTGGTTGCCGCTTGGCCTAAACGAATATAGCCAAGACCAACCTCTTGCAACGTTACCATTTTCTTATAAATTTTAGGGATAGCACTAAAGAATTCTACTGCATCATCTACGGTCATATCTAACACATCGGCAATAGATTTGCCCTTATATTTAACCTCTAGTGTTTCCCGGTTGTAGCGAGCCCCTTTGCAGACCTCACAAGGCACGTACACATCTGGTAAGAAATGCATTTCAATTTTGATGATACCATCACCACGACAAGCTTCGCAGCGGCCACCTTTTACATTGAAACTAAAACGCCCTTGTTTATACCCGCGCATCTTAGCCTCTGGTGTTTGGCTATATAATTCACGAATTGCATCGAATACGCCTGTATACGTAGCAGGGTTAGAGCGAGGTGTACGGCCTATAGGGCTTTGATCAATATTGATGATTTTATCGATATGCTCAAGACCGCGAATTTCTTTATGGGCCCCCACCTTGTGATACGAACGATACAACTGATTAGCTAGCCCTTTATATAAGATTTCATTGATTAAGGTAGACTTACCAGAACCGCTAACACCTGTAACAACTGTAAATAGTCCAATTGGGAATTTCACATTAATATTTTGTAGATTATTTTCTTTGGCACCTCGAATTTCGATGCAGTTTTTACCAGGTTTACGTCGTTCGTCAGGAAGAGCTATAAACTTGCGGCCGCTCAAATATTGACCGGTAATGGAGTCTTTCACCTGCATAACCTCATCTACAGTCCCTGCTGCAATGACTTGACCACCATGCTCGCCCGCACCTGGTCCAATGTCTACAAGGTAATCTGCAGCGCGCATCGTATCCTCATCATGTTCTACAACGAGCAGTGTATTACCAAGATCACGCAACCCTTTTAAGGTATCGATAAGTCGATCATTATCCCGTTGGTGTAGACCGATGGATGGCTCGTCAAGAATATACAACACACCAACAAGACCAGAACCAATTTGCGTTGCTAACCGAATACGCTGTGCTTCACCACCGGATAAGGTGCCTGCACTCCGATTCATAGTAAGGTAATCAAGGCCTACATTATTGAGGAAGCCTAGTCGTGCATTAATCTCCTTCAAAATTTGAGCCCCAATCACTTGTTCTCTGTCAGTTAACTGCAAATGACTAAAGAAATCTAACGCCTCTTTAATCGTCAACTGGGTTACTTCATTAATGTTCTTATCCCCTACGGTAATCGCTAATACCTCGGGTTTAAGACGGGCGCCATGGCATGTAGTACATGGTTTAATGGACATGAATTTTTCAAATTCTTCGCGCATAGAATCGGTAGATGCTTCGCTATGGCGGCGTTTCACCATCGGCAAAATACCTTCGTATTCGGTGAAAAATTCCTTTTCTTCACCGCGCATATTTTCATAGGTGAAAGCCACTTTGTCCGTAGTACCGTACATGACCTTTTTCTGTAATGCCTTAGGCAATTCATCATAGGAAGAGTCTAAGGAATGTCCATTAGCTTTCAATAGACCTTCTAGCTGACGCATAAACCATGCATTAGGATTAGAGCTCAACGCCTGTACACAACCATCGGCAAAACTAATAGAGCCATCTGGAATGACGCGTTCTTCATCAACCTCCATGGTAGAGCCAATACCCAAACAAGCGGGGCATGCCCCAAAGGGACTATTGAAAGAGAACATACGGGGCTCAATTTTTGGCAATGAAATATGACAATCAGGGCATGCAAAGTTCTGACTATACATATGCTCTGGGCCATCGACCTCTTGAACAATAACGATACCTTCTGCCCATTTAGAAGCCGTTTCCATAGAGTCTGCTAAACGGGATTCAATGCCTTCTTTGACAACGAGACGGTCTACAACAATATCGATGGAATGTTTTTTATTTTTCTCTAATACAATATCCTCATCCATCGTGTGTACCACACCATCAACGCGAGCACGGACAAAACCCTCTTTTCGAAGTTGTTCAAAGACGGATTTATGTTCCCCTTTTTTTCCTTGAATCATAGGTGCTAAGATTAAAATCTTTGTCCCTTCAGGAAAGCTCATTACATCATCTGTCATTTGTTGAATGGTTTGTTGCGTAATGGGTTTACCACACTCTGGACAATGAGCATGTCCAACACGGGCAAATAATAGACGTAAATAGTCGTAAATCTCCGTTACCGTACCAACTGTAGAACGAGGATTTCGGCTTGTAGTCTTTTGGTCGATAGAAATGGCTGGAGATAAACCTTCAATATAATCTACATCAGGCTTATCCATTTGTCCCAAAAATTGACGAGCATAGGCCGACAGTGATTCTACATACCGTCGTTGACCTTCTGCGTAAATCGTATCGAAAGCAAGAGACGATTTACCGGATCCACTTAAACCAGTTAAGACAATGAACTTGTCTCGCGGTAGTGAAATATCTATATTTTTAAGGTTATGCTGACGTGCACCTTTTACAATCAATTGATCTTTCATATATGTACCTTTTTACTTTTCGGTGATTGTTTCTTAGAATTTTTTCGTGGTTTTTTTAACTTACTTTCACCGACACTATGCATATCGGACCATTGTTGACGAAGTTCGCCCAATTGGTCACGTAATTTAGCAGCCTTTTCAAATTCCAACTGTTTAGCAGCCGCCTTCATTTGACGGTCAAGCTCTTCAATCTTGTTATATAGTTCTTCCGCCGTAATCTCTGCTACCTTAGTAGCATCTGCATCTTGAGCATATGGTTCGTGGCCATGGTCCATTCCAGCTGCAGAGGACTTCTTTTTCCCCTTCTTTGGTGAAAGCCCTTTGCCATCGGTGACCATATCTTCTTCAATTTTAGTGAGCTCAATAAGCTCTTTCACATCTTTAGATACAGATTTTGGCGTAATATGATGTTCAATATTATATGCCTCTTGTACTGCACGACGACGATCTGTTTCGTCCATAGCGCGTTGCATAGAACCTGTTACACGGTCAGCATACATAATAACATGACCATTCACATTACGCGCTGCACGACCGATAGTTTGAATCATAGCTGTATCAGAGCGTAAGAAACCTTCCTTATCCGCATCTAAAATAGCCACCAAGGAAACCTCTGGCATATCGAGGCCTTCGCGGAGCAAGTTGATACCGACTAATACATCGAATACACCGGCCCGCAAATCACGAATGATTTCAGCCCGCTCGATGGTAACGATATCCGAGTGAAGGTAACGAACACGAACACCCATTTCCTTCAAGAATTCCGTTAAATCTTCAGCCATCTTCTTCGTCAATGTCGTGACGAGAACCCGTTCATTCTTAGTGGCGCGCTTATGAATCTCACCGAGTAAATCATCCATTTGCCCCTTAATAGGACGAATTTCAATGGATGGATCGAGTAGCCCTGTAGGACGAATGATTTGCTCTGCCACATTCGTTTCTACTTCCATTTCATACGGTCCTGGCGTTGCTGATACATACACGATTTGATTGATTCGTTCTACAAACTCATCAAATTTCAATGGTCGATTGTCGAGAGCTGACGGCAAACGGAAACCATATTCGATAAGAGATTCTTTACGCGCTCTATCCCCATTGTACATGGCGCGAACCTGAGGAATGGTTACATGCGATTCATCTACCATGATGAGGAAATCATCAGGGAAGTAGTCTATCAATGTATATGGTGCTTCCCCTGCTTTACGCTCCGACATATGGCGGGAATAGTTTTCGATGCCTGAGCAGTAGCCCATTTCTTGCATCATTTCTATATCATAACGGGTGCGCTGTTCAAGACGTTGCGCCTCGAGCAGACGATCTTCTGCTTTCAGTTTTGCCAACTGCTCATCAAGTTCTGCCTCAATGCGCTCTACCGCAATTTTCATTTTTTCTTTTGTTGTAACATAGTGAGATGCAGGATAGACCGCAACATGTTTGCGCTCTGCAATGACTTCTCCCGTTAATGCATCCACCTCAACAAGACGGTCGATTTCATCGCCGAATAGTTCCACCCGAATGGCTCTTTCACTATAGGCAGCAGGGAAAATTTCTATGGTGTCCCCTTGTACGCGGAATGTACCGCGAATAAAATTCATATCATTACGCGTATATTGGATATCTACGAGTTTAGACAGAATTTCATCACGAGATTTCGTCTGACCTAATCGCAAGGACAATACGAGATCAGAATAGTCCTCCGGATCACCTAAGCCATAAATACAGCTAACAGAAGCAACGATGATAACGTCTCGGCGCTCAAATAAACTCATGGTAGCACTATGACGCAATTTATCGATTTCATCATTAATAGATGCATCCTTCTCGATGTACGTATCGCTAGAAGGGATATACGCTTCTGGTTGATAAAAATCGTAGTAAGATACAAAGTATTCTACCGCATTATTAGGAAAGAAACTTTTAAACTCGCTGCAAAGTTGAGCAGCCAATGTTTTATTATGGGCGATAATCAAGGTCGGTTTCTGAACCGCCTCGATGACCTTTGCCATGGTAAAGGTTTTTCCTGTACCAGTTGCACCTAATAGAACTTGAGCCCATTCGCCACGCTCAATCCCGTCTGTAAGAGATTGAATGGCTGTAGGTTGGTCCCCAGTAGGCGTAAAGGGCGCCTCCACTTTAAATGGTTGGCCCCCTTCATAGTTATAGCTATTATGTTTCATTACTGTTCATCCTGATGTTTACGGATAGCCTTGAGTTCTTCCTCTGACAAACGACGACCTGCATTTTCAGCTTGGTTTAATGTATCCTCACCTTCTAACACTTCGATGAGCATAGCAATGGAGAAGCGATCTAATGTAGGCGTGGTCTTTTGAATTTCATCGGCCATCATCCAATCTGATTCAGTATAGTTATTAATACGATCTGTAATTTCTTCCCAGTTTGAAAGTAGTAATCTCGTAATAGGACGATATAATTCAATACCGAAATACTCAATTAAGCTAACGATTTTTTCCATGTTTTCTAGGCTTACATTACATTCATTTTTTTTATTTTCAGATTCTACATATTCAAGTAAGAATTCCCGGTTATATTTATTTGTCACCTTGAATCATTCCTTTATTAAATAGTGCATTGGCAAATTCTTTTGCATTAAATGGACGTAAATCATCCATGCCTTCACCAACGCCAATCCAACGTACAGGTACGCCTAGTTCTTCTTTAATAGAAATAACTACGCCACCTTTCGCAGTACCATCTAATTTAGTAACTACAATACCATTAACAGGTACGGCTTGACCAAATAATTTAGCTTGGCTTACCGCATTTTGACCTGTAGTGCCATCGAGAACGAGCAATGTTTGATGCGGAGCACCCTCTACATGATTGTTCGCTACGCGGCCCATTTTTTTAAGTTCTTCCATAAGATTTACTTTTGTATGAAGACGACCAGCCGTATCGACAATTACCATGTCTGCATTACGTGACTTTGCGGCTTCCATCGCATCATATACAACGGCAGCAGGGTCTGCACCTTCCTTATGTTTAACGATAGGTACGCCTACGCGGTCAGCCCAGATGGATAATTGGTCCGCCGCCGCCGCACGGAATGTATCTCCAGCAGCGATGATAACCTTTTTACCTTCCTTAGTATAGTAGTTTGCCAATTTAGCAATAGTTGTAGTCTTACCCACACCATTAACACCAACAACCAGGATAACCTCTGGGTGGTGAAGTGTGATTTCATCCTCTTGGTCAACTAACATTTCTGTGATGCGGTCTTCCATGAATGGCATTACATCACCAGTATTGTTAATAACACCTTCTGTAACACCACGGCGGATTTCCTTCATCAAATACTCTGTAGTCTTAGGACCTAAATCGCTAGTGAGCATGACCGCTTCTAAATCATCAAGAAAATCATCATCGATTTCTGCATAACCAATGATCACTGTTTCTACATTTTTTACAAAGGACTTACGAGTTTTTTCTAAGCCCTCTTTAATTTTATTAAAGAATCCAAATGCCATTATGCTAGATCCTCCTTCACATCTTCAAATGAAACCGTTAACAATCGAGATACACCGCGTTCCACCATGGTAACCCCTTGTAATACTTCGGCAGCTTCCATCGTTTTCTTACGATGTGATACGACGATAAACTGTGTTTCCTTATTTACCCGATTCAAATAAGAACTAAATCGCTCTACATTTGCTTCATCCAAAGCAGCATCAACTTCGTCAAGCACACAGAAAGGAGCCGGACGATAGTCGAGAAATGAGAATAATAAGGCTATAACCGTTAATGCTCTTTCTCCACCAGATAATAATGTCAATTGCTGACGTTTTTTTCCTGGTGGTTGAATGTAGAAATCAATACCACCAGTCAAGATATTTTCTGGGTCGGTAAGTACGATTTGAGCCGTACCGCCACCAAATAATTGACTGAATACATGTTGGAACTGCTTACCTACCACATCTAATACATCATAGAGTTGCGTGCTCATGGCCTTATCCATTTCAGCGATAACTGCCTGTAATTGCTCTTTTGCCGTATCGAGATCTGCTAATTGATTCGATAAGAAATCATACCGAGTTTTCGTCTCTTCATACTCTTCTACAGCATTAGGATTTACAGATCCAAGTTCTGCGATTTCTGCCATTAAACGAGCTTGTTCCATTTTCCAATCATTCACAGAGCCGGCAATATTTATATGCTGTGCATCTTCCAATGAATAGCCTAATTCATTCAAATTCTCTATAGCACGATCACAATCCATACGATAACGCGTCAATTTACCTTCTGCTTCAACTAGACGATTTTGAACCACCTTATACCGTTGGTTGAGTCGGTCTTGTTCGGCTAAAATTGATTCAATCTCCTCCCGTGCACCAGCAGTCGATTGATACGCTTCATCACGTAAAGCGCGAAATTTTTCAACCTCTCCACGAATCGCTTCAAGAGACTCATTAGCAACTCGAATTTGTTCAGGAATCACAACATTCAAACGCTCTTCACTAGAGTGTAATAACTCCATGAGAGGTTCTAAGCGAGATGCTATGGTTTCCAAATTTTGCTTTCGTTGCTCTTGTTGTACCTTACGTTCTTCTATAGTGCTTTCTAAACGTTCACAAAACAATCTAGAGGCTGTAAAAGCTTCATATGCCTCTTGCTGTGCCTTTTGCAGCGTACTTAATCGTTCCATAATTGCCGATTGATCACCTTGTTGTTCAGGTGAATTATGTAACGCTGACAATTCCGATTCAGATTGTAAAAGCACATGTTTTGTTTGTCCCATGTCCACGTCAATTTGAACGATACGTTCCTGTTCATCATGAAGCACACGCTTTTTACGTTCTAATTGATTTTCAATATTCTGAATCTTCGCTTGACTGGCCGAAAACAAAAGATTGGTATGTTGATATTGTTCATCCAACACACTTCGCTCACGTTGCGCTCGTTCAATATGATTTTCTTCATCCTTAATTTGTTGTTCCAGCTTAGCCGTACGCTCTTCCACGGAGGCTAATTCTGCCTCTAAACGAGCTGCTTCTTCACGACGACTTAACAAGGAACTGCGTTTTTTCTTCGTTGCACCACCAGTTAAGGAACCACCTGGTTGGAATTGTTCCCCCGTCAATGTAACGATACGTAACTGCTGATTATATTTCTTTTGTAACGCAATAGCCCGTTCCATTGTTTCTACAACTAATGTACGGCCCAACAAGTATTGGAAAATATGATTATAGGCAGCATCGAATTCAATACAGTCGACAGCTGTCCCAATGACACCATCTTCCGACAATGCAGGAGTATCATAAGGTCGCCCTTTTACAGAATCCATCGGCAAGAAGGTAACGCGACCCCCTTGTATTGATTTAAGGAATTGAACGCCTTCTGATGCGGCTTTAGCTGTCGTTGTCACAACATGATTAACACTACCACCTAATGCGATTTCGATGGCAACAGTAAATCGGTTATCTACGGTAAATAAATCACCTACCGCCCCTTTAATCGCTTCACGCCATGGGCCCTTACCGTTAAGGATGTTTTTAGTACCTTCTAAGTAACCTTCATGTTGTTCTGCCCATTGTGCTAATAATTCTAATCGCCCCTGTGCCTTTTGCACATCGCTACTCATGCGATTTAATGCCTTTCGGGCTTCTCGCAATCGTTCTGATGCAGACCGTTCTTCATCAACTAAAGACTTCCGTTTATTAGATAACTCATTAAATTGAGTTTCTAAGGATTCATGTTCAGATTTCGCTGCCGATAAATTGGATTGAACCTCTTTAATTTCCGCTTCTAATGTTTCTACTTGAATAGCGGACTCAGATTTACGAGATTCTAAATTTCGCAATGTAGCCTTCGCTGTTTCAATACTAGCAACTAAATCTAATTGACGCTGTTGAAAGGCTTGTCTGTCGCTTTCTAAGGACTTCCATGATGATTGCTCCGCCTCTAATTGAGCAATGGCCTTATTATAATTTTCCTCTAAAACTACGAATTGAGTACGTTCAGATTCTAATTGAGCCGTTTCATCCTCAATAAGGCGATCTAAAATAAGCAATTGCTGCTCTTCACCTTTTTTAGACGCTTCTGATTCGCTAATACGCAGAGACGTATCTTCTACTTCGCGCTTAGTTGTACGCAACTGTTCTTCTAGTAGTGTTACAGTACCATTGATGCGTTCTTCTTCCCGTTGTTTGTCGCTAAACTGTGCTTCCCAAGATTTTAATTGTTCTTGATCCTTTGCATTTTCAGCTTGTAATGTATGACGCCGTGCATCGAGGGTAGATAATTGCGTTTGTAGTTCAATTTCTTCATCCTTCAATGCAATATTGTCATTTTCTGCACGGGTTAATAATCTATCAGCCGTCTTGTAATTATGAAAGCCGATAACACCATCATATTCGCGTTTACTACGGCTTAATGCCATATATTTTTTCGTCGTTTCCGCTTTTTCTGCCAGAGGTCCTAATTGTTCCTCGATGGTCGCCATAATATCGCGAACGCGTTCCATATTCCGGTCAGTGCTCGCAATACGACGCAATGCATCTTCTTTATTAATTTTAAAACGAGAAATGCCTGCAACGTCTTCAAATATAAGGCGCCGTTCTTCTGGTTTACTATTAAGAATAGCATCGATACGATTTTGCCCAATGATAGCCATCGAATCTTTGCCAAGGCCTGTATCAGCTAATAACAAGTGAATATCCTTTAGACGGCAGGTCCGTTTATTAATGAGGAACTCACTTTCACCTGTCCGATAGATACGACGTGTAATGGCTACCTCTTGCATATCCACATCGAGTTGACCATCTGCATTATCAAATACAAGGGTAACCTCGGCAGCACTCATCGGTTTACGTTTTTCTGTGCCTGAGAAAATGATATCCTCTGCACGTTGGCCCCGTAAATTACGCACATTGGATTCCCCTAGAACCCATTTCATAGCATCCGTAATATTACTTTTACCACTCCCGTTAGGACCAATAACGGCAGTCATCCCTGGGGAGAATTTTACAACTGTTTTATCAGCAAAGGATTTAAATCCTTTTAATTCTAGCCGCAGTAATTGCATGACTGCCTCCTTTCTTAGTATAATCCCATTAAATCATATCTTTAATTATACCACATATACCATGCCATCTATACTGCATTGTACTGTATCAATATCATTATTTTCTCGCCATGTGAAAGTTACATGTTCATATGCTCGTTCGAAATATGTAACATTGCGTTTTTTTAATCCCCTTACCTTAGACGTAAGACATCGTGGATAGGATATCGTAATGGTACGAATTGGATTTCTAAAATATTCTGTATGCTCATTGATACAATATGCTATGCGCTGCTTCCACTGCTCATTAGTCACTAGTTCTCCCATGGCAGGCTCATAAGGACCTGCCAAAAGACTAGTACCTGTATCGAGTTCTTCAGTGCTTTGCAATCCAGTCCGAATAACAGTAATATGATGCGATTCAAACCAAGTCTTTAAAAACGCACAATACTGTAATGCTAATTCCAATGATAATGGCTCATATATACCTGACTTGAATTGTTCTGCCAATTCCGTATAATCTATGACGAGAACGGGATAAATACGTACAAAATCAGGCTGCAATGCAGTTATTTCAACAGCTGTTTGTATTATCGTTTCCCATGAATCGCCTAAAAGCCCCGGCAATAGTTGTAGTCCTACGGTAAATCCAAACTTTCGTAATTGTTTAACAGCCAATTTTACATCATTAGAGGTATGACCGCGTTTAGCTAAGGATAGTACGGTATCATCCATAGATTGTACGCCGAGTTCTATGGTCTTCATACCAAATGAACGCAGTAATTCTAATTGTCTATCACTTACGGAATCAGGCCTTGTAGAACAACGAATACCATCTATAATACCTGCTTGTAGCGCTTCATTAGCAGGTGCTAATAATTGTTTTTGTAATTCTTGATCAATAGCGGAAAAGGAGCCTCCATAAAAACAAACCTCCCAATATTTATCCGCTCTAGACTCGCCTACATAATCTCTAATGGTCGATGTAATATATGCTGGAGTCAAATACCCTATGCCTGATATTTCTGTAATACGAGACTGATTACAAAATGTACACACATGAGGACAGCCCACATGAGGGATAAAAAATGGAATCATACCATATTTCATGAATATACCTCCTCCCTATTCCTATTTACGATTCTAATTACATACATTTCGATTTTAATGTTCTCATATTAATAGTTCCTATATAAAAAGCGCCTTGCGGCGCTTATTATATAGCAGCCATTAACCGTTCTAATGTCAATTGTGCTGCATGTTGTTCTGCTATTTTTTTACTTTTACCAGTACCTGCCTCATAGGTAATCCCATCGATGGATACCTCCATCATAAAAGTCTTAGCATGATCAGGACCCGACTCACTAATAAGACTATACACTATATGTTTATCACCATCACGTTGTACAAATTCTTGTAACAATGTCTTATAATCTTTACCACGCTTACCTTCTAATGCTTGCTTAAGATTAGGAGCTAACTGATGAAGAACAAAGTCCATTACTGTTTTATAGTCAGTCGTTATATATAACGCACCAATCAATGATTCAAATGTATCAGCTAATATGGATTTTCTATCACTACCACCAGAGGACTTTTCCCCATGACCCAGTAATAAATAATCACCTAAATGCAATGTACGACTAACGGTAGCTAATGAATCTTCGCAAACTGTAGCCGCCTTAATTTTAGTCAAATTACCTTCAGACATATCGGGATATGTTGTAAATAAATATTCACCAATAATTAAATCCAATACAGCATCACCAAGAAACTCTAAGCGTTGGTTATGATGAATATGCTTAGATTTATGTTCATTCGCATAAGATGTATGAGTAAAAGCACAATCTAAAATCGAGATATCAATATTCGGTATATGTAAACGACTAACAAGCTCATGAAGAGAATCTTCACGAGCTTGTGTCATTATAGTATTCTTATGCGATACGTGACGCCCCATTAGTCTTCATAACGGCGAACACAAAGTGTACCGTTATGACCACCAAAGCCAAAGGAGTTGGAAAGAGCTGCTGTAACATGTAAATCACGAGCACCTTCACGTACATAATCAAGGTCTAAACCTTCATCTGGATTATCACAGTTAATTGTTGGATGAACCTTACCTGTTTCGATTGCCATTGCCATTACAATAGTTTCAATCGCACCAGCAGCGCCCAACAAGTGACCGGTCATAGATTTTGTAGAGTTAACAGCGATATCTTTTGCATGGTCGCCGAACAATTCTTTAATAGCCAATGTTTCGTTTTTATCATTCAAGCCTGTAGATGTACCGTGAGCATTGATATAGTTAATTTCTTTAGGGTCAATACCTGCATCTTTAATTGCTAATTCCATACATTTACGAGCTTGTACACCACCAGGAGCTGGAGCTGTAATATGATAAGCATCGCCATTAGTGCCATAGCCTACTACTTCTGCGTAGATATGAGCACCACGAGCTTTAGCGTGTTCTAATTCTTCAAGTACAACGATACCTGCACCTTCACCCATTACGAAACCGTCACGGTCCTTATCAAATGGACGAGATGCTTTTGTAGGCTCATCATTGCGTGTAGACATAGCTTTCATAGCCGCGAAGCCAGCTACAGCAGCAGGGGAAACAGCAGCTTCAGTACCACCTGCAAACATGATGTCTGCATCACCACGTTGAATAATGCGGAATGCATCACCAATTGCATTAGTACCAGAAGTACAAGCTGTCACGTCTGTAATAACAGGACCTTTCAAACCTAGGCGAATGGATACACGTGCAGAAGACATATTTGCAATCATCATAGGAACTGCAAATGGGCTAACACGACCAGGACCTTTTTCAAATAATGTTGTATACACATCATGGATAGAATCAATACCGCCAATACCAGTACCAACTACTGTACCACAACGGTCCAAATCTTCTTCATCAAGTGCTAATTTTGCATCATCAGCTGCCAAAACAGCTGCACCAATTGCAAATTCAACGGAACGGTCCATACGGCGAGCTTCTTTTTTATCTACGCCATATTGAGTAATATCAAAATCTTTTACTTCACCTGCAATGCGTGTTGCATAGTCAGATGCATCAAAGCGTGTAATTGGGCCAATACCAGATTTACCCTCTAACAACGCATTGTAGAAATTCTCTTTACCGATACCTACCGGAGTAATCGCTCCTAAGCCAGTAATTACTACACGTTTTTCCAATTATTCCACCTCTTATAGCTATATAGCCCCTTTAATTAATCGATTTCTGCTACTTGTTGTTTTAACTGTGCAAAAATATCTTTAACTGGCATAATCTTATCGACTTTTCGCATATTATTGCCAGAGAATACTAACCCCGTTTCCACATCACCTTGTTGCGCTCTAGATAAAGCACGGATAATACAGAATTTATGGGAACAATGTTTTAAACAATTGTCACATACTGTTGGTGGCGCTACAGTGCCATCAAGAACAGATTCAGCAAATTTATTTTTAATAGCTTGGCCTGGTAAACCTACTGGACTTTGAATCAATACAATATCCTCAGGATTTGTAGCACGCACATACATTTTTTTCAATTCATCAGATGCATTACATTCATCAGAAGCAGCAAAGCGACTGCCCATTTGAACACCATTAGCACCCAATTTAAACATATCCACGATATCTTTACCATCTAAAACACCACCAGCTGCAATAACTGGAATATTTTTAACGGCTGCTACAACTTCTGGTACGATTTCACGAGCAGAACGATCCGTTCCCAAGTGACCACCAGCTTCGCTACCTTCTACGATAACTGCAGCGGCACCTAAACCTTCAGAAATGCGCGCTAATTTTGCAGAAGAAACAATAGGTACGATTGGAGTACCAGACTCTTTACCCATTGCGAACATATCTCTTGAAAAACCGGCACCTGCCACTACAAGATCAATGCCCTCTTCGATGGCAGTTTTTACAAGGCCCGCAAATTGCGTTGCTGCTACCATCGCATTTATACCAATAATACCCGTAGGTGATAATTTTCTAGCTAATTGTATTTCATATCTTAATTCATCAAAAGGCAATCCAGATGCTGCAATAAGGCCAATACCACCTTCATTTGCAACGGCTGCTGCCAACCGAGCTGTAGACAATCTAATCGCCATACCACCTTGAATAATAGGTACTTTGGCCACTAGATTCCCAATGCGAAGTTCAGGGAGCTTCACTATCAATTCCTCCTGTAAACAATACCGATTAGGGGAGCCACTCGGCCCCCCGCACGGCTGAATTGTCAGCTATACAGCTTATTTAGCAGAATCAATATATTCTACTGTATCCTTAACGGTTTTGATTTTTTCTGCAACGTCGTCAGGGATTTCAACATTGAATTCTTCTTCAAATGCCATGATCAATTCAACGATATCCAAGGAGTCAGCGCCTAAGTCGTCGATGAATGTAGAATCAATGGTAACTTCAGCTTCATCAACGCCTAATTGTTCCACAACGATTGCTTTAACTTTATCGAAAGTGCTCATTAGTGGTTCACCTCCTTTCAAATGAGATTTATATATAGTCTAATTTTGTAACTACATTACCATGCCGCCATCTACATTGATGACTTGACCTGTAATATAGCTAGCAAAATCACTAGCAAGGAATGTTGTTACGGCAGCCACTTCTTCAGCTTTAGCCATACGGCCCAACGGAATTTGTGTTACCATAGCTTCTTTCACCTTTTCAGGCAATACATCTGTCATATCAGTATTGATAAAGCCAGGTGCGATTGCATTAACTGTGATACCACGGCTAGCTAACTCTTTTGCACAAGATTTAGTAAAACCAATTACACCAGCTTTAGAAGCCGCATAGTTAGCTTGACCAGCATTACCCATCAAACCAACAACAGAAGTCATGTTAATAATATGACCAGCACGTTGTTTCATCATAATTTTGGATACTGCTTTTGTTACCAAATATACACCTTTAAGGTTGATATCGATAACGGCATCAAAGTCTTCATCTTTCATACGCATAAGCAAACCATCACGAGTGATACCTGCATTATTTACTAAAATATCGATGTGACCAAATGTTTTATGCGTTTCTTCAACCATTGCTGCTACTTCTTCAGCATTTGCAACATTGGCTTTAATTTTAATCGCTTTGCGACCCAATGCTAAGATAGCGTCTACTGTTTCTTGAGCAGCAGCTTCACTGCCACTATAGTTAACAGCAACATCAGCACCAGATTGTGCAAGTTGAATAGCAACGGCGCGACCGATACCACGAGAGGCGCCAGTTACGAGAGCTACTTTACCCTCTAAGTGCATTTTATCGAACCCCCTTTAAAAATTCAAGCGTTTTCTCTAAGGATGGAATGTCTTCTACATTAGCTAATTCCATTTCTTTATTAATCTTTTTAGTGAAACCTGTTAATACTTTGCCAGGACCAACTTCTACAAAGCGAGTTACACCGAAGTTAACCATTTCTGCAACACAATCTTCCCACAATACAGGATTAGCTGCTTGTGTTACTAAAGATTCTTTAATGTCACTAGCATTTGTCAAAATTTTGCCGGTTACATTAGCTACTACTGGAATCTTAGCATCGTTAACTTGGATCTTATCTAATTCTTCTTTTAAACGAAGCGCTGCAGGTTCCATAAGACGACTATGGAATGGAGCACTTACAGGAAGCATTACTGCACGTTTTGCACCGGCTTCTTTCATTTTTTCAGCTGCTGTTTCTACGGCAGCTGTTTCACCAGCGATTACGATTTGACCAGGGCAGTTAAAGTTTACAGCTTGTACAGAACCAACTGTATCATTAACTTGTTGGCAAATTTCAACAACTTGTTCTCTTGGCAATGCTAGAATAGCTGCCATAGCACCCTTGCCCAATGGTACAGCTTCTTGCATATATTCACCACGTTTATGAACTACATACACAGCATCCTTAAAATCAAGAACACCGGCAGCGACTAACGCACTATATTCACCTAAGCTATGACCACCTACGATATCTGGTGTAAAGCCTTGTTCTTTCAACACTTCATAGCAAGCTACGGAAGCAGTTAAAATAGCTGGTTGTGTATTAGCAGTCTTAACCAATTCTGTATCAGGGCCTTCGAAGCATAATTTAGAAATAGAATAGCCCAATGCTTCATCAGCTTCTTCAAAACGTTGTTTAACAATAGGGTATGCATTATACAAATCTTGTAACATGCCTACTTTTTGGGATCCTTGACCTGGAAATACAAATGCAGTTTTCATAGGATGGCCTCCTTATTTGCCAAAAGTTTGTAGATTTTTAATCACTGTTTCAGCTTCTGTCATAATGTCTGTAATGATTTCTTTACAAGGTTTCACATCGTGTAGCATACCTGCGATTTGACCAATCATAACGGAACCTTCTTTTACATCACCTTCAATAGCAGCTTTACGAAGTGTACCTGCGCCAAGATTTTCTAATTCTTCCTTGGAACCACCACTAAATTCAAGATTTTTATATTTATGTGCTAATTGATTCTCGATAATTCGAACTGGATGACCTGTTGTAAGACCAGTCATAACAGTAGAACGATCTTTTGCTTTCAATACAGCGTTTTTATAGTTTTCATGAGCAATACATTCTTCAGATAGGACAAAACGTGTACCCATTTGAACTGCATGAGCACCTAGTGCAAACGCAGCTGCTACGCCACGGCCATCTGCAATACCACCAGCAGCAATAACTGGAACATCGACAGCATCTACAACTTGTGGTAACAATGCCATTGTTGTAATATCCCCAACATGGCCACCTGATTCAGTACCTTCTGCAATAATCGCATCAATACCACCACGAAGTAAACGTTTCGCTAAAAGAACGGATGCAACTACAGGAATAACCTTTGTGCCAATTTCTTTCAAAGCTGGGATATATACACCAGGATTACCCGCACCAGTTGTAATAACAGGAACTCGTTCTTCAACAACGACTTCCATAACTTCTTTTACAAAAGGAGACATCAACATAATATTACAACCAAATGGTTTATTAGTACGTTCTTTAACTTTGTGAATTTCGTTGCGGAAAATATCAGGAGGCATATGTCCTGCACCAATTATGCCAAGACCACCTGCTTCAGATACTGCAGACGCAAGTTCAGCCGTTCCTAACCAAGCCATACCACCTTGAAAGATAGGATACTCAATCTGTAACAAATCACAAATATCAGTCTTAATCATCTTGATGCTTCCTCCTTAATACCATTTCAAGACGAGGCTAGCCCAGGTAAGGCCAGCACCAAATCCTGCAAGTGCTACATTATCACCGCGTTTTAAGCAACCTTCTCGGTTTGCTTCATCCAACGCAATGGCCACTGATGCAGCAGATGTATTACCATACTTATGTAAATTTACAAACACCTTTTCTTTTGGCATATGTAAACGCTTAGCGGCTGAATCAATAATACGAATATTAGCTTGATGTGGGATAAAATAATCTAACTCATCTAAATTCATATTAGCTCGTTCTAGAGATTTCAACGCTGTTTTTCCCATTGTTTTAACAGCAAATTTATATACTTCTGGACCATCCATATGAATGAAAGTCAAGCCTTCTTCTATACGTTGGTCATTAGCTAAAACAGCTGTACCACCAGCTGGTATACACAATGCAGAACCGCCAGTACCATCAGCGCCTAAGTCGACCCCTTTGATACCATAACCTTCTGGAACTTCAGAAACTACGGCAGCACCTGCACCATCACCAAATAGAATACAAGTTCCGCGATCTTTCCAGTTAACGCGACGAGACAAAATTTCTGCGCCTACAACGAGAACATTTTTAAATAATCCAGAAGCGATATAGCTTTGAGCAGTTATCAACCCATACACAAATCCGGAGCATGCAGCTTGTAAATCATAAGCTGCTGCATTTTTCGCACCAAGATTTGCTTGCAACATACATGCGGCAGAAGGAATCACCATATCTGGTGTCAATGTAGCAAAGATAATCATATCGATATCTTCTACATCGAGCTTAGCCATTTGAAGTGCTTTTTTTGCAGCTTCAGTTGCCATATAGGATGTATTCATACCTTCTGGTGCAATGCGTCTTTCTTCAATGCCTGTACGTTCTCTGATCCATTGGTCACTTGTATCGACCATTTTCTCTAAATCAAAGTTAGTCACCACATTATCAGGAAGGAAGCTACCTGTACCAATAATACCGACAGGTTTATTCATCATACTCATATTTTACGGCTCCTTCAATTTCCATTGTTTCTCGAATATGTTCAATTATTTTGCGTTCTACTAAATCGGCTGCAATGGTAATAGCAGTCTTAATTTCTTTAGCCTTTGAACTGCCATGAGCAATCATAAACACACCATTTACACCAAGTAATGGAGCACCACCATTTTCAGTGTGGTCCACCTTCTTGGCCATTGGTTTCAACGCTGGTTTGATAAGCAATGCCCCAATTTTAGCTAATATTCCGCCATTCATGATGCTGTCTTTAATGAGCTGTGTCAAACCAGTTACAAGACCTTCTGCAAATTTAAGAATTACATTGCCTACAAAACCATCGCAAACGACAACGTCTACGGTTCCTTTCGGAATATCGCGGCCTTCTACATTTCCTTTAAAATTGATTGTTTTCATATTTTCCAAGATAGGATATGTAGCAAGCACAACTTCATTACCTTTAGTTGCTTCTTCACCAATATTTAAAAGGCCTACCGTAGGATTTTCTTTGCCAAGTAAAAGTTTCGCATACTCAGCCCCCATCAATGCACCTTGTACAAGATGTTTTGGTTTACTATTTGAATTCGCACCGGAATCCAACATAACGGTTATACCGTTTACAGTCGGCATTGGCGTAGCAATAACAGGTCTATCAATGCCCTTGATACGACCTAGTCCGAACAATGCGGCTGCTACAGCAGCACCTGTACTACCTGGTGCAATAACAGCTTCACATTCTTTACTTCTAACCAAAGATGTAGCCACCACAACAGATGCATCCTTTTTCTTGCGCAATGCTTGGCCAGGATGCTCATCCATTCCGATTACTTGACTCGCATGATACACAGAAATGCGAGGATTATTTGTTTCATTATTGTCTTCTAAAATTTTGAATATTTGAGTTTTATCGCCTACGAGAACAACATCAATATGTTCCGTTTCTCGCACTGCTTCCAAGGCGCCTAAGACGATTTCCAAGGGAGCAAAATCACCACCCATGGCGTCAATTGCAATTTTCATATACTACACCCGATTCTCCACAGACTCCATGATAAATTTAGCTCTAAATACTTCTTTTATTTTATCTCTAATTATAACCCAAATAAAGTATTTATCTCCACGACGACGAACAATTTCTGCTTTCGCCACCAAATTAGTACCAGACTCTACTGGATTTTTATATTTAATATTCCCCACCTCTGCAGAGCAAAGGGTTGAACCCATAACTAGCTTGGCCAAGGAATTTGCTTGAGCATACAAATACTGTGGATCAATATAACCAAAACGATCTTCCATGTCTGGCGTCGTATGTAACATGGATAAAGCTTGTTTTCCTTCTGTTACATCGATGAGTTCGCCTACAATTTCATGCTGTATTGGTTCCGGTTGCTCATCCTGAGCATGTTCAGTAGCCATCGCCTTAATACGCTCACGCAATTCAGGAATTCCCAATTCTAATCGATCGAGTCGAATTGTAGGTACACTGACACCAAAGTGCGATGCCAACTCTTCATCAGTAAGAAAAGGCGTAATATTCAGTTTTTCTGTTAACTGTTTCTGTCTTTCTTGCTTCTTCAACCTACTCATGGGACCACCTTTTATGACCTAGTATTAATATTACATCTTAAGTATATATAATAATTCCCATATTGGCAAGGTTTTTCGCATATATAGTGATATATTTTATGGTAATATACTAAATATTGTCGTTATTTTAAAATTAATTAATACTTTATAGGAGATATTAATATAAAGCATACATTAATCAACAACTATCCATTTTTGGGCAGTAAAAAACACCTACACAAATGTGTAGGTGTTTTACACGCTCAATTAGGCTTTTGCAACTACTTGTTCACCTTTATAGTGACCACATGTAGGGCAAACACGATGAGGCATCATAGGTTCGTGGCATTGTGGACATGCTACATAACCAGGAGCTTCTAATTTCCAGTTTGCACGACGACGATCGCGACGGCATTTGGATAATCTACGCTTAGGTACTGCCATTATCTGCACCTCCTTAGTACAATCATTAGGATAGTCTATCATCTTTCTCATCAAGCAAAGCACGTAACTCTGCGAATCGAGGATCCACCACAAAGGATTCACAAGAACAAGGTGAAACATTCAAATTTGCTCCGCAATGAACGCACAATCCTTTGCAATCATCCTGACATAACACTTGAGAGGGCTCATTGATGATTAATGTATCCCGAATCAGTTCGGTTAAGTCAATTTCCTCTCCGTTAAAAGGAATCACATCTTCATCGGCATCTCGAGAATCACTAAAGATTTCCTCGAAGGAATCGTTACGCTCATGTTCCGTAGTCGTTAAACAACGAGAACATTCGTAATCACCTTTAGAATTAATCGAACCTTGAACGATGTAGTTTTGACCATCAAACCAAAACTCACCACTAATAGTTATATCATGACGGCTCCAAGGAAAAGCAACTACGTCACTACCAAGTTCTTCACTCGGCATCGTATAGCTATAAGGAAATTTCTTTCCTATATGTTCTTTTGCTTGCTCTACTTGCAGTTTCATAATCTTACCTCGACTTATAATATTATAAACATGACAGTGTGCTTTGTCAAATAAAAAAGGCTATCTCAATATTGCTTAAGATAGCCTTTCTAATGTATCAATTACATTTTTTCGAATTGATCTTTGCCAACGCCACAGATAGGGCAAACATAATCAGCTGGTTGATCTTCGAATTTAACGCCTTCTACAGCTTCGTCATAAACCCAACCGCATACTACGCATACGTATTTTTCCATGTCTATTTCCTCCTTCACTTGAGATTATATTAATGTGTTCATATCGTTAAGATACTTTATCTGTAATATAGTATAGCAAAGACATCGAAACTTTTCAATACTCATTTTCCATTTTTCTACTAAATTTTCAATATCCTCTGAAAGCTGACTATTATTACTTTCATACGTAATTTTATAATGAAATCTATTATCAATTAGATTTTTATGATATACTATTTACTAGAAATATATAGTGGTATACTAAATATTCGCCACATAAGTAGATTTTATTATCTTATATATAACTATATTATAGGAGGATTCATGAGAACAAAACTGACTGAATTACTAAATATCGAATACCCTATCATCCAAGGTGCTATGGCATGGGTTTCTGAGGCTACATTAGTTGCAGCTGTAGCTAACGCTGGCGCTACAGGTGTTATCGCCTTAGGCGGTCGCGATGCAGAATGGACTCGCAATGAGATTCGCGCATGCAAAGAACTAACAGATAAACCTTTTGGTGTAAATTTAATGCTTATGGCCCCAAATAAAGATGAATTAGTAGATGTTATCATCGCAGAAAAACCTGCATTTGTAACACTTGGCGCTGGCAACCCTACCCCATATATTAAGCCATTCCAAGAAGCGGGTATCAAGGTCATTCCTGTTGTACCTTCCTTGAAATTAGCAAAACGCATTCAAGATGCTGGTGCCGATGCTATCGTCGTAGAAGGTATGGAGGCTGGTGGTCACATCGGTTCTCAAACGACAATGTCTTTGATGGAAAACATTCTACCAGAAATCACTATTCCTGTTGTTGTGGCTGGTTCCATCGTTGATGGTCGTGGTTTGGCAGCAGCTTTATTGATGGGTGCTGAAGGTGTACAAATGGGCTCCCGTTTCTTACTTGCCGAAGAATGTAAAGCTCATCAAAATATGAAAGAAGCAATTATCAAAGCCACAGATACTGACTCCGTTGTAACAGGTCTTCTCTCCGGTCACGGTGGTGTACGTAGCTTGCGCAGTGATTTTACTGACCGTTATATTGCAGCAGAAACTGATGGCGTTACAACAAAAGAAGAACGCAGCAAAATGTCCCAAGGTACAAATAAATTAGCTGCTATCGATGGCGACGTTGTCAATGGTGCTGTACAAGTAGGCCAAGCGCT
Source organism: Veillonella atypica (assembly GCF_041431435.1). NCBI lineage: Bacteria > Bacillati > Bacillota > Negativicutes > Veillonellales > Veillonellaceae > Veillonella > Veillonella atypica. Next base: position 479,427 of record NZ_JAPVXV010000001.1, read on the forward strand.
TAATAGACTTAATGAAATTGAACCAGCTCAAACTATTGTACACTCTGTTATTAATGAAGCTATTATGGCAATCCGTAAAGCACAACGCTTTATCGAAGTAATTTAATAGGAGGTCCTATGTTACCTTATCATGGAAAGTATCCAAAATTAGATCCAAAATCTTGTGTTATGCCTGGTGCTGAACTAGCCGGCGATGTAGAGTTGAAAGAATTTGCCTCCATCTGGCAAAACTGTGCACTTCGTGGCGATGTTAATAAAATTGTAGTAGGTCGTTATTCCAACGTACAAGATAACTCTGTGCTTCACGTCGATGATGATGAGGCTTGTATACTTGGCGACTATGTAACCATAGGTCATGGCGCTATTGTTCATGCGTCTACCATCGAGGATAATGTACTCGTTGGCATGGGGGCTATCGTACTAAGTGGTTGTCATATCGGTACTGGCTCTATCATTGCAGCCGGTGCAGTGGTAAAAGAAAACACTACAATTCCTCCCTATTCTTTAGTCGTTGGTATTCCTGCACGCATCGTACGTACTGATGAATCCCAAGTTGAAAGAATCCACAATCAAGCATTAAAATATAAACACCTTTGGACTGTAGAATATGGTATGCTACCAGATTGTGGTGGCGAAGAATACGACAAAAGTGCCAAAATTGTATAACTACAATGTAAAAAATAAGGTTTTCTATAAATAGAGCCTTCACACGTAAAATAGCGACTAGTTGATCACATGGTATCAATTAGTCGCTATTTCTTTATCATCAGAATATCGTCCGATATAGTATACAGTTTTGTTTTATAATTGGAATCTTGCTTTTACAATCTGCTGAGTTATCAATGCGGAGCCCATGGCTAGCGCCATTGGGAAGCACATTTCCACGGAAAATCGTGAAAGTTCTAACATGAACACACAGGATGTAAGCGGCATATTTTGTGCTAATCCCAAGAAAATTACGGCCCCTATAAATGCAGCAAAGCCAAGGTGTACAGGGCTGACCATAATACTCCACAAGGCTGCAAAGGCTAATGCCAATGTACTACCTAGCATCATGGATGGCGTAATTCGACCACCATAAGCACCAGCCATTAAGGCAAGTAACACGGCAATCCATTTAGTAGCTAATAGACCTAATGCATAATCCCATCCTACTAAATCTGTAAAGGTCAACTGATTACCAGCTTTACCATTACCGAGGATCTCTGGAAAATACATGGCCATCACCCCAATAACAGCAAATGATAAAAGAGCTATGACAATCATTTTAGGGCTTTTTCTATCAAACTTAGGTAATAAGGATTGTGTTTTATCAAACAAAACAACGCCAATAGCAATGACAGCGCCAAGGACGATAGCAAATTCTTGATAGCTACCATATAAGGGTGGTTGTGGCATCGTATACTGAACAAGATCTCCTATCCCTGCCTGACGAACGACCAATGTAGCTAGTCCACACGATAAAAGGGCTGCACTCATGGCTCGAACATTCCATGTGATAAGTAATGTCTCTAGCGTAAAAATAGCAGCTGATAAAGGAGAATTATATACGGCAGCTAAGCCTGCACCAGCAGCACAAGCAATAATAAGCGACTTGTCCTCAGGGCGCATATCAACATAGCGCAATAATCCAGACATGATACCAGCACTAGCTTCACGAGGTGCTACTTCTCGACCAAGTGGAGAACCCATGCCGACCGTGATAATTTGCAATGTAGCATGAATAAATGTGGTCAACGGAGGCATTTCTTTTGTAGAATCCTGGACAGCTTTTTTTATATCTACCAGTGGATCTCCATAACGATGGATAAGAACCCAACCTACACCGCCAACAAGACCACAGGCCAGTAAGGCTAACAATCGATGTTCAGGCGATACACGTGCCACAGCTTGACCAAACGTCAAGCCATCGGATGTCGAATAGGCATACATAAAATGTTGAATATAGTGCATTAAATGAGTATAAAAGGAACCGATTAATCCTGCCACTAATCCGACGATTATAATCAATCCTAACAATCGTTTATCTAACATAATCTTTATTTTACTCCATAGCTAGTATGACTTCACCTTGTTTCAAGGAAGATTGTACATCAATAATACGCTGATTAGAGGAGCCTCTAAACCGAAGTGATGGATCTTTTAACTCATCTACAAATCGACCATCAACAAGAATATCGATTTGTTCCACTAAGCTACGGCGAGATGGATCAGATATAATATCATCCCATACATAGCCAGAGTAAGCCCAGATAGGTTTCTCAGGCGCTGCTTCACGCACCGCTTTCACTATAGCTAGCATACCATCTACATTTTGAAATGGTTCACCGCCTAACAAGGTAAGGCCAGCACAATTAGGATCTTTTACATAAGACACAACCAGCTGTGTTTCTTTATCAGTCCATTCTTGACCAGCATTAAAATCTTGATATTCTTCATTAAAACAATTATAACAGCAATGGGTACAACCAGTTACAAATATAGATGTGCGTATACCTTCCCCATTGGCGATATCATATTGTCGGATCTGTCCATATCTCATAATAACCCCCATATTTGCCTGTGATCAACTTTGACCAAATCAAACATATAGATATATTTCAATTTATTATGTATATAGTAAAAGCTGTGCCGATGGCACAGCTTTTAACATGTTTACGATTAATAAAATTAAATATGCATTACACGATCTTTAATTTCTTTTGTACGACCTTCGTTCCAGAAGTTTTCACCAAGGTATCCACACGTACGGCGGATAACTGTTAATTTATCACGGTTTGTATTATGACAACGAGGGCATTCCCATTGATTGTCATCATTAACCTTGATTTCACCATCAAATCCGCATTCATGACAATAGTCAGATTTTGTATTGAACTCTGCATAGGAAATATTGTCGTAAATATATTTAATCATCGTCAATACTGCAGGAATATTATTGGTCATATTCGGAATTTCCGCATAGGAAATACAACCGCCAGTCGATTTCTTTTGGAATTCAGATTCAAAGGCAAATTTATCAAATACGTTAATTTCTTCACGAACGCTTACATGATAACTATTCGTATAATAACCTTTGTCCGTTACATCTTCTATAATACCAAAGCGTGCTCGGTCCAAAGAAGAGAAGCGATTTGTTAAGCTTTCAGCAGGCGTACCATAAAGGCCAAAGCCTAGATTATGTTTTTCACGCCATTCATTAATAGCTTGGTTCAAACGATCCATAATTTTCATGGCAAAAACACGACCATGTTCACCTGTATTAGATTCGCCAGTAATCAAGCGACATGCTTCATAAATGCCGATATAACCAAGGGAAATCGTCGCATAGCCACCAGTCAAAAATGGAGCGATTTTTTCACCTTTTTTAAGTCGCGCAATAGCACCATGTTGCCAGTGAATTGGGGATACATCACTTACTACATCTTTCAATAGATTGTAACGTAACATCAATGCTTTTTCAGCTAACTCAAGGCGTTTATCCAAGATTTCAAAATACTTTTCTTCACTACCGCGTGCTAAAATACCAATTTGTGGCAAATTCAAACTTACTACGCCCATGTTGAAACGGCCATCAAATTTATAATTGCCTTCTGCATCCTTCCAAGGAGATAAGAAGGAACGACATCCCATAGGGCTGAATACATTGCCTTCGTAATTTTCCTTCATCTTCTTTGCAGAAATATAATCAGGATACATGCGTTTAGCCGTACATTGAGCAGCTAATTCTGTTAAATAATAATATGGGCTATCCGGATGAACATTGTGTTCGTCTAATACATAAATCAATTTAGGGAATGCTGGTGTAATGTATACATCGGCTTCATTTTTTACACCCTTAATACGTTGACGTAAAATTTCTTCCGTAATTAATGCCGCTTCCTTAGCGTATTCATAATCCGGTTGGAAATACATAAACAATGTAACAAATGGGGATTGGCCATTTGTAGTCATCAATGTATTGATTTGGTATTGAATGGTTTGAATGCCGTCCTTTACCTCTTTACGCGTGCGTTTCCAAGCAATTTCACGAGCCTTTTCCATATTTGGTTCCATGCCGTAAATCTCAACTTGTTCTTCAATTACATTATTGAGGATTTTTTCATAAGATTTACGTACGAATGGTGCCAAAATACGGTCAATACCATTAATACTTTGACCACCATATTGGCCAGATGCAACTTGTGCAATTATTTGAGTTGTTACAGTACATGCTACTTGGAATGATTTTGGCGTGTCAATGCGCTTACCGTTAATAACTGTACCATTTGTCAACATATCTTCTAAGTTGATTAAGCAACAGTTAAACATCGGTTGGATGATATAGTCCATATCGTGGAAATGGATAGCACCGCTATCATGTGCTTCTAGTATATCTGTAGGAATCAACTTACGACGCGCAATATCCTTAGACACTTCACCAGCAATTAAATCGCGTTGTGTAGATACAATGGCAGCATCTTTATTAGAATTTTCATCAAGAACACTAACATTACTACGATCCAACAAACCGATGACATCTTCGTCAGTCGTGTTTTGGCGACGTTTGAAAGCTTGTACCGCTTTATAACCTTCATAAGCACGAGCTGTTGCAGGATTATGATACTCAATCAACTTATAGTATACTTGATCTTCTATAGCATAGATTGTCATATCCTTTTGAAGTTTTATAGCATATGCTTCAATTTCGTCAGCAATGCGTTCAGCTAAGCCAGATTCATATAACCCCGTACTACTATGTTCTGCCTTTTCAATAGCTACTGCAATTTTATGTTTATCGAAAGGTACCTTTGTACCATCCCGTTTAATGACCTGCAACATCTCGGAACCTCCCCGTTTCCCATACTCCGAATTAATTAATGTCATTACATATAAAAAAGTATGGAAAAAACCATACTCAATCTATATTATTTACTACGAAAAATACAAAATTCAATAGATTATTTCGTATTTCTAACCGCTTTCATAGTATACTATATATAGTGTTTTATTGCAATAAAAAATACAACATCATGTAAAAAAGAGTCTTTTTGCTATACTTAAACGGCATAACAAAAAAACTCTTTTTTTTATAAAGCGATTGATAGAAGTCGAGTCCAGAAATTAGGTCGTTTTCCTGCCCAATGATCCGGTACCGTAGGATAAAATACTCTATCCGCTAATAAATCGCGTTCATTTAATCGGACGTCACTAAGTAAATCTTTCTTATATTCAACATCTAGTTTAGAAATTACATCTACATAGCTACCATATTGATTGTTCATCACATCATAACCAGTACCAAAGAAGTGTATTAGACCATTCGTATATAATTCAATAGCTTTCGTATAATGCTCAGAATGATGTGTAAAAGACATAATATTACATTCAAATAAAATGCCCTTATCAACCCATTCCAATAGTTGTTCAGGTTTATTAAAGAAAAGGTCATTACGTTCCACTTCACTTATGATAGGCGTGATACCTAAGTCACATAAAGTCTGTAACCACGCATCTACATGGTATAACTTACAATCTTGTGGAATAGTAACTAACATAAAATGACTATTACCCAATACAAGTGATTCTTTATGATTGCGTATATAGTCAATCATACCATCACCTAACTCAACAACGGCACCACTATGTAATGTAACCGGTATCGCTTGTTCAGATACTACTTGTGTTAAATTTTCTACCTGCTCCACTACTGACTCAACAACGGTCTGTACATTTAGCTCATTAACCTTAGGTGTACAAAAAATATCTGTAATACCAGAACGGACTAAATCTTTAACCATTTGCACAGATTCAGCCATGGATTGAGGTCCCTTTCTATCTGTCATAGCTGGCAAAATATATGTATGTAAATCTAAAATGCGTTTCATCTTCTTCCCCATTCTCATCTTTATATCGCCCCTTACCTCGATATAAATCTCTTAAATATAATCTCTTTAATTACTCAAATTCATTTTGTATTCATATTATACCAATGAATCTATGTCTTGAAAAGTACCTATACCTAAACTTTTGATAATATTTGATTGCTTAAAATTAAAGATTATTTAATAATTTCATTTTGTTTTCACAAAAAAACAAGGCTCCTATAAATAACTCATAGAAGCCTTGTATATTTAATTAAAATCCATCTATTAACTATGCCGTATTCTTCGATAAATAGACAGTATAACTTGTACGACAGCAACACCAATGATGACGCCGGCTGTATCGATTGCTACATCGCGAATCGATGCATGTCTACCAATACTTGCAAGTTGCAAGCATTCATCCATAACGGCAATAACTAATCCTATAAAAATCACTTTAAGTCCTGCATATTCACGATTAAATTGATGCAATGCTACATACAAACATCCACCAAGTACAGCAAACTCGAACACATGCGCCATCTTGCGGACAATGCGATTTAAGGACCACATGTCACCGGTGAGACCCAGCTTATACAGAATCGGACTCAACCATTGTGTCATCTTAAGACTCAAACCATCTGAGGAAATATCATTTTGTAGCGAATTATCCCAGATAAAAAGGATAACGAGAACAACTAAAGTAAAGCTTATCCAATGTTTCTTTAACATCTACTATCACCGCCACTAATCTCGGTCAAAAATATCTCTAGTATAAACTTTATCCTTTACATCGGCCAAGGAATCATCCCAACGATTGGCTACAATCACATCACTAACACGTTTAAAATCATCAAAATTTCTAATGACTGGTGAGTGGAAAAAATCATCAGCATCTAGTGTTGGTTCATACACAACAACAGCAATCCCCTTTGCCTTAATACGCTTCATGATCCCCTGTACCGCAGAAGCCCTAAAATTATCGGAATTTGTTTTCATTGTTAATCGATAAATACCAACAATCTTAGGATCCTTACCAATGATAGCATCTGCAATGTGATCTTTTCTTGTACGATTTGCATCAACAATGGCAGATATGAGGTTTTGTGGCACATCATTGTAATTTGCCAATAGTTGTTTTGTATCCTTTGGCAAACAGTACCCGCCATATCCAAAGGAAGGATTATTATAGAAATCCCCAATACGAGGATCTAAACATACGCCATGAATAATCTCACTCGTATTTAATCCACGCACCTCTGCATAGGAATCTAGTTCATTAAAGTAAGCTACACGCAATGCTAAATAGGTATTAGCAAACAATTTTATAGCCTCTGCCTCTGTAGAACCAGTGAAACATAAAGGTATATCATCTTTAAGAGCACCTTCTGCTAATAAGTGAGCAAACGTATGCGCTCGTTCCGAATCTTCACCAACTACAATACGAGATGGATATAAATTATCATATAACGCTTTACCTTCACGTAAAAACTCAGGAGAGAAAATTATATTCTTCGTATTAAACCGTTCTCGCATCTGTTCTGTATAACCTACAGGGACTGTAGATTTAACAATCATAACCGCATCAGGATTAATATCTAAAACTGTTTTAATAACAGATTCTACGGATGATGTATCAAAAAAATTCTTTTGTGGATCATAATTGGTAGGTGTAGAAATTATAACATATTCAGCACCTGTGAAAGCTTCGTTAGGATCTAATGTAGCACGAAAATTCAGCGACTTATTCTTTAAATAGTCGGCCAACTCTGAATCAACAATAGGTGATTCTTTACGGTTAATCATATCTACCTTTTCAGGAATGATATCCAGTGCAACCACTTCATTATGTTGTGCTAATAATACGCCATTTGAAAGGCCAACATATCCCGTACCAGCTATTGCTATTTTCATTTATTTACCATCCTTCATATAAAAATCTTTATACCATATTGCAAAACGTCTTAAACCTTCTCGAAGTGTTGTACTCGGTTTAAACCCAAAATCTGTTTCTAAAGCAGATGTATCAGCATATGTAATCGGCACATCTCCAGGTTGCATCGGTACGAGTTCCTTATGGCGTTCCATGTTAAAATCTGCTGGTAACACACCAGCGTCTATTAACTCTTCCCCTAAAATCGTCACAAAGTCCAATAGATTTTCAGGACTATTATTACCGATATTATAAATTGCATATGGTGGTACTGGTAATCCATCAGCCCCATTTCTTCGTTCAGGAGCTACTTGCATAACCTTATAAACGCCTTCAACAATATCATCTATATAAGTAAAGTCACGCTTACAATTACCATAGTTAAAGATTTTAATCACTTCGCCTTTGCGCAATGTGTTAGTAAATCCAAAGTATGCCATATCAGGACGCCCTGCTGGTCCATACACAGTAAAGAACCGAAGGCCTGTACATGGGATGTTATACAACTTAGCATAGGAATAGGCTAATAATTCATTAGATTTCTTTGTAGCTGCATATAAGGACACAGGATTATCTACTTGATCATCTGTAGAATAAGGAATCTTTTTATTAGAACCATAAACGGAAGAGGATGATGCATATACAAGATGTTCAACACCTTTTGCCCCATTATCATACGAATGACGGCAACATTCTAATATATTGTAAAAGCCAATAATATTTGATTCTATATATGCGTCTGGGTTCGTAATAGAATAGCGTACACCTGCCTGTGCTGCTAAGTTCACAACTACATCCGGTTTATATCCATCAAAAATAGATTGTAAAAACTCTTTATCCGCTATATTCCCTTTTTTGAATATCCATTGATTATCATGTTTTACGGAGGAAACAATCTGTTGAAGTCTATACTCCTTTAAACTCACATCATAATAATCATTAACAGAGTCAACACCTATGATGAGGCTATTTTCAATATTATTAAAAAGCGACATAACAAGATTGGCACCTACAAATCCTGCAGCCCCAGTAATGAGAATTACCTTGTTATGTAATGATACATTTTGTAAAAGCATAGTCTGTCCTTTCCTTTAGGAACGTCTTAGTCGTGCTAAGGCGCTATCCCATATTTTAGCAAGTACAACCCTCTCCGTTGGAAATAAATACAACACAACAAGATACGAAATAAGACTGACACATATACAGAAAATCGTCCAAATCATACTATTATATAAATGCAACAAAGCATAGGAACCAATACCTATAATGGCGGAGGTAATGATATAGGCTTTAATATTAAAAATTACACGCCACGCATCCATCTTCACATACACAGCTAAGAGATATAAAAGTACACCAATCATTTGAATCCGTACTATAGAACGAGCATAGACAAATGTAGTGAAATCATATTGAACACATATGTATATAACCGGAATTAATACGATGAGATGTAACATCTGTGCAAGGAATGAAATATTGGGCATTCCCTTAGCACGAAACGCTTCAGATATTAAATATGAAATAGCGGTCACGAGAGATGAGCTTAATGCCCATGATCCTAGCACTATTCCGGCTAACTTCCACTGAGGTCCCAATAAAATTTGTACAATAAAATCTTGATATACAAACATACCAACACCTAATGGAACCAAAAATAAAGCCATATATCGTTGAAATGTTAAAAATGTTTTTTCAAACTCCTCTTTATTATGTTGATGTCGTGATAAAGCAGAGAATAAAACAGGAGCCATCGAAGATGTAGCAACAGCCATAACAGTTGTAACTATAGCTGTTGGCATCTTATAAACGCCAAGATAATATGCGTTCAAAAAATGACTAATAATGAAGGTATCTACCCATGCCGTAAGCCATATAGAGAATGCCTCCGCCAAGGACCATGCACTAAAACTGAACATATTACGAAATATAGGATACGAAAAATAGATGGATATCAATTTTTCTTGTCTCACACATAATGCAATAGCTGTAAATAGTTGTGCCACTAAAAGCCCAGCAATCAAAGACCAATAATCAAAACCTGCTAATGCCATTGGTATAGATACGAACAAAGGAGTAATGATAGTAATCATTCGTATGCTTAAGAGAAATTTGAAGTTAAAATTTCTTCTATACATTGCCATTTGAATGCTACTAAATGCACTCAATGGTAACATAGCCCCCATCACAGCTAAAGGAATACCTAATCCTTCATTGCCAACCAATGATGCTAACTCATCACGGCAGACAATGATAGCAATCCATAATACAATAGCTAGTACTATATTTGAAATAAATGCAACACTAACACTTTTCTGTTTAGCCTCTTCACTTTCAAATTCGTATTGAACAAGAAATTTCTGGAATCCCGCATCTGCTAACATTTCCGCAAATGAAATAACCATCATTATAGTGGCTAAAATACCAAATGCTGTAGGGGCCAAAATATGCGCCAATATGATATTTGTAATTGGTGTAATAAGCTTTGCTAAGATCTCCGTTATAAGTGACCACTTAGCAGCAGCTACAACTTTAGTATCCATTGATATCCAAATCCATTTAATTACGATTTATATTCTTTAAGCCTTGTAAAAATAACTCATGATGCGCTTCACATGACAAATAATTCTGTATTGCTGTAAACCCATTAATCGTTTTTGTAGGTGATTTTAAATTATGCCCAAATTTATCAATTGGTGTATCGTTATCTGTAGGAACAAAATCAGCTCCGATGTATACCTTCAAGATGTAACCACTCTCCCATTTCGTAATCAAACTCCATTGGTTCCATCTTTATAAATCCTGCGCCAGGATACAATGTTAATTCTCCAATATAAAGATGATCATTCACGTCATAAAAATCAACCCGTAAAAACGGAAAATCCTTAGATAATTGTTGGCATAATGATCTCATTTCTTCATAGTGTGGCGGTTTTTCAAATGTTTTGTTAGAGGGCTCATAATGAAGAACGGAAAGATTAATATAATTCCAATCCTCATCATAATAGTTCATACGTGTTCCACCTTTAGAAAATCGTTCAGAACAAACTACAGTTAGCTTTGGTTCTCCGTGAAAGGAATACATCTTATAGTCTAATAAATCTGCATTTCCTAACTCATCTATATACTCTTCTGCTAAAATACGGCGACGTACATTTTTATAGGGCCATTCACGAGCTATAAGATAAAAATCACGCTGTAAAGATTTATTAATAATTTGACGTGCTCCTTCTTTATCAAACTTAGACTTATCTTTACAAATTACAATACCACCACTGTCATGAGTGCATTTTAGTACAAACTGATTCGGTAATGCATCAAAATCAATTTCATCAAAAGAATCCCATACACCTAAAGTAGGAATGATGTACTTTGAGTCAATCCTATCAGCTAAATACTTTTTAGCCTCATACTTATCAACCATAGTAGTATATATGGATTTACGATCATATAATTTCATCCACTGCATCTTTTCACTAAAGGTCTGTGGATTATCTAAATTTAATGGATATCCCATATATTGAGGAAATATCCTTCGTAGAAACGCTTCATCACTTAAGGAATCATAAGCACCCATTTTTATCATCACCCGTAAACGGTAATAAGGATCAGAGATGAACCGCTTTCCCTTGGTCAAGATTGTTTGTATGTTCATGTAATTTCTTCCTTTTAGCCCGTAAAATCTGAACTTCTATAAAAAATAACATCATATAAAAGTAAGTACTTTTACTTTCATAGGAAACCAAACCCATATCCATAACTAATTGAGACATAAGAAGTATAAATACCATGACATATTCATTGCTGTGAAAATCATGATATCGTATCATGTTATAAACGAGATAGGCATACATGGAGTAGTATGTGACCACACCTATAACACCAGTACCCGCCAGTAATTCAATGTAATTATTGTGAAGGTAGTAATTTTCTCGACCGAAAATAGAGTATGTATATACCGCAGGATTATTAATCCCAACGCCTATAATTGGAGACTGATGAAATAAATCCCAACCAATATCGACTAAGGCCATGCGAACAATAGCAGAAGAATCCCCACCAGTGCCTGTGAAAGCATCTACCATGGAACTCATACGTTCTAATACTTCACTAAAAATAGGTAGCTGTAATATACCTATAAAAGCAATAATTAGTATGCTCAAATAAGCTACTAATTTAGCTAAGGAATTAACAATATTTTTACTACGAAAGCTTTTGAATACGAATAATAAAACGATACCTATAACGACAAATACCAATGCTTTCCGACTACCTGTAGCCGCCAATATACCTAATGTTGGTAATGCTATGATGTTCCACCATCGCGGTTTATCGTACATCATATAATACACGGTCATTACAATAGCATTGGCACCTAATAGTCCTACTGTATTTGCATTTAATGCGTCATTTGCTATACGAGCCGATGATGAAAGAACATTGATAAAATAATCGAGCCCATAGTAATACACCGTATAGAAACAGACAATATATCCTGTCCACATGCCGATTTTCAATAAGGAATCAACTGATTTTTCTCGCTGAAAGCACATATACAAAACAATGAGCATACAAAATATTTTTACAATATCAAAGCTTCTACTCATGGCTACAGATGGATCAAGAGCATTTAGAGAACTAAGATAGCAAACGCCTATGAATAGTAGCATATACATATGCATCCATGTAAATGACACTGTAATTCGCCCCTGGTCTCGTACGAGATAACATAGTATTAATCCAAACAAGCATACGAATAGCACATAGGCACCGTAATCTGCATCGCCGAGGGCGAACGATATGGTCAATGAAAGTACAAGAAATACTAATGTTATAAACCATATAAGACGATTAGATATGGTCGTAATATTTAACTTCAATACTGTCCCTCTTCTCTCAATATATGTACATCACAACACTAATTTTTCTATAAAATATCAATCCAACGTTTAGCAATTTTACTTAGTGGGAATGTATCTCGCACCTTGATTGCTTCAACAGATATACGTTTAGCCAACTCAGGACTTGCTAAGATGGATTTCATTTTTTCATACATCGTTTTCGTATCCCCTACAGGCACTAGTAATCCATTGACACCATCTTGAATGACCATACGCGCACCGCCTACCGGGCAATCTGTAACAACTACAGGTAGCCCCATTCCCATAGCTTCTAACATGGAGTTAGATATGCCTTCAAAGTCAGACGATGACACAAACATTGTACATGGTCGCTCTTGTTCCAAGATGTTAGTTGCGAACCCCGGTAAAAGAACTCTGTCTGCTAATCCTAAATTTGCAATTTGTTGACGAAGTTCATCCTCTAGGACACCTTGACCATAAATGACAAGTTTATATTCCTTAAACTCATCTGCCAACATGCTAAATGCATTGATCATCATAGGTAAATTCTTTTGCGGATGCAATCGACACGCGGTTACAATAATCTTTTCACGTTCTCCTTCGTAAGGTTCTGGTAAATTGCCATTAATCGGATTTGGAATGATATGCCCTCGTCTTTGTATAGAATTTGAAAAATACGATTTTGCATCTTCAGTTTGAAATACTATGGCATCAGCAAATCGAAATGCAAAGTTTCGAAGTATTTGTTGATGTTTGCCGACAGGCACCTTACGCGGATTATTTCGTTCAGAAAATACCATGCGATTTTTCACAAACCACGAACTAATAGCCAATATAAAACTGGACGCACTCAGAAATGATAAACACGTTGCATTAGGACGTTGTTTTAATATGCCAATAAGTGCTTTAATTTCTTGTAAAAATCGAAGAATCTTATTGGAACTGGTCGTATGTATTTGAATTTGCTCTATACCTTCTGGCAATGCATATTCGGTGCCATAGCGATTAGGACTTGTTTGAATAACTGTAATCTCGTGTCCATCATGATGCCATTGGCGGGCCAATTCTGTTAAAATTCGTTCAGCTCCATCATTACCGAGGGAAATCGTAACAATAATAATTTCTTTACCCATTTTGACGCTCCTCTGTGATATATTCGGCTAAACGTATATATGCGTCTTTCATTGTTACCTTTGGTTCCCATGATAGATTGCGCATCTTCCTAGAATTTAAAAACATATGAACTGTAGGCGCATAGCCAAAGGAGGACACATTTTCAGGTATATCAAAGACGACAGAAACTTTATCGCCCCCCACATGACACGCTACTAAATTGGCAATACTAGCAATACTACGAGTTTCCTCGTCATGGCACACATTATAAGCTTCGCCCATATCACCTTGGGTCATCAAAATAATAATGGCCCGCACTGCATCCGTAATATAACAGAAGTTGGACATGGAATCGCCCTTAGTATGAAGGATAATATCACGACCATCCAAGGCATGTTGGGTGAACTGCATAAACACCCGATTATCATCTAACGGCACACCAGCGCCGAAGGTCTGCGCAAGGCGAGCGATTTTAACAGGAACACCAAATTCAACAGCATAGGATTTACAATAACATTCGCACATACGCTTACTTTCAGAATAGGAACTACGAACGTTTAGATGATCTAAATATCCAATGCGATCCTCCGTCATAACTTGACCAGATTCATAAGGTATACCATACTGTTCCATGCTCGATAGATATACCATACCTAAAATCCGCTGTTCTTTTCCCAGTTCTAACATACGTTCCGTACCATGTATTGATGTACGAATCGTATCCACCGGATGTTCTACAAAATATTTAGATTTTGTAGGGGCGGCCCCATGCATAATATAGTCACATGCTACAGTTAGAGAATCTAATGGCCTATCAATAAATGTGATTGCTTGTGAATTTAGAATATCCCCAAACATAGAATGTACCTTTTCTATATTGCGCACATGGCATATGACATGTAATGAAAGATGGTAGGCATCATTGGCGGCTACTAATGAACGAGCCACCATAGAGCCTATTAAACCTGTAGCACCTGTTACAAGTATTGTCTTATCCTGAAACGCCTTAAATATATGAGAATCACCTATAATTTCTTGTATGTCTCGTTCAACAACCGTATTAATTGCCCTCACCTCCACTTTCTCTATTTTTTAATATACCTGTGAACATATAATAATCTGACGGGGTTGTAATCTTAATATTTTCAGGTTCCCCCCATACGGGGTACAATGGATACCCATAATGCATCATCATAGATGCAGAATCGATAAAATCATGAATTCCTTCAGCTATTGATGTATCATGAACTGAAAGAATATCAACGAGCCTAAAACTTTGAGGCGCTTTTGCCATCAAACATTGTTGACGATTTAAAATCGTTTTGATTTCTCCATCATCAGTAACCATAACTGTTTCAATAGCAGGAGTTACCGTAATGGCACTCCCCTTTGTTTCAACAGATCGTATATTTCTAACAATGGTAGAACGATCAACTAAAGGTCGTACACCATCATGAATTAGTACTGTTATATCATCAACACCATATAATCGTTTCACTTCAAGCAAACCGTTATATTGAGAGTCCAGTGCAGTCTCGCCACCAGGAACAATGGATACAATTTTTTGAAGGCCTTCTTTTGCTATCAGAGCCCTTGCATAATCCATCCAGTCTGACTTACACACTAATACAATGCCATCAATGAAGGGTTCTTCTTCAAAAATGGATAGTGTTTGTATCAGTATAGGCTTACCATTCCATTCAAGGAATTGCTTTGGCATTTTATCATTTTTCATACGGGATCCTACGCCACCAGCAAAGATAACTGCTATTCTTTTCATAGAACCTCCCTTAACTATTAACGATGTGTATTTACTAAATAATGAATGCCCTTGTAATTGGTATAACTACGATCCATATCGATATATACGGCATCATGCTTTGCTACACGCTGTTCCACTGGAGGCAATTGCATATAGTCGCCCCAAATCAAACGTAAGTATCGTTCATAACCAGCCATAACGGGAATTTGATGACCTTCAAATTCCTTATATACAACGTGATCAAAATCTTGGCGTGGATGGCGTAGCTTCATACCTTTCAAACTACCGATTAGTTCCGTTACTTCATGGGATGTGTCAAAATCATATTGGCTCATTTGTTTTTCTGCAAAGCGCCATATGTGATAACGCCACGAAGGTTTAGAAATCACCTTATAAATGCACCCTGCCAACATGCGATATACCTTCCCCTTGTTATCAGGCAACCGTTGTGCATTAAACAAGGCAAAGGTCATGGCCCACATTAATTGAAAGAATCGTTTGACAGTACCCTTGGGACAGCCATCGATGGGCATAATTTCAAGGGCTAATCCATGACAAATATCTTCATTCACACTATGGCGATTGATGAAAGTCGTTTCTTCATCGCGAATTGATGCACCCGCATCATGATAGATCTTATCTCTCGTTGTTCTACAATAGGTATATCGTTTATCACCGTGTATAGGCCAAAGTTCAGCCAATCTTTCATAATCAGGACGAGGCATAAAAATATCTAAATCATCATCCCAAGGGATAAACCCTTTATGTCGAATAGCTCCTATAAGACCGCCACCACATAAATAGAATCGTAGATTATGAGCATCACAAAATTCTTTAAATACTAAAAGCATATTCAATTCTTTAGCTTGTATATCATGAGCTGTTGTTTCTGCCATACTACCTTTCTAACGTATAACGGCCAATACCGTTTCCACCATAACTTTTAATTCTCCAATGAACGAGAATTCTTTAAGACTCCGTAAATTCCATTCCATCTTTGCAGGCAATACATTATGAATATAGCAATCATCAACATCATCTGCCGCATCTAACAAGATATCTTCATCCTTATACCGAATACTAGCTACACTCGTTACACCTGCAGGCAGTAACAATGTCGCTTTCATTTCATCTGTATAAGCTGCTACATACCTTGGGACCTCTGGGCGCGTACCGACAAAACTCATGGTGCCTTCCAATATATTTATCAACTGAGGCAATTCATCGAGTCGACATTTTCGCAAAGCCTGTCCTACAGATGTAACACGCATATCATCTTTAGACGTAACTTGTGCACCAAGCTGTTCAGCATTTTGTACCATAGTTCTAAACTTGTAAATTCTAAAAGATTTACCATACTGCGTGACCCGTTCTTGTCTAAAAAATACAGGGCCTTCACTATCTAGTTTTATCCATACCGCTAATAATAGAAATATGGGACTTAATACTACTAATAGAATGGCTGCCATTAAGCGATCAAATACAGACTTAAGCATTAAATCACGACGTTTGGATGCTAAGATGTCGTAATAAGGACGAATGGCTTCACATCGCATATCATCGGGCAACTCCTGCCATGATTTCCAAATCATAATGCACCTAAACATTCTTTAAATGTATGAATCACATAGCTTACCTCTTCATCTGTCAAATTAGTATGAAGGGGCAGTGTAATTTCATTTTTGAACTGATCATATGCATTCGGATAATCATCGATAGAAAATCCCAATTTTTTATAAGCCGTATGCATTGGAATTGGTTTATAATGCACATTTGTAGCAACACCTTTTTCTGCCATTCGTTCAATTAATTCATTACGTTGTTCTATGGTTGCATCATTGATACGCACTAAATATAAATGACCACTACTCATATGCTCATCCGTATAATGAGGTACTACAGATACAGGACAATCTTTAAACGCGTCATTATATCGATTAATAATTTCACGACGCCGTTCTAATAGGCCAGGATATCGTTCTAATTGGGCCAATCCAATAGCAGCCATAATATCCGTCATATTGCACTTATAATAGGTACCTTTAATATCATATTCCCAGGCCCCCATCTTAGTTTTGGCCAATGCATCCTTATCCTGACCATGTAAAGATAATAGTTGAAATTCCTTATAGAGAGCTTCATCATCAATGCCCTCTATATGATTCCACGTAGCACACCCACCTTCAGCAGTGGTAAAGTTTTTTACCGCATGAAAGGAAAAACTACTAAAGTCAGCTACATTGCCTGTATGCATCCCTTTATAGGTTGCCCCAAAAGAATGTGCACAGTCTGCGACAATTGGAATTCTACCTAAAGCACGTTGTATATCATTACTTGGTATAAATAAAGATTTTGCATCATTTACAATTGTAAATAAACGGTCATAATCACAAGGTACACCACCGATATCGACAGGAATAATGGCCTTTGTCTTATCGGTTATGGCAGCAGCCACCTTATCATAGTCCATTTCATAAGAATCAGGTGCTGTATCGATTAATACTAGTTTTGCCCCTACATGAACTACAGGACTTGCACTAGCCGTATAGGAGTAAGCACTAGTTATAACTTCATCACCTGGCCCAATACCCAATACGCGAAGAATCAGTTCTAAGGCTGCAGTTGCTGAATTTAAGCACACTGCCTTTGGCGTCCCTAAATACGTTGCAATACGTCGTTCTAATTCCTTAGTACGTGGTCCAGTTGTAATCCAACCACTTTTTAACGCTTCTACCACCTCATTGATTTCTAATTCTGTAATATCTGGAGGAGAGAAATTAATTTTCATAGCTTTCACCTATACTTTCCATTTATTCCATATCAATAAACACTGATCCGATAATAGGTACTCCAATTTGCTCTAATCGTTGTTTAGCTAATGCCATATCATCAGGTTGAACATAATCACCTTTTACAACCAAGAGAACCCCATCAGCTTTCTCAGCTATTACCAAGGCATCCGTAACACTTAACACCGATGGTGTATCCACTATGATGACATCATATTCATCACGAATGTATCCAAACACCGTAGATAATCGATGGGAATCAACCACCTCTGACGGAGATTCCACTGCAATACCACTTGTAATAAGATCTAGATGAGGCATCACATGACGATGAATCGTCAAATCTTCATCCATAATGATATGATTTGTTAATCCTTGATTTTTTACATCAAATACAACATGTTGCACTGGATTGCGTAAATTACCATCAATTAACAGCACCTTGTCATTATTCTTGGATAAAGAAATCGCTAAATTAGCGGCCACCTCCGATACACCTTCACCTGTTGTAGCAGATGTAACACACAACATTTTTCTATTTTCTGCATTACAGCGATACTGTAAATTGCTACGCAATGTTCGATAAGATTCCACAAGAGGAGTATCACCATATTCATTTGAAATTAATCGTATCGTATCCATCTTAACCTCTCACCTTGTACAACCAACGCAACACCTTATTCTTAGGTTCTTCTGTTACCGATTTTCTATGATTAGGAATGACACCTAACATTGGCACCTGTAACATATCTTCAACATCTTTTGCAGTCTGTATTCTACGATTTCGCAAGAAGTTAACTAATGTATACAAACAGCCTAAAATTAAACCGATAATAGCACTGGCAACCATAACAAGTACACGACGAGGAGCAATCGCTTTTTCTGGTAATGTAGGAGCATCGACAATTTGTACCTCATTCGGTACCATAACCTCTGCCACCTTAGCTTCTTCCAGACGTTTAGAAAGCATTTCATAAATATCTTGGGCTACATCTACATCACGCTTAGCTTGAATATACCCCCGTTCCTTTTCAGGGAGTGCTTTCATCTCATCTTCGTTATCTTTATCTAAATCAGCTAACGTAGCCGCTTTACTTTGAGCTACTGCTAAAGCAGCTTCATTTTTAAATTTATCTGTTAACAAACCTTGTTGAGCGGAGTTACTTGATGGAGCTTGCTGTGAAACAATAGCATCGATTTCCTGTTGTAAACCGGCTTGTGCTTTAGCAATCTGATCATTTACTTCCTTCATTGCAGGATGTGAATCAGTATATTTACCTACGTAACTTGCCTTACGAGCCTCTAAATCTGCTAGTTGTGATTTATAAGCTTGTACCGTTGAGCTATCTGCAATACTAGCACCTGCCGAACCTAAATCCGCATTAATGCTACCTAATGCAGCTTGCGCCGTTTCTAAATCGAGCTTATTTTGTGCCTTTTCACGATCGATTAACGTAATCTTATCTGTAAGCCCCTTCATTTGATCATTGGTAGAATAAATTTTATTATCTACTTGAAATTGTTGGAGCTTTTTCTCTGCTTCAGACAATTCCTCCTTCGCTGTTACCACTCTTTTTTGTAAAAACTCACGAGTCGCTTTTTGTTCAACTTGTGATAACTCAGCTAAACGTTTCAAAAAAGTATCAATTAATAACTGATTCGCTTCTTGTGCCTCTTCTGGGGACTTACCAGTCACGCTGACTTGTAATAACTGTGTTTCTTTATAAGGTTTTGTTTCAATGCGATTTTTAACAAATTCTTCGTAGGTTGGTAGCTTACCACTATCTTTGTCAATTTCATTGATAACGGGTTCCACAACATTACGACTTTTTAAAATCTCTGCATCGGTGTTCATCAATTGACGAGCCATCGTATCAGAGTAGCTTGGGTCACTAGATAGTACTGAATTACCTAAGCCTTGCGTCTGTTTAATACGCAACATAGCTGTAGACTGATAAGTAGATGGTGTTACGATTAGGTACGCACCACCAAGAAGAATACAAATGCCAGTCACATTTATAATTGTTCGCCGTTTTCTAACAAGAATCTTAGCTATATCTTTAATATCTATAATTTGTTCCATCCCAATACCCCTTTCAAGTAGGCATACAACACCGCGGTCTCTCTTTCCGCTTAAATATTATGGTTAGGTGTATATGTTGGAATAATATCCTGTAATACGCCAATTACATCCATATCGGTTTCACAAGAATCAAAGGTACCGATTTTTTTCATCAACCAATCCCGGTCAACGGTCTCTAATGCGGCTTCAAAAATCTTTGTATGATTTGTTCGATTAGTACCTTCTTCAGATGTAAGCAACTCTTCGTATTTCTTTTCACCTGGTCTAAGGCCTGTAATTTTGATATGAATATCTTTATCAGGTTCCAATCCTGATAAGCGAATCATATTTCTTGCTAAATCAATAATTTTTACAGGTTCGCCCATATCAAGTAAAAATACCTCTCCGCCTTTACCCATGGCCCCCGCTTGTAACACGAGCTGACTCGCTTCTGGTATGGTCATAAAATAGCGTGTCATTTCAGGGTCTGTAACGGTTACAGGGCCACCAGCTTCAATTTGTTTTTTAAATAAAGGAATGACGGAACCGCGACTACCGAGGACATTACCGAAACGAACCGTAATATATTTCGTATCATATGTATCATTCATAGATATGATAACCTTCTCTGCGACGCGCTTTGTGGCCCCCATAACACTAGTCGGATTTACGGCTTTGTCTGTAGAAATCATGACAAACCGTTCTACACCATGGCGACCTGCGACGTCGGCTACATTTCTTGTGCCATAAATATTATTTAAAACGGCAGCCATTGGTTGAATTTCCATAAGAGGCACATGTTTATGAGCTGCTGCATGGAATACAACTTGAGGATTATATTGAGTAAAGATTTGATCTAATTGTTGCTTATCTCTAATATCTGCAATGATTGGTATAATTGGGCCATCTTTATATATATTTTTCAATTCCTGGTTGATAAGATATATACTATTTTCACCGTGTCCTAACAACAAAAGCATCTTCGGACCAACGCGCATAATTTGACGACAAATTTCAGAGCCTATAGAACCGCCCGCACCCGTTACAAGGACAACCTTATCTCGAATATAATGTTCTACAATATCCATATCGAGACGAACCTCATCGCGCTCTAATAAATCTTCTATAGATACTGGATGTAAATGAGAAACAAGCACTTCGTCATCTAACAATTGGTACATACCAGGTAATGTATTAACTTTACATTTAAGAGGTGAACAGATTTCCATGATGTTTCTGATTTCATTACGTGTAACAGAAGGCATGGCGATAATAATTTCTTTCACCTTATTTTCTTTTACAATAGATGGAATATCATGACGATTACCGAGTATACGAACGCCGCCCATTAGACGATTAAATTTAGCCTCATCATCATCGATAAACCCAATTACCTTACGAGACCGTTTATGATACCGTTCAATTTCACGAGCAATTGTAGCACCCGCATCACCTGCGCCAATAATTAAGGTATTTACCATATCAGCATCAGTACTTTGTTTTCCACCATAACGCATGGCAATATAATGGAGTACCATTCTACCAATTCCGATAACACCAGTACTAAGGATCCAACTAATCAAATAGATGGACCTAGGTAAGGATTTGTCAAATACATACATCCCCGTATAGAATAGTCCTGCTCCTAAGGTGGTCGCAATCAATACAGCAACCATTTCGCGCATGCCTGCATAACGCCATATGCGCGTATATAGATGCATTGATAAAAGCATAACGATATAGGAAATAACCATTATAGGTAATGCATCAACCATCTGCTGCATATAATGTGGTGTTATATAGCCATCAAATCGTATGAGCAAACTAATTAACGCCACGCCAATGATAGTAATAACATCTACAATAAGTAATAGGCCGGGTAATAAATATGAACGCAATGAAAGCCCCCCTTATATGACTTACATATGATACTGTTTTACTAATTAATCTTTACCTATGCGAGATACCATATAAGCACCTGTCAAAATAGGCGCAATATCTCTGGAGAAACTAATCTTACTATTCTTAGTTAAGTACAAGATATCGCCTTCACGCATAACGTAATTTTGTGACATATCACCAGTTTTCAATATATTATTTAAATTAATTTCAATAGGTTTTGTTGGATCATTTTGATGAATTAAGAATATCTTCTTCTTAGCCGTATCCCAGTTAAAACTACCAGCTGCACCAATAGCATCAATAACTGTACTCGATTTCGTTAATGTATAAGCACCTGGTTTATTAATTTCACCAAATACATAAACGCGAACGCCACCTAACTTTGTAACATTAACCGACACATCAGGATTGATAATGTATGTGGATAATGCATTAGATACATTTCGGGTAAATTCTTCTACAGTCATGCCATCCGCCTTAATATTCCCCACCATAGGGATGGATACGTATCCATCTGGTCGAATGGTAAAAGTTTTATTGGCCCCTAAATCTGCTTGTTGCACTACATCAATCATAAGTTCATCCCCTTGTCGTAGACGATACTGTTGATCGGAGCCAATCGTAGATGCAGACGTATCCATATTGGATGTTGTAACTGTTACAGGAGAAATATCTTTTGCAAAACCTGTAGTTGCTATCGTACCTATTACAAGAGATAAAGCAATCCATTTCCGATTCATACATACACCTCATAGTATTCATTTCAAAAAAAACACATCATAACACAGCTATTTAAATAAATTTAATATTTTATTAATTATCGTACACATATTTTATCATCGTTTCTAGGTAACTACTATATAAGCAAGATGAAGCTTCTTTATATGGTTTTCATGAAGCATCAAGAATACTGAAATTATCTATGTTTAATGCTTACCCGTATATGTGTATTTTTCTTCACATATCGAAGTGTTATTTTGTTCTATATATTTCTATTACTAATAAAAAATTTCTATATTTAGGAGTTTGCAAAAAAAATGGATGTATATATCCGTTTAATAATAGATATATACATCCAAATAAATTGTATTTAATTTTATTCGACACGACCGCCCAAATAAGCTTCCATGACACGAGGATCATGTCGTACTTCATCAGCTGGACCAGACAATACCATTTTGCCTGTTTCCAATACATACGCATAATCAGCGATTTTCAATGCTTGACGGACGTTTTGTTCTACCAAGAGAACGGTGGTGCCTTCTGCACTAATTTCTTTAATAGTTTCAAAGATTTCGTTTACTACTAATGGTGCAAGCCCCATAGATGGTTCGTCTAGTAGCAATAACTTAGGACGGGCCATAAGAGCACGACCAATGGCAAGCATTTGTTGTTGGCCACCAGATAATGTACCACCTAGTTGATAGCTCCGTTCATCGAGAATTGGAAAGCGTTTAAATACCTTTTTAATATCCGCTTCAATCTCATTATCATTGCGTATATAAGCGCCCATTTCAAGATTCTCGTAGACGCTCATATCTTGAAGAATTTGACGACCTTCAGGTACTAAGGAAATACCATTATGTACAATTTGATGAGTTTTATGTCCAGTAATGTCTTGACCCTCAAATAGCACCTTCCCTGATGTAGGCTTTACAAGGCCCATAATAGTCTTCATTGTTGTCGACTTACCAGCGCCGTTGGCACCGATCAAGGATACGATAGACCCTTGTGGTACTTCTAAGCTAATGTCTTTTAAGGCTGTAATATGTCCATAACCAGCCACGATGTTTTCTAGCTTTAACATATTACGCCTCCTCTTTACCTAAGTATGCTTCGATAACAGCCTCATTATTTTGAATTTCTTGAGGTGTACCTTCAGCAATCTTTTTACCAAAATTGAATACCACCAAACGGTCACAGATATTCATCATCAATTCCATGGCATGTTCAATTACGACAACAGTAATACCTAAGTCGCGAATTTTACCAATCAATTGGCGTAACGCTTCCGTTTCACTGTCATTCATACCCGCTGCTGGTTCATCAAGTAAAATCAATTGAGGATGTGTAGCTAAAGCACGCGCGATTTCGAGACGACGTTGTTTGCCATATGGTAATGATGTAGCAACTTCTTCAGCATCTTCTTCAAGACCTACAAGTTTTAAAAATTCATAGGCAATGCCACGACAACGTTCTTCTTCAATACGTTGGCGTTTTGTTCTTAAGAAACTAGCAACGAAACCAGAACCAGTTCGGCAATGCATACCAGTTAATACTGTTTCCAAAGCTGTCATATTGCCAAAAAGTCGAATATTTTGGAATGTACGAGCAATGCCCATTTCTACCGTTCTATGCGGTTTAATGCCTACAACAGACATACCATCAAATACAATTTCGCCAGAACTTACAGGGAATACACCTGTAATCAAGTTAAAGAGTGTAGTCTTACCAGCACCATTTGGCCCGATAACACCAAACACTTCACCTTGCTTAACACCAAAGGATATGCCTGTGAGAGCTGCAACGCCACCAAAGCTTTTACTTACGTCATTTAATTCTAATAGCATTCAGTTCCCCTCCTATCCTTGTTTATCTTGTTGTTTACGTTTATACGCTTCAAAACGTTCTGTTAATACTTGTGTTTCAGGAATGTATGGAGCTTTTTTAAAGCCTAATTTACGGCTAATCTTATCTACCATAGATTCGGTTAAGATACCATCTGGACGAACAGCCATCAAAATGACTAACAATGCACCATAAATGATATCGCGATAGTCGGATAAGAAACGCAATACTTCTGGCAACAATGTAAGAATGAAAGAACCGAGTACGGAGCCCCACACTACATTAGAACCGCCAAATACAGGGAACAATAAGATTTGTACTACTTTATGATAACTGAAGTCTGTAGGGTTGATAAAGTTTGTAATATGAGCATACAAACCACCACCGATACCGGCGATAAATGCACCGATGATGAAAGCCATCATTTTATAGTACACTACATTAATTCCCATCAACTCAGCAGCATGATCATCGGCCTTAATAGCGGCAAAGGCACGACCGACACGGCTATTGTTGATACGTACACAGAAAGCAATAATAAAAATCAAAACGATTAGTAAAATAATGATAGCCATAATGTTGCCCCATGCAACAGCATCGATTCCCATAAGACCATCAATATCAATTTCGTAAGCAAAATTTGTCAATTCTTGAGGAATAGATGGAATGCCGGATAGACCAAGAGCACCATTTGTCACATCTAAGTTCAAGAAGATAACACGTACTACTTCACCAAAACCAAGTGTGGCGATGGCGAGATATAGACCTTTCAATCGAGTTGTTGGCAAACCGATGATAACGGCAACTAAAGCGGCTACAAAGCCACCTACTAAAATACCAACTACGATAGGTAAATCAGCTTTCAAAGAAAGCAATGCACCCACATATGCACCAACACTCATGAAACCAGCTGCCCCAAGGGATAACTGTCCACTAGCAAGGGTGAAATAAATAGAGATACCTAGGATGGCATTGATGATGAAAAACATCACAATTTGTAGATAATAAGGGTTAAAAATATCCATTATGGTCTGCCCCCCTTATCTTTAGAACCAAATAAACCTTGTGGTCTCCAGAATAATAAGACAATGATTAAACCGAAGGCTACTGCATCACGGAATGTAGATGCACCATAAGCAACGGAGAAGATTTCCGCAATGCCCAAGATAAAGCCACCTACCATGGCGCCTGTAATATTACCAAGACCACCTAGGATAAGTACGGCAAGGCCTTTAAATCCAATAATAACACCCATAGTAGGCTCAATAGCATTGAAGGAAAGGCCAACAAGTACACCGGCAGCGGCACCTAAAGCGGAAGCAATCATAACGGTAACAGAAATAATCATCGTTGGGTTGATGCCTAAAAGAGCTGCTGTTTCCGTGCTCATGGATACGGCACGAATGGCTTTACCAATCTTAGTCTTTTTAATAACCACATTCAAAATAATCATTAAGAGAACAGAAACACCTAAACCGATAATTTGCACCATGGAGATTTTAAATACCCCAAAGTCGATAAGGCCACCAATATAATCTGGTGGGAAGGATCTCGTTTGAGGACCCCATAATAATAATGCCAAACTTTCAAGGAAGATGGAAACACCAATGGTGCTGATAAGTGGTGCTAAGTGAGACACCTTTTTCTTACGTAGTGGGCGTAACGCCACAAATTCTAATAAGTAACCTAGTACGGCACCTACAGCCATCGCTACGATAAGGGCTACAAATATGTTTACGTTAAAAACAGTTACCATAAAAAGACCAACGAAGGCACCTATCATAAAGATGCCTCCGTGTGCCATGTTGATGATATTTAAAACGCCAAACACAAGTGTTAAGCCAATAGCGAGTACAGCATATAAGCTACCGAGGGTTAACCCGTTAACTAATTGTTGTAAAAACACTATACTACCTCAACTTTTATTTTTTTAATGCGTCAAATTGACCGTTTCTAATTTGCAATACTTGAACTTCCATGGAAGGGTCGCGGTGATCATTAAATTTAAATTGACCTGTTACACCAACGAAGTCGGCAATATTTTTCAATGCTTCGCGGAATTTTTCACGATCTGTAGTGGAGCCAGATTTTTTCAATGCTGCTTCATACAAGTAAACTGCATCATAAGCTTGCGCTGCGAATTGATCTGGTTCTTTACCGTATTTATCTTTATAAGCTTTACGGAAGTCTTTTACCTTTTGGTCATCTTTGTTAGGGAACCAAGGTGTACCTACGATAACGCCATCAGCTGCAGCACCTGCGATTTTAATAAATTCAGGACTGTTGAAGCCATTGGAACCAACTACAGGTTGTTTCATACCCATTTCACGCATTTTTTTCATAATCAATGCGCCTTCTTGGTATAGAGAAGCAACAACGATTACATCAGGATTAGCTTGTTGAATCTTAGTTAATTGTGCAGAGAAGTCTGTATCTTTATCTGCGAATGTTTCAGTATCAACGATTTGTACACCTTCAGCTTCCAATGCTTTACGAGCTGTATTATTTACAGATACCATTTGGTCATTGTTGTTGGAGTACATAATAGCTGCAGTTTTAAAGTTCAAAGTTTTATGTGCTTCTTTAATTGCAGTATCTACTGCCAAGGATTCTGGTACAGCATTACGGAAAATGTAATCGCCAATATCCGTAATACCTTCAGCTGTTGTAGATGTACCAAGAGCTACAACTTTGCTCTTATTTGCTACAGGGCCAGCAGCCATCATTTCACCAGATAACATAGGACCGATAACGCCTACCACTTTATCTTTAGAAATAACTTTGTTCATAGCATTAATTGCTTCGTTTTTATCACCTTTAGTATCTTCAACGAGCAAATTAATTTTTACATTGTTAGCGTCTGCATTGATTTCGCTAACAGCCAATTCTGCACCAGCTTTGATAGATTCGCCATACGCAGCAGCACCGCCTGTAGTTGTTGTTAACAATGCGATTTTCGCTTCATTATTATTTGCATTACCTGCATCTTTATTGCTACCACAACCAGCAGCAACCGCCATTACACCAGCAAGGCCAAAAATGGCTGCTTTTTTTAACATGGATTTATTCATGTTACACCCTTCCTTTAATCACAATAACAGCAATTATAATAGTATAAATTATATATACTTCTATATTATGAAATATTTTTTATGTTTGTCAATTAAATCATGTATATCTTCTATAGAATTCAGATATACACCTTATAATTTTTATTTATTATGCTAATAATTCTGAAAAATATTCCCATTTCTCATACAACTTTTGTAAGTTGCTTTCCGTATCTGAAAGCTGCTTAGATATGTTTTCCATTTCCGCCAAATCTTGTTGGACTACAGGATTTGCTAATTGTACTTCATACATTTTCATGGTCGCCTCTAATCTAGCAATTTCTTCTTCCACTTCAGCTAATTGCTTTTCAACCATGTATGTATTTGTTTTTTTCTTAGGATCATCAGATGGAGATGGAGAAATGGTTTTAGCTTCAGATTTCACATCTTCCTTAGCTACTTCTTCTACTACTTCTGTAAGAGCAGCTATATCCTGTTGCTCTTTTAATTTCTCTTTATAGTAAGAATAATTACCCAAGTATTCAGTAAGACCTTTATTCTCTAATACCAATGTTCTTGTAGATACTTGATCTAAGAAATACCGGTCATGGGAAATAATAAAACACGTACCACCGAATTGCTGCAACGCACGTTCGACAATTTCACGGGTAGGTACGTCTAAATGGTTGGTAGGTTCATCAAGAATGAGGAAATTATCACCTTGTAAGAATAATTTTAACAGAGCTAAACGCGCTCGTTCACCACCGGATAAATCACCTACTAGTTTAAATACATCATCCCCTTTAAATAGGAATGATCCTAAAACATTGCGAGCTTTTTCTTCGGTGAAATTATAATTATTGATAATCTCATCTACCACTTGCCACCGATCGTGTAATTCTTCATGTTCTTGTGAAAAATAGCCCACTTGTACACGGTTGCCAATATCGATATGACCTTCTGTAGGGAATAACTCCCCTACAATAGCTTTCACCATGGTAGATTTACCAGCCCCATTAGGACCGATCAAGGCAACAGATTCGCCGCGCCTTACAACTACAGATACATCATCAATGATTGGATCATCCGTTTTGTAGCCAATAGACACATGATCTAATACAAGTACCTTATCAGCACTCATAGCAGCCGGTGGAAATTTAAAATCTAACGAATGTGAAGTTTCAGGAGCCTCTAGTCGTTCTAATCGATTTAGTTGAGATTGGCGTCCCCTCGCCATCTTAGACTTAATACCAGCGCGATACTTATCAATATACTCTTCTGTTTTCTTAATATATTCTTGCTGCTTTTCATAAGCAATCGTATCTGCTTTTAAACGTTCTTCTCGTTGTGCCACATAGCGACTATAATTACCGCGATATGTTGTAGCCTTGTGATGATCTAGTTCTACCACACCAGTAACGATGCGATCCATGAAATACCGGTCATGGCTGACGATCAGAATGCCACCTCGATAGGATGATAGATAACCTTCTAACCACTCCAACATTTCCATATCCAAATGGTTTGTCGGTTCGTCGAGGAATAAAAAATCTGGACTCCGTACTAAGGCCTTTGCCAAATTAATACGCGTTTTTTGACCCCCAGAAAATGCATTAGCCGGTTTATATAGATCTTCATCGGTAAAACCAAGACCATAGACTATGCGTTTTGTTTTTTGTTCATAGTCATAGCCACCTAACCATTCCAATCGATTTTGTAAATAGTCTAAGCGTTGTAAGTCACTTTCACTAGCCTCATGAGTCTCTAAATATGTGGTTAACTCTTGTAATTTATTTTCTAATGCATGAACATCTTCCCAAGCTGTTTCTATTTCTTCAGCTAAACTAGCATCACCTAAGTTAACATCTTGTTGCAAGTAGCCAATGCTTGCCACAGGAGACATTACAACTTGGCCTTCATCTAATTCCTCAATACCGAGGATACATTTCAGCAGTGTTGATTTACCAGCCCCATTAGGGCCAACCAAGGCAATTCTATCGCCTTCTTTTATTTCAAAGGACACATTGGAAAACACTTGGCGCACCCCAAATGATTTTCCTAGGTCGATCATTCGAATGCGTTCCATTCAATACCTCCTTTATCATTTCGTAACTATTATTATACCACAGTCGCTTTCACCAAAATGACCATTTCCACGCTATCCTTTGTCTTCCGGCTATGTCTAAATAATTTACCTAATAAAGGGATATCACCGAGTATTGGGATTTTCTCAATCTGCTTTTGATCCCGATTATCCATTAAGCCACCTATGACCAATACTTCTCCCGGTTGTAGACGCACTCTAGTCTGTGCTTGTCGAGTAGTTATTTTATAAGATTTTATCTCAGATACCATAATGGGTGAACTCACCTCAGCTCGTATAGACGTATCAATGATACCATTTTTCGTCACTACCGGTGTATAGTCAAGTTTAATACCCACCTCTTCGTAATGAATGGATCTTTTTCTTTCACCATTAGAAATTGACTCTTCGATTACAGGAATTCGTTCACCTATCAAAATATGTGCGGCTTCACCATTTAAGGCCATAATGGAAGGGGTTGCAATAACAACTGCCTTTCCCGATGTTTCTAAAAGGCTAAGCTCAGGTTTAACAAAAAATTTATAAGCCTCCCCATCTGGAGCTTTTCCAAAAGAAATAGCACCATAAGAATTTGTCTTGTCATTACCATGTCCGGTTAAACTCAACCAGGACCATCTAAATCCCGTCTCCTTCGTATAGGAATGCTCCATAGCCATAATAGTAGCTTCCAAGCGCACTTGTTTCATATCTCTATCTACAGATTGAATGATAGAGTTTACTCCTTTTTCCTCGTCTCCTGTTACATTTAATACAATCTGATTCGTTTCCTTATGCACAGCGAACTTTCCATTAGGTACTACTGTTTTTATGACAGATTCTAGCGATGTCGATGATGCCATCTTTGGTTCTACTACCACTACATGACGATGTTCCTTAGCACCAGAATGCCCTGTAACGGTTACCACGCCTTGATCATCCTGTATATCAAAATGATACATATCCCCTAAATGATGTAGCATGTCTAATGGTGACTTACCGTGTATCGTTCCTGTCACAGTTCCGTTCAATGTGTTAATACCAAGTATATCCATTTTATAACTACGACTGATGGCCTCTACCACATCGGACAAAGGCGCCTTGCTAACCGTCATACTATATGTATTTTGACCTGACTCAGATTGTTGTACATGTATCGATTCTTTTGCCCATACACAAGGATTTTCTATTACACCTAAGAGTAAAACTATAATCATGATTCGCCAATAGATACACATCGTACATTGCCTCCTTCATCAAGGGTTACACCATTTTCATCTACATTAATTACCTTTACACCATGCCAAGAATCACCTTCCATAACAACAGTAGATTCTGTGCCACTGCTTAAAATTACAGCCCATTGAGGGCCATGTATTACGCCATTAACATGAATTGTTTTCTGCTTATTATGTTTTGTTGTAACTGGTTCTGCACTAGAACTGCTATCTTGGTCTACTTTCTTCTGACTATGTCTCCGTTTACCTGGTTTTACCTTTGATGAATCATCTTTATTATTTAGGTTCTGCTGACCTCCACCGCTATGTTCTTCATCCATCATATGTATTGAAGATACATTACTTTTGTCTAATGATTCGCCTAATACCTCACACCAAGGAAGAGCTCGCAAGTTATTACTCGTACTGTATAACAATGTTATTTCATGAGATTTATCTTCTGATTTCGACATTGTCGTTGAATCAGTCTCCATCTGGACATAATCAGCCTCGGGTGTATAAAATATGCCCCAACCAATTGCTATTCCACCTAATACAAACAATACACCTAGACTCTTCTTGTATCGTTTACATTGAGTCACATAAGGATACAATTTTTCTCGTAAACGTTCCTGTATGTTCATTCATTAGGACTCCTTTCACATAGTAGAATTAAAATATCTATCTAGTATCAGTATGCAACACAAATATACATAAAAGAAGGACACTAATAGTCACCCCCGTGACTATTAGTGTCCTTGACAAATCATACAATGTATAATAGCAATTATTGTTTTTTCATAGCTTGAAGTTTTGGACCAATCAAGCGTTTATAAACTTCAACACCAGGTTGATCAAAGGCATCAACACCAGCTAAAATTGATTCAAAATACACAGCCCAACAATGCATGAACATAATTTCCCCTAAATGAAATGCATTTAATGTTGGTACCGATATGGTCATATTAAAACGATTATCTATAGATAGGGCCTCACGATTCGCGTCAAGTGCGCTATTTAAAATATCGCTAATAGGAATATCACCAATTGCATCAAGTTTGTCGTACTCACTATATAAATTTGGAACAACCAATGATGTATTCCAATCTCGTACCTTAATAAATTGAACCACCTTGTTAAGACGCCCTTCTTGATGCTCTTGTACTTGCGCATGCATATCCATCGTGCCTACTGCAGGAACAGGTGTACGTCCATAAGGAAGACAGGTATTACTCATTTTACCTAATGATTCGGATAAGAGCTGTACATACCAATCGGATAGTGAATGTAGAGACTCACCATAAGGCATGAATACTTCTATAATACGTCCATATCGCTCAGATGCAATATATTTTAATAATGCACTAAATAGTGCAGGATTTTTATAAACATCCTCTTCTTGGCAAGCCATATCCATCGATGCAGCACCGGCTAAAAATCCTTCAATATCAAATCCCACAAGAGCAGCTGTAACGAATCCTACCTCAGTAAAAACGGAGAATCGGCCTCCTACACCATAGGGAACGGAGAATGTTCTCCATTGATGCTTGATAGCCATATCATGAAGAATAGTAGGATGTGCCTCATCATTTGTTTCTGTAACGACGGTAACTTCATAATTAATATGATGATCCTCTAGTGCTTTTTGAAGAATCATAAAATTAGCCATCGGTTCAATAGTGGAACCAGACTTTGATGTAACTACAAGCATAACTTTATAGTCACTACCCTTTTCACCGGCCTGAGATACTAAGGTTTTGATTAGCCCTTCTAAGTATGGACCATCTACATTAAAACCAGCAAAATAAAACCTCGGATAGCTGTTGCGTTCTTCATCAGTATAGTTATTCCAAAATGAACCACATTGCACATCAAAGAGTACCTTACTACCTAGATAAGATCCACCGATGCCAATAGAAACAACAGTATCAATACTTTTGCGAGCATAGTCACCCAAGTCATGTAAACGGTCCATCATATCCGGTGTATTGATGCCGTTTTCTGATATATATGGCAACTGATAAAACAAGATTGGTTCTGGCTGACCATCTTTAGATAGGTGGCCTTCTTCATAACCTGTGGATCGCAAAATATTGGTATGACGCCATACATTTTGAATGGCTCGTTCAAAGTTTTGTATGTCCCTTGCCTGTATGCAGCTTTCATTATAGATATTGTTATAATCTAGCTCAAATCCAGAATCTAACTGTAACATCAAGTATCTCCTTTATGCACCAATCCAACCATAGCCATAACCGATACCAAATACGGACCAAAGAATAGCGATGGGAATCAATAACTTAAATTTCAATTTTGCTGTTTTATGATGACATACTACCATGCCCAATAAAGCGCCTAAACCACCAAAGGCAAAGGCTAAAAATAGCAATGTAAATTCAGAAATCCGCTCATACCCCTTTATAGCGGATAACTTATCATATCCATATATACAAAAGACAATAAAATTCCATACGGTCATAATAATCAGAAAATACGTTTCACTCATAATCCTATATTTATTTCCCCTTAAAATATGAGAAGGTATCACCCAATCCACAATCTAAACTAACAGTGGCTTCAAATCCAAAATCCTTTTTTGCTTTTTTATTACATAAGCGAGAATGGCGTATATCTCCAACCCGTTCTGCTTCATAATTAGTTACAATTTCTTTACCACTGATAGATGTAAAATAGCCTACCAATTCATTGACAGATGTACTCGTATTGGTAGAAATATTATAAATTCCTGTTAAGTCAGGATGATTCATAGCTTTAATATTAGCCTCAACTACATCAGCTACATATACAAAGTCACGTGTTTGCTCACCATCCCCAAAAATGGTAAGCGGCTTATCCTCATTAATGAGGCGGTTGAAAATACTGATTACACCGCCTTCTCCACCATCCCCTTGACGTGGCCCATATACATTAGCATATCTAAAGCATACTGTTTTTAAGCCAAAAGCTTGTTCATAAATACGTAAATATCCTTCAGCTGTCAATTTTGTAAGGCCATAAAATGATGTCGGTTTACCAGACATGTCTTCTGTGAGTGGTAATGTATCGAGATCACCATACACTGCAGCAGAGGATGGCATTAGAAAATGTGAAATATTATGCTTTCTAGCTGCTTCAAGCATATTAATTAATCCCATTAGATTCACATCACAATCCATCTTAGGATTTTCCATAGATGCAGGTACCATCGTTTGTGCCGCTTCATGAAATACTACTTGAGGTTTAAAATCTGCAAAAATAGATTCTATGTTAGCGTCTCGTACATCCATTTCTATAAATACTGCTTTTGGATTAACAAATTCTCGTACTCCTGTTGTAAGATTATCGATTACCAATACTGTATGACCTAATGCTATGAGTCGGTCGACCAGATGGGACCCTATGAATCCGGCGCCCCCCGTTACACAAACGCGCATTGTTTTCCCCTTTTAGATTATTTACCTATCGCTGCCCCTGCCTTTGCGAGTTGGTCAGCCATTTCATTATATGTATCACCAGTATGAGCATGTACCTTGTGAAAGTATACTTTTACATGTGGAAATATACGTTCACAAAATGCTGCATATTCATTGGTTAATACATTATTTCGTTTCCACTTCTTCGTGGCCCACATTTCTATCCCCATATAATCATAATATAAGGAACACTTAGAAATCCCATGAGTTAA
The DNA here is from genome assembly GCF_041431435.1 of Veillonella atypica. Taxonomy (NCBI): domain Bacteria; kingdom Bacillati; phylum Bacillota; class Negativicutes; order Veillonellales; family Veillonellaceae; genus Veillonella; species Veillonella atypica. Next base: position 514,296 of record NZ_JAPVXV010000001.1, read on the forward strand.
AGCATATTCCATAACATGTATGGCCGCCAATAACTCACCAGATACATTCCAAAATTCTGTATATTTTGCATCCCGGGTACCGAATGAAAATGTTTCTTTATTTCCATTTAGAAACATAATACCACCGGAACCTACAGACTGATTATATTTATCATAACTACCATCAATATATGCAATTAAATGATTGATTTCTGAGAAATCAGGAGCTATAGATTTCTTTGTATGGTTTGTTTTAGACGTTTTTGATGATGCTAGATAATCACCAATACTCATGCCTTCATCACCTATAAAAGCCTGGGCTTCTGACTTAGTGAAAAACGATTTATAAATAGCCCCACCATAGCCTTTAACCTGTTTTTCACAATCGCTCCAAGTTTCATAAATACCTGGCGTACGGCCTGCTTTTACAGCATAAAATTTCTTCGCCATACAACCTCCTAATGCTTCATGGTAAGCGGTACAAATTCAGCATTTACTACAGATTGTAAATCTTGTGGATTAACATGCATCTGCATGCCTCGTAAACCAGCACTAACATATACAGCCTCTTGAGCTTGCATCGTTTCATCAAAATATGTAGGAAATAGCTTTTTCATACCTACCGGCGAGCAACCACCTCGTAAATAACCAGTTATACCTAATAAGTCCTTAACATGAATTAATTCAACTGATTTATTACCACTGACACGAGCAGCCTGTTTCATATCTAGCTCTTCAGCTACAGGAATACAGAATACTACATATCCTGTTTTATCACCCTTGCCAACTAAAGTCTTAAATACTTCTTTTTCATCAAGACCTAGTTCATCAGCTACATGAACACCCTGACCTCGTTCTTCAGACCATTCATATTCATCAATCGTATATGCTATGTGATGAGTATCTAATATGCGTAATGCATTTGTTTTTTTATGCTTTTCCTTACTCATACAAGAGCCTCCTATTTATTAACAATTTTATTTATATTCTTTAATTCAATGCGTAAAGTACCATCATCATTAGTTTTAATTTCGATAAACTCCCGATTTTGCATATATTCTACAGGGAATGAAATTTCTATGCCTGTATCGGTTTTAATCTTATGATGTTCGCCTACCTTCGTAGCAAATTCACGATTTACCGGTAAAGGCCGCATCATATCCTGTTCAGCTAACTCCTTTTTAGCAGCTTCTTGTTGAATGGGGTTAGACTTAAATACCTCTTCCACAATGCGAATAGGATTAACCGTATCAGATACTTCTGCATTTTTAGCAATCATAGACTTTGCCATCGTCAGCTCTGCTACACCATCGGATTCGTGCGCTTGAGCCACCTTATCTATAATGGTTTTTACCTTTTTAACAGTATCTCTAGAGGATTGATCTGTACCGAGTTGTAACACCTTATCTGCTAAGATATAACAAACTTCACCGTCATATTCACCTTTTGGTTCAAAAATACGAACAGATAAATCCAATGTATTTATGGCAACAAAAGCTCGCAACTTTTGTGTCGGCATCGGCAATACCGCCTTATGTGGTACAAGTTCTGTCGATAAGGAGCCATCATCTTCACTAAACAATTGATGCGTAAAGGCATCATGAGCCTGACATAATAGCATACAAATATAGGATGTATCTGTCACCACATCGCATACAATAGTATCAATGACAACGCCTACTGTGGCTTGCTTCATATAGTCAAAGGTTTTCTCCCCTAACTCTTTAGCTAACGTGATAAAGGAGATTTCACCAGATTTATATTCACCGATTCGCTTTCCCATAGGGCTATGTGCATGTAACGTCCCTGTTCTCGCACCGGGATCTTTAAAAGCTTTCGTTACATGGCCTGCAATATAGTCATGTATGTCTTGCTCACCTATTTTTAATTCATGTTCAGAATAGACCGCTAAAGATGATGTAAAATCAAAAATCTCTAGGGCTGCTTTATTAATTTGCATGATAACTCCTAAAGGATAAAAATATTACTCTTTATTATACCATTCTTTTAGCAATTCTTTGTCTATTTTTGAACAATCTGTTAATGGTATGGCATCAATATATCGTAAATATTTAGGTTGCGCCTCATGAGGAATAGCTCTACGCACATCGGATTCTACCTCAGACACTGTAACGCCCTCTGCAGGTACGATAAAGGCCACAACCTCTTCTCCACGCAATGAATCAGGTACCCCAATAACAGCAACATCTTCTACTGTTTGTAATACTTGTAACTGCGATTCTAAATCTAATACAGCAATCTTATAACCACCTCGGTTAATAATATCCCCATTACGACCATCAAATATAATGTAATCTCCACACCAATGGCCCTTGTCACCAACTGTTACCATCCCATCAAGTCCGCATATACCAAACCGTGTGGATACATAAATATAATCATCTTTTATGTCAACAGTGACTCCTGGAAATGGACGACCTACGGTACCAGGATACGTATGCCATTCTTCACCAGTACAATGGCTAATATAGTTTAGCTCTGATGCTCCATAGTACAGAATGAATTCCATCGTTGGATATAGCATGTGTAGAGAATGTATTAATTCTCTATCTACAACTTGTGAGCCTGCAATAATATATTGTACACAAGAACAAGTACTGCTATTCCATCGTAATAGTAAACGCAGTTTTGTAGGCAACATATAAATATGAGTGCATTGATGTGAATGAATCAATGATTGCCATCTCTTCGGTTGCATTTTATCACTCGTTACGATTTGACCGCCAGACCATAAGACAGCTAACATCATATTCGTATTGCCTGTAAAACTAAAACTGCCATGTACAAATATACGCGTAGCATGATTAATATGAAAGATATCATTTTGTATATCAAAATAATCCGCCCAGGATTTTTCAGTTCGCCACAAAGGTTTTGGCATGCCTGTTGTTCCAGATGTAAGGACGCCAAACTGCGCTTCTATCGGAATATCTATGGAACCAAGTAGACGCATTAATCGACTGCGATATGTATTATCCATGTGTGGATGAGAAACAATGGGAATATATCCACGATGTAAAGCAGCTAACCACAATATCAATTGTTCATATACAGACTCTGTATCTATAAAAATAATATGACGTTTACCATTTATAATTGATGTAATACAGTTGTCATTCTCTATCCATTGTACTCTTTCAACAACATCATCATATAAGTCCTTATAGGTATGTTCAAGCCCATCTATAATAATGGCAGTATCCAAGTTCTGTTTATGACCATGGTTAAATATGGCCTGTAATATCATATTCATCGTAAGATCCTTATCTATATACGTTCAATAATCATAGCGGTTCCCGTACCGCCGGCGCCAGCAATGGCACATAGTCCATAGTGACCATTACAGTACTCTAAAGCTGCCATGCAATGTATCAAAAGCATAGCGCCAGAACAACCATACGGATGCCCATAGGCTAGTGCACCACCAAGCATATTATATCTATCAATAAGATTCGGATATTCTCGTCCAAATAAAGCAGAAATGACAGCGAACGCTTCATTCCATTCAAACACATCAATTTCAGTTGATGAAAGACCGGTAACATCTAATATTTTCTTTGTACTTAACAAAGCACCTTCTGGACTATATAGAGGCTCTCCCGCCCAAGGCATGGCATGCACAATCCTAAATGGGCCTTCTTGACTACTCAATGTAACAAAGGCTGCACCATCATGAGTAAGGCACGCATTGCCAGCTGTCGTTATAGAATTAGGTCCTAATAAGGGCTTCATACGATTTAACAGTTTTTCATTCATAGATGGTCGTATCGATTCATCAATGCAGCGCTTTCCATCTATTTCAATGTCCAGTATATATGGTGAAAGTATTCCTTGTTCGCGAGCATGTTGTGCACATTGATGGCTCCTAATAATGTAAGGATTTAACTCCTCTACACCTACACAATATTTTATCATGGTACGTTCAGCCCCTTCTAACATTGCTAAAGGCGATATTTCATTTGGTGCAAATTGTGCCACCATATAATCACCACTGCGATCATCATGGTCTGCATATGTCCTTAGTGGTTGTAAAGATGAACTTTCAATACCACCAGCAATGACTGTATCCATCATTCCTGATGCAATATGAGCATAGGCCATCTCAACGCTCATCATACCTGATGCACATTGCATGTCTACTGTAACTGCTGGTATCGTATTAGGTAAATGACTATAAAGCCCCATCAATCTAGCAATATTCCCACCAGTACCAACTGCATTGCCACAAAAAATGGCATCCAACGAAGATGCTTTTTTTGAGTCAAATAGCTGATTTAATACCTTGGCGCCAAGTAATTCAGGGCGTATTGATTTATATTGTCCGTTAACGACACCAATGGGGGTGCGTAATCCATTATGAATGAAAACAGGCATAGCATTACTCCATATAAATAAGGAGGTGTACTAATAACACCTCCTACACATATCATCATTATATTTTAATTTTTGTAGCTAACCAAGAGGCAACTAAACATTTAACAATGTCACCAGGAATATATGGAAGCATCACAATAGGTAGAGATGCCCAAAATGGAGTACCTGTAACAATCATAAATCCAGCGACACCAAAAATATACACTACAGGGATTGTGATAACTATTGAACGCCAGCTATAGGATAAGAAACTTCTAGATTTACCTTTACAGATACTTAACAATGTATATGCTATAGGCCAAGAGAAAATGAAACCGCCAGTAGGTCCGAGTAATTTACCCAATCCAGATGTACCGCCTACAAAGACTGGCAATCCTACGGTTCCAAGTAGTACATACACGATAAATACAATTAATGTATCCTTAGGGGATAGTAATAGACCCGTCAAAGTAGCAACTAATGTTAATGCTGTCACCATAGCAGGGCTAAATGGCAATGGAAATGAAATCCATGCTGATACACACAAAAGAGCTGTTAATAAAGCCATTTTTGTTAAACGTCTTGCTTCCATAATATACCTCATTCACATAAAATCTTAATTCGTTCTATGCTCATCATAAAGACGAGCCTTAAAAAGAATCATATCATCTAACGCGCCAACTAAGACATTACCTTCACGTTGGCTTTCAATAGAAACACAATCATTAGCAAGCATAGGAGATAAAAAACGAATAGACATGCCTACCTTTGTGTTACTATTTATCATATGCATCCAAAGATACTCAAGTATAAGTAACCCTGGCACAATATAAGGAACTTCACGATGAATACGATTGCGATCATTTACATCCTCTACAAATTGTATAATTTCATCCTTTGTAAATGTAATACGTTTAAGTGAATCATCAACTTTAGGAGTTTCACGAATTTGTAAAGGTCTTGTTAGTTGTAATAAATTAACCCATAACGTACCACTTGTATTGGACATACAAACGGATATATGATTGCCTTTATACTCTACACCATGAAACACAATTTCATCTGTGCCTTGCGTATCAAAATAAGCCTTCGTAATAACGCAATTAGTAGGTAAATTTAACGTTTCTTCATCCGTTAAAAGAGCTAATAGATCTCGCATATTACTCCTTATAATTTAATCAGTATAATAATAGTTTTATACCATTACTATTAAATTATAATCAACGGAAACACTATAGTCAACCTAGTATGACATACGAGTTAACAACAAAAGCCACCATTGATAATCAATGGTGGCCTCAATTTTATATTTAAATCCAAAGAATATATAAGCTATTTTATAACTTCAATCCTTTTAAATATTCCTTAAATGCTGCCCCTAATTCTTCATTACGAAGCGCATATTCCACGGTAGCTTTCAAATAGCCTAATTTATCACCTGTATCATAGCGAACACCTTCATAGGCTAAAGCGTAAGTATCTGTTTTGGATGCAGCTAATGCATCTGTTAGTTGTACTTCATTACCTACACCTGGTTTTGTATTCTCTAAGATATCAAAAATATCAGGCGTTAAAATATATCGACCAAGAACAGCTAAATTGGACGGTGCCTTATCAACACTTGGTTTTTCTACTAAGCCATGAACGCGATACAAGTTATCAGCTAATGGTTCGCCTGACACAATACCATAGGAGCTTACCTTTTCATTCGGTACAAATTGAGCACCTAATATGATACCTGGATGTTGTTCATAACAATCCATCAACTGTTGTAAGCATGGTTTTTCTGGATTATAAACAATGTCATCACCTAATAATACAGCAAATGGCTCATCACCAATAAACGCTTTAGCACATAATACGGCATCACCTAAACCACGCGGTGATTTCTGACGAATAAAATGAATTTTAATATCCGCCAAATCTTTTACCATGGCTAATTGTTTATTTTTACCTTGCTTTTGTAATAGCTCTTCTAGCTCGACACTGCTATCAAAATGATCTTCTATGGCGCGTTTGCTACGACCTGTTATGATAAGAATTTCTTCGATACCAGAATCGAGTGCTTCTTTTACAATATATTGAATCGCCGGTGTATCAACAATAGGCAACATTTCCTTTGGTTGTGCTTTCGTAGCTGGCAAAAAACGTGTACCGAAACCAGCTGCTGGAATGACAGCCTTACGAATAGACTTCATGTGTATGCTCCTTAGAAATCTTTACCAACGAATTTGATTTTCCATTGGTTATTGTTATTTTTATGAGAATCTTTATATGTTAAATACATATCAAAGGAGTGCAAATCACGATGGTATGTGTAATAGATAGAATCCACATCGCCACTCATCATATTTTGTTTAACACTCACCGAAATATCATCGAGACGTGTCAATTTAAAGGAACCACCATAGATGAGCTCCTTAGGAAGCTCTGTACTATCAAAGCGATATGGCGAGTTATTATAGTTAATATTGCGTTGATTATACGATACCCACGCATTAACTCTAGGTCCTACAGCTGTACGGAATTGAGCGCCCCAGTACGGCATGCTACGTATCGACTTATCATAGCCATAATAATCGCGTTGATAACCGCCGAAGAATCGCAAAGTACCATCTTTCCAAAGGTTGATAGGATCATGAGATACTTCTACCTTATAGTCCTTATGGACCCCCTTTACAGATCCTTCCTTCCAATAACCAATACTTGTTTCACCACGTGCAGTAAATGGAGATTTACCAATATGGTACGTATGTGTATCAAGACGTAATTCGCCGATTTTTTCTACCCATACGGTTTCATCATTATATTCATTGGATACTTTACTATACCCGATGGATGCAGTTCCCCAAGGTAAGAAATAGCGATATCCAATTTGAGGCTTAAATCCAGATTTTGAATACCATTTGTAATCAAAATACGCTTCACCAGATTTACCCAATGGAATTTCTGCATTACCACGCAATCCAATGCCATCATCACTATTATAAATAGGACGAGGCATAATAGAAAATGCACTTACTTTACCTTGTTTATCTCCACGTATAGATTTTGTATAAGATTTCAAGCTAAAAAGTTTAAAATTCTTGATGTAAAAGCTTGGATGTTGAATAACCACCTTATCGCCAGGGTAAATTTTAATGTCTTCACCTTCAATACGGTAATCAGGTGTATGCTTAAATGCCATCGCATGCTTAGATGTAATCATACCTTTTTCGATGGAACCGGTTTGACCATCATAGGATAAGTTCTGCCCCTTCACATAATACGGATCAGACCAACCTTGCGTATGACCGGCATCAAAATGTTGGTCACTGGTACGATAGGTCATAACATCACCAGTAAGATCTTTAGTTTTACCGCCATCTTCTAAGTAGCGATACGGACCATCAGCAGTTCGATACTCTGTGGTTTTTGTATTACCAGTGATACGATTAGCTAGTAATGTGCGATTACCTTGAGTAACCACTACATTACCAAAAGCATTTACATCGCCAGTACTACCGGAATATGTCATCTTATCTGCATCTACACGAGTTGGTAACTTTTCTGTCGGTGCAGTAATCGGTGAAGCACCACGACGAACAACACGAATATTGCTGCGTTCAGGTGTCGAAGGTTGTTGCAGTTCACCTGGATAGGATTCAGATATACTATCTAAACTATCTTGATATGTAATTGAGTCTGAAGCAGCCCACGCTGGCTGGGCTAAACAAAGCAAGCATGCTGCCACGAGCCATTGTACTCTTTGTTTCCTCATGGTTACTAAACTCCTCTATTGGTTACGCTTTACTACGACGATTGGTTGTGAAACATTTTCTGCTGTATCATTTGTATCTTCTACTTCTTCTGAATCAGCAGTGTTTGTATCTTCTTCGTCAGTGTTCACAGTTGAATCATCTGCTTCATCCACAGTGCTATCTACGGAATCATCATTCGCAGTCGGTACTGTCACGGCTTCAGCTAATTCATCATCACTATGAGCTAACCCATCACCACCAATAACAAGACCTTGAATAGATACAGAGTCTTGAGGTTGAATAAATACAGTGGAGCCTACTGGGTAATCAATATTTTTACCCTTAATGAAAGCACCACCTACTAAGCCAACAGGGCCAAGTAGAACTGCACCAGCCACAGAGGCACCAGCTGCTTTAATTTCGCCCTTTGTTTTTTCCTTAGCCTCATTACCTTGTACAGCAGTAAATTCTGTACCATCAATAGCAGGAACAGAGTCAAAAGTTATATCTAATGCACCATTACGTCCAAAAGAGCGCGCTTTTTTCAATGATGTAATCGTTGCAGAACCTACAGTACCAGCTGGCACCAACAATACATTGCCATCCATTACATTTTCAGCAACAGTGAATTTAATTGTATCTCCTTCATGACTTGTTTTTGTGGATACTGCATCATTTAGTGTTACCTTGAACACGTGATCAGAAGATAGTGTTCCTACTTGATTTGTAAGAGTTACATTACTACCATATACCTTGGTTTTCAAGCTAATAATACGTTTTTGTAATGAACCTGTTGAAATTCTACCATTCACACTACGTTCCATCTTTTCAACACGTTCTACCAAGGAACCATCATTAATGCTGTTTTGGTATGTATATTCAAGTGCGTCCATTTCTTCACGCAATGAAATATTAGTACCACTACCTTCAACGGAATCATATAAAGAATCTACACGTTTACTCAATGTAGCAGTATTGCCAGAAAATCCGTTGCCGTATACAGTTTCATCCAATTGATTAATACGATCCACAACGGCACCATCTTGAGGTGCACCATATACAGTGCTTTCTAATACTTGTGTTTTTTCCGTTACTGTACCAGGAGCAGCAAATGCGGTACCTGTCAACAAAGATGCCATCAAAAGTGTAAGTACTTGCTTCTTCATATAATCCTCCACAACTTATCCTCTATGGGACATATACGTTAAACAGCACAATAAGCACGGGCCTAAGACCGTGCTTATTTTCTGAGTACTTCTAAGGAAGTATCTCAGTGGCCATTAAATTTTTAAATCAATAAGTGCAGATACACCTACACCTTGAACACGGGAAGCGCCCACTGGATTTGTACTATCTACTGGTACTAAACCTTTAACACGAACCATGCCATTAAAGCTACCTTCAACTTGAGCAACAGCCTTAACTTGTTCGATACTAGATGCAGGTCCTGTTACTTGAGCAGCACCAATATATCCTTTTGTACCAATACTAATGATAGGTACAACCTTTGTAGTATATTCAGTACTCAAATTATTTTGTTTTAGTAATTTATTTAAGAAAGAATCAATTTGTGGACCAAATTTACTAACTAGAATGCCAACGCCACCAATTTTAGCAGCACCACCAAGGATACTACTTAAGCCGCCAGCTTGAGTGGTTAAAATGCCACCAAATGCAGTTGTAGTTAAACAAATTCCTAGAACAGCGGTCATAATTTTCTTTTTCATGATAAGCCTCCTAATAGATACTTATATTTTAACAAATTCTATACATAGTTTCTAGTGAAAGTATAAATACTTACACTTAAAGATAGTAAAATTATATAAAAATACAATGAGTTTATTATGAATTTTATGCAATTTAATTTTTAGCTATGTTTTAACCGCAAATCATACAATTATAACCAGAAGACTTAACAGATTCGAGGCACTTGATCTTCACCCAATAAATCTACTAGACGAACACCGCCAATCGATGTTTGTAGGCCTACTTTACCAATATTTTTATCCATGGTTACACCGATATGAGTCGCTTCACAGCCTTCTGGATAACTATGTAAAATATCTAGCACATCATTTGTTACAGACGGCTCTACAACGAAAATACATTTACCTTCATTTGCTAAGTATAAAGGATCGTAACCTAAAATATCACAAACGGAACGAACTTCATCATGAATGATAAACTTAGATTCCTCAACCTTTATCCCCACTTGACTTTGTTCGGCAATCTCTTTAAGAACAGTACCCACACCACCGCGCGTAGGATCACGCAATAGTGCAACCTGAGGCCCTACTGCATTTAAAACAGCATGAACCATATGGTTCAATGGAGCACAATCAGTCTTAACAGAGTCTGATAATTCTAGCCCAAATCGTTGTCCCATGACAGCTATAGAGTGATCACCAATAGATCCGGACAGAATAATATCCATATTAGGTTTTACGAAATTCGGACCTATATTTATGCCATCTGGAATCATACCAATGCCGGCTGTATTGATATAAATTTTATCAACTTCACCTTTTTTTACGACCTTCGTATCACCCGTCACAATTTGTACATTCGCAAGCTTTGCCATATCAGACATGGTGCTTAAAATTGTTTCTAATTCGTCGAAAGGAATACCTTCTTCTAAAATCAAACCACAGCTAAGATATTGTGGAACAGCGCCATTCATAGCTAGGTCGTTAACTGTACCGCATACAGCTAATTTACCGATATTACCACCCGGGAAAAAAGTGGGCTGTACAACATAGGAATCCGTTGTGAAAGCCATTCGCCCCGAGTCTACCGGAAATTGTGCCCCATCATGTAAGGGAGCTAACAAATCATTAGTAAAATATTTTAATATAAATCGTTCTGTCAATTCGTGGCTAAAACGGCCACCATTGCCATGAACTAAACGAACTCGTTCCATTAATCCTCCCAGGCTAATCCGCCACTAGAAAAGCCATACTTATACCATGCAGCACAACTACCTTCTACAGATACCATACAAGCACCTACTGCATGATCCGGTGTACATGCTTTTCCAAAAAGCGGGCACTCATTGGGTTTGATTAAACCTTGTAATACACTACCACATTGACAGCCTTTAGGATCAAGAGATGGTTTTTCTAACTGTATAGGTAACACCTTTTCTGCATCTAGAAATGCATAGTCATCATTAAGCTGTAACCCAGAACTTGGAATTATACCAATACCACGCCATGCATCATCACAAACATCGTATATTTCATTCATCATACGCACAGCCACAGGATTGCCTTCCTTCATAACAACAGAGTGATAGGTATTACCTACTTCAAAATGACCACTTTTCCGTTGTTCTAACATATTGACGATAGCAGATAATATTTCTACCCCATCAAACCCAGCAATGCAGGATGGAATTTTATACTCATCCGGTAAAAATTGATATGGTTTTTCGCCAATGATAACACTGACATGCCCAGGCAAGATAAAGCCATCAATTTGTCCTACTTGTCGGTCTAATAAGGCGCGTAATGCAGGCGGAACCAATTTATGAGACACCAAGAATAATACATTTTTCACGCCAGCCTGTGCTACAGCTTTCACAGTGGCACCGATGACAGCAATCGTCGTTTCAAACCCTATAGCTAAAAATACTATATATTTATCCGGGTGTTTTTTACTTAGTTCCAACACTTCTAACGGCGTATAGATAACATGAATATGAGCGCCCTGTGTTTGAGCTTCACTAAGACTGCTATAACTACCTGGCACCTTTAGCATATCCCCAAAGGTTGCAATAATAACATCATCTCGTTTTGCATACTCTAACGCTTTATCCATATACACTTGATCAGTTACACACACAGGACATCCAGGGCCACTGACTAATTCTATTCCCGAAGGCAATAATTGTCGTAACCCTTCTCTAAAAATAGAGACTGTATGTGTGCCACAAACTTCCATAAGTCGCACCCGTTCACCAGGTGTATGTAGTTCGCTAATACGGTGTAATAAAGCATCAGCTGTTTTCTGTTTTTCCTGCAAAGTAAGCTTCTTCAAGTTCTTCCAACTCCCGGAAGGCATCTAAGGTTGCCTTCGCTTCTTCTTCATCTACAATTTGAACTGCAAAACCGGCATGTACTAATAACCAGTCTCCCACCTTTGCATCTGGCACGAGAAGCAAACTACAATCGCGCGTTGCACCTGTTAATTCTACTGTGCCAATGGCTTCATTAATAGAAATTAACTGTGCTGGTACTGCTAAACACATACGCCCTCCTTTTGTAAATATACTTATACATCTATTTATAACTATTAATCCAAATATTTTGATTAATTTAATTGTATCACAAAACTAAGAACTCTTATGTAACCAATGATACGTTTATATATTTTTTTGATGAGCAATCCACAATTGTCCCAACGATAAACCACCATCATTACATGGTACTTTTTTATTAATATATAATGTGCCATGGTGCCATTTATGTTGTAAGGAGGCTAATAATCTGCGATTTTGAAAAACGCCACCACCGATACATACATCATCGATGCCATAGCGCTCACACAAATCAGCTCCAACTTCACAAATAGCAATGGCCAGTGTTTTATGGAAGCTCGCCGCTAACGAGGATACACTTTCACCTTGAGAATAGCCATCCATAATCTGTTGAACTGCAGGCACGAGATCTAATACTTGCCCATCATAGTTAAAATCTAACAATCGTCCTTCTTCATTTGCACATGCAGATTCTAATGCTATGGCGATCTGTGCATCAAAAGAGTGTTCATTTCCTAAGCCCAACAAACAACCAATCACATCAAATAATCTACCTGCACTAGATGTCATCATCATCGACATGTCTGATTGCAATGCCTTATCTAGAATTTGCCAGCCTTTAGGCAATGTGGTTAACCATGTTTTGTATATATTAGGTAACTCTTCTCCATAATAATTCCGTAAGTACCATAAAGCTTGACGCCATGGTTCTTTTACCGCTTTTTCACCACCAGGCAAAGGCGCTACATGTATATGGGCAACACGCATATACTCTGCGCCATAACATAGCATAAATTCGCCGCCCCAAATCGTATCATCGTCACCATACCCAGTGCCATCAAAACAAATTCCAAGAACAGGATATTTTAAATCGTATTCAGCCATAACAGCTGCGATGTGACTATGATGATGTTGGACCTCTATAGCCGGAAGATTTAGCGTTTTACTTAATTGTCGACCATAATTAGAAGAGAAAAATGATGGATGCTTATCCATGACAATTGCTTTCGGCTTCACATCAAACAGCTGTTCATATCGTTCGATGGTCCACTCAAAAGTGTTATGAGTTGATTCACTTGCTAAATCACCTATATGAGGTCCTAGCAATACTTCCTGCTTTTTATTAATCGCAAATGTATTCTTTAAATCACTACCCATGGCGAGTATCGGTAGATCTGTAATCGACTCACAATGAATCGGTTCAGGAATATACCCGCGACTTCGACGAATTAAAATAGGTGTATCTTCCACCACTGATACAATCGAATCATCTACAGGTGCATAAATTTGACGATTATGTGTCAAAAAATAATCTGCTATAGTCTGCAATTCTAAAAAAGCTTTTTCATCATCATATATAACGGAATCACCGCTCGCATTACCACTTGTCATAACCCATTTCGCATCATGCGGTACTAACACATGATGGATAGGTGCATACGGTAACATAACACCAATTAAATGATTATTAGGGGCTACTAACTCACTTATAGACGCATGAAAATTATCATTTTTCTCTAATAAAACAATAGGCCTTGCCATAGCGCTTAATGCATCTAAGTCTCCATCGCTAACGACGGCAAAGTCTTCTACGATATCAATGGAACCTGCCATAATAGCAAACGGCTTATCCTTGCGATGCTTTCGCTCCCGTAATGTTTGTACTGCTTTATCATTAGTAGCATCACAAACCAAGTGATATCCACCAATTCCCTTTAATGCAATAATCGCACCATTTGATATCATTTCTATAGCAGTTTCAAAACAATCATCAACGATACAGAGATTACCATTCTTATCTAATAGTTGGTAGCTCGGTCCGCATTGTTCACAAGCATTTGGTTCCGCATGATACCTACGACCATTCACATCAACGTATTCCTCATGGCAAGCTTCACACATGGTGAAATCAGACATGGTAGTTCGTTCTCGATCATAGGGCATGGATTTAATAATGGAATATCGAGGTCCACAATTGGTACAGTTGATAAAAGGATAATCATACCTCCTACCAGATTCCTTCATTTCAGCCAAACAATCATCACACGGTGATGTATCGGCACTAATAAACGTATTTACAGTACCATCCACAGGAGACTGAGCGATAACAAATTCCTTATCATCATCATTTACAGATGGATCAATCTTTGTAATGCTCACATGTGTGATACGGCATAATCGCGGCTGTTCTTCCTGAATCGTATCAACAAATAATTGCAATGTATCTATGTCGGATTGGGCCTCTACATATACACCGGAACTATCATTATATACAAATCCACTAATCCCTAATTGATGGGCCCACATAGAAACAAGGGGTCGAAATCCGACCCCTTGTACAATACCTGTAAATCGAATCCCCCAACGTTCAATAGTTTGTTTTTTATCCAATCTAGTGTCCATAGCGGCTCCTATTACAAAATATATCTTATTTAAAATGTCTATCCTAATGCTACAGGAATACTACCATCGATGCCAGCTTGTTCAAGTTCAGCTTGAATCATGATAGCACATTCAATTCGTTTCTTTTGTAGACGACAGCCAAACTCATAAGGCGTTTGTAAATCTCCACCCAATGTAATGTTATTGGCATGACAGCCACCAGAGCAGAAGAATTTAGCCCAACATTCTGCACAGGTAGGTTTTGTAAACACATGTGTGTTACGGAAATCCTTTGGAATTTCAGTATTTTTTAAACCTTCGTATACATTACCAAGTATATAACCATCTTTGCCTACAAATTGGTGACATGGATAAATATCCCCATTTGGTACTACCGCCATATATTCATGACCAGCCCCACAGCCACGCAAACGTTTTGCCATACAAGGTCCACGGTACAAGTCCATACGGAAGTGGAAGAAATTAAATTTCTCACCCCACCCGTCCTTTTGACGTTGCAAATATATATATGCTAATGTTTCATATTCCTTCTCAAGCGTTGGCCAATCTTCTTCGCGAAGTACATAATCGCCTTCTTCACCTACTACAGGCTCCATAGATAAGTGTTCAAAGCCTAAATCAGACATAGCCAATACATCTTTAGTAAAATCAAGATTCTTATGCGTATATGTACCACGTACATAATATTCTAAACCATGACGTTGCTTTACAGCATTTACAAGATTTTTAGCAATATACTCATAAGAGTTAGCTCCACTGCCAGCGACTGGGCGCATAGCATTATGCACATCTTCTCGGCCATCTAGAGACAAGACCAAGCTCATTTTATGTTCGTTTACATAATCGATTTTCTCTTGAGACAATAACATACCATTAGTAGTCAACGTCAATTTAAAGATTTTATTATGTTTTGGCGCCTCTTGCTCGATATATTCTACAGTTTGTTTCACCACGTCCCAATTAAGAAGGGGTTCACCACCGAAGAAATCGATTTCGCAATGTTGACGAGTGCCACTCATTTGAATGAGAAAATCAACAGCACGTTTAGCTACATCAAAGCTCATCAATTCGCGTTTTACACCGCCGTAATCGCCTTGACTAGCAAAGCAATATTTACATGCTAAATTACAGTCATGGGCAATATTAAGACACAATGCTTTAACGATTGGTTTTTCCCCAACTACAAGCTTGAATTCGGTGCTCATAGGAGCAAAGAGTTGTTCTGCAGCGATGAGCTCATCTAATTCATCCATGATTTCATTTAATTCTACAGGATCCTGAGAGCTATCTAACGCTGCATGGACTGCATCACGATTGGTGCCGTCATATATATCTAATACTTTATCAATGAGTTCATCAATAACGTGAATGATACCGCTATTTACATCTAAACAATAGTAGTTATCTTTCATCCGAAACTTATGGATCATTGGTTTTAATTCTAACATGGTACCTCCAAATTATGTGTATGTGAAAGCGCTAAACTATATAGAACTTTCTAGATAATTGTACCACATTTTTTGTCCATCGTGCTAAAAGTCCTCATAAATATATACCATAAACAGTATGTATATATTACATACATAAAAAAAGAGAGCCATCGGCTCTCTTTTTATTATTTTTGTTTGCAAACTTGGTTGCCTACTGTACAGCTTGTTTTGCAAGCGGATTGGCAAGAAGTTTGGCATTCACCACAACCGCCAGTTTTAGCAGTTTTTTGTAAAGATTCAGTGTTGATTGTACGAATACGTTTAGCCATGATTATCCTCCTCAATACTTATTGTATTACTGTTATTTTATCATAGATATTCAAACTATGTAAAATATAAATTATTTTTGTACGTCCTTACGCAATGCTTTTCGCAACGCCAATGCAATCGGTGTTACGATAACGCCTGCAAAGATGGCTTCTGGAATACCATGAGTAACAGACAATACTAAAATAGTTCCCATAACTTGATCAGATGAAAGATGCATTGCCTGTGCGAACATATCCGCGTATATCACATAGATTAGCCCCATTACCATACATGTATGGAATATAGTGCCCATAAATGCAGAAACTATCAAGCGTGGACCTTGTGGTACCTTCCATAATGCTTTGTATACCAAAACAGCCAATACAGGGAATATAATCCGAGGTAATACTGATACTAACGGATTAATAAACAGTGGTGACAAAATATTTGGTGCCGTAAAATTTTGCCAGAAGCTATATACACCAAAAATCAATCCTACGAACGCACCAACCTTAGGCCCTTCAACTAAGGCACCAATTAATGCTGGGACATGTAATGTAGTGACATTCAATGGTCCTAACGCCATAATACCATAGCCAGAAAGACCTAGAATAATAGTAATGGCCGCTAATAGACCCACAATGGTTAATTCGCGCAATGTTAAGCCCGATTTCGTAACGGTTTCCTTACTCTGTTTACGCTCCGATTGTGTCGCTTGTTGTTCTTGGATTGATACCTGTTGGTTACCATCCTTCACATTTTCATTCATAAAAATCCTCCTCCGCTCTCATTCTCTTGGGATATGAGTCGAAACTAGAAATAAAATTAACCTTTGCTCTTAGTAAGAGCTTTTATTACACCTATCTCTACTAATTTACCAATTAGTACAGATACGATAATAAACACAAATTCCAGTAATCCTGGTGTAAAGAATACAAGTGGATTACCTTGATAGATTGGAAATACCGTAGGTGCTATTGCTTTCACAAATTCCGGAATATACCCACCATATAATATATGACCATTCATAGCTAATAGCATAGCAGCAGTAACGACAATACGCAATAATCTCGTCCCTTTATATTCACCATTTCGAGGGTACATATAGAATGCAAAGACTAACATCGAAATGATGATGAATAGGAATTCCCCCACCAAAGCATTCAAACTAATGGTAGGGCCAAAATAAGCTGCCATGATAGGATCCGTTAAATTGATGTAAAAAATAGAACCTAAATAGATAAATGGAATCGGTACAATATACACGGCCATATCTAAAGCTTCATCAACAGCACCCCATCTATGGCGACGTTTGAAGAAAAATGTCATCAATAAAGCTACCAACTCAAGCAAAATCTGTATAAAAAAATATACACCTAAAAAGACTAGTACTATAAGCGCTTGATTTTCCAATGTTACATTGAACGGCGTAGTGAATAGATTAATAACCGTAAAAATAGCCCAACTGTATACATGGTACCCCATATGAATTGGCAATTCACCAAATTGTCCTTGTCGCATCCGTTGTAAGAGAACAGGTACCAATAGAGATAAAACGGGAAATGTGAGATAGGGAGATCCCAAACCGGTTTGATGTAATACAGCAGTCACTACACTTACAAAAAAGGCACTAACTAAAGTAAATACAATAAATTGCTTATTCATGTGAACCTCCCAGCAATTGAGAAATTAAATAAGCTATAATGAGAACAATGGTAACTTGACCATACATACCGACAAGGAAGATAATATCACGTCCAACGGATGGCAAGCCCCAAAGCCAATTTAAATCCAACCCAAGAAACATTAGCTTATAGGTAGCAAACTGAATAACAGCCCAACCCAGCACATATATAATGCGGTTAATCCGTTTGTTTTCAGCGCCAAATGTACTAGCTTTAAACGATAAATAGGCCCAAGGGATACACAAGGATAGCAATAAATACCATACCAATGCCACTGTAGCACTAGATCCATTATGAATCATATAAGAAATAACAGGAATGGCCACGATAAATATATTCATATATAGTGATCGTTTACAAATATCTAATATAGTGTTCATATACGTTCTCCTAAGATAATTAATCACTTGATATTGTACACTACACACCAGTAAAATGCCACAAAAAAAGACCTCTTATAGAAATTTTCTATAAGAGGTCTTTTAATAAAATCCATGTGCGAAACAGGAAACAATCAAGTATTATGCAACAGTAGATTCTGCAGTAATATCAATTGTATGTTTGTCTTCAGATTTTTCTTCTTTCAACAATGGAGTCATGCTTTCAATACCAATACCCAATGTGAATAGGTTATGTAACCAAGCAGTTTGACTTGGAGGCATGAAACCAAGTACGCCACCACCTACAAGAGCACCATTGAAACCAACAATGCCATTGTAATTGGACTTGATGCGTTTCATCAAGGCCATAGAAATGCGGCGTAAATCTACAAGAGCTTGTAGATTATCAGAAGAAATCGTAACATTCGCAATTTTTTGTGCAATAGGAGCACCTTCATTCATTGCGATGCCCACATGTGCTTCAGAAATAGCTGGGGAATCATTGATACCATCCCCTACCATCATGACAGTATAACCTTCAGCTTTTGCTTGTTTTACATAAGCTGCTTTATCCTCTGGCAATACCTCTGCATGCACTTCATCGATACCGAGTTCATCAGCTACGCGTTGCGCATTGCGTTTAGAGTCACCAGTCATCATGACAATCTTTTTAATGCCTAAAGCATGTAAATCAGCAATAACTTGTTTAGATTCATCGCGTACAGGGTCTTTAATACAAATAACCGCTGCTAGTGTACCTCCAATAGCGAGGTAAATATGGGAAGATGAATTTGGTAAATTATTGAACTTTTCTTGTTCATCTGCAGGAATCTTTGTTTTTTCATCATCAAAGATGTAGTGAGCACTACCAATGCGTACACGGTAGCGGCCAACTTTAGATGCAATACCATGAGCTACAACGTATTCTACGTCGGAGTGCATTTCCTTGTGAGGCAAGGAATGATCCTTAGCAGCACGTACAATTGCTTTTGCCATGGAGTGAGGGAAATGTTCCTCAATACATGCAGCCAATTTTAACATTTCATCTGCATCATGACCATTAAATGGAATGATTTGTTCAAACTCAGGTTCTGCTTTTGTAAGAGTACCTGTTTTATCGAATACAATCATATCTGCTTGTGCAATTTGTTCTAAGAATTTACCGCCTTTAACAGTGATACCGCGTTTAGATGCTTCTTGCATAGCGGAAAGTACTGCTAATGGAATGGATAATTTTAGAGCACAAGAGAAGTCAACCATTACGAAAGACAATGCTTTCATCACATTACGAGTCAACAAATATGTTAAACCAGCACCAATAAAGCTTATTGGAACTAATTTATCAGCCATGCGATATGCTTGTTGTTCCATACCGGATTTCATTTGTTCAGATTCTTCGATAAGGTTAACGATTTTTTCGTAACGAGAAGATTTAGATGTGCTACGTACTTCTACAATAGCTTTACCGTCTTCAACAACAGTACCTGCATATACAGAACTGTCTTGATCGCGACGAACCGCTTCTGGTTCACCAGTCATGGAGCTTTCATTAACAAGAACAACACCATCGATAACGACGCCATCCAATGGAATCACTTCGCCTTGGCGAATAATGATTTTATCACCTGCCACAACTTCGTTAACTGGCTTGCTCACTTCAATGTCGTCAACTAAAACCCATACTTTATCAACATTCAAAGACATGCTTTGAGCAAGATTCAATACAGATTTACGGTGAGTCCATTCTTCTAAGATATCGCCAATACCTAATAGGTACATAACAGCACCAGCTGTAGGATAATCTTTTTGAAGTAAAGCTGCACCAATAGCAACACCGTCGAGAACCTCTACGGTTAACTTACGTTGCCACAATGTTTTAATCGCTTTGCCGATAAATTTAATACCGTCAAACCATGCCCATGCTGCCGCAATCGGTGCAGGTAACACTGCTTTTTTACCTAAGTAAATAGCAGTGCGATTAATCATCATTTCACGATATTTTTTATTTACCAAGCGCGGAGAGTATTCATTCAAAGCAGGAGCTTCGGACAAATCTAAATCGCGTAGACCTAACACCGCATCACGTACAGATTCAGAATCGCCAGTATGTTTAATGACGATCTGACTGCTACGTGTATAGAAGGTTACGTCTAAAATTGCATCATTAAGTAATAATGTATCCTCTACATAAGCAGCTTCAGCTTCTGTAAAGCGATGACCTGTTACCTTAATATGCAAGCGATTTCTGAGTTTTCGTACAACAGAAAATTGTAACATAGTTAAATCCTTCTATTATTTATTTTCTTCAAAGATTTCTTCGTTGCGTGCTTCGTTGATTTCTTGAGCTTCTGCCAATACATCAGATGCGGAAGCTTGTACTTTTTCAGCAGTTTCCAATACAGTTTCTTTAGCGCGAAGGCCAGCTGCTACGATACCAGCATATACTTTTTTAGCGTCTTTAGAAGTCAACACTTTAAGACCTACAGTACCCAATGCAAGACCTGCTGCGAATAAGTTAGCGTTTTTAAGATTGTTTTGATTGAAGTTGAACATGATAATATCCCTTTCTACTAAATATATAAAAATTTACTTACTATATTTGAAAAGAGGAGCCATTATAGAGACCCCTCTTTCAAATTCAGAATTCGTATTAGCTTACTTAGCGGTACGTTTAATACCAAGCGCCTTGTTCGAACCATCACAGCTGCAGTTACCACCGCAACTAGAAGATTTTTTGGAGCCACCGCTACCACAGCCGCAGCCACCCTTACCAGACACTTGTTTATAAATTTTTGTACCAAGATAAGCCAATGCTAATATCACTATGAGTCCTATAATTAGGTTATCCATTATAATTCCTTCTTTCTCAATATCCACCAAATTTTCATAAATTGATATATGATAAATGAGTTAAAAGCAATATATTTGGATATTTCCCTTTTCTCATTATCATTTAACCACAAATAATGATAATTGGCAAGAGCTATTTTAAATTTTTTCTATAATTAAATTACATTATGTCAATACAATTTAGTTCTAGGTATCTAAGGAATGTAAACCATAGTGATTAACTACGCTTTAATTAGAAGCCTAGTGCCAAACCAATATTGTAGAAAATAAAGCATGCAATCCATGCGAAAGCATTTTCATAACAGAACATGAATAACATCCATTTCCAAGAACCAGTTTCGCGTTTAATAACTGCTAGCGCTGCGATACATGGCGGGTAAATCAAGATGAATAGCATTAATGTTAATGCAATCAATGGTGTAAAGTGTGGATCATTTTGTAAGTAATCAGTCAATGCTTGAGGATGATCTGTATCGCCACCTACTGCATAGATAGTACCCAATGTAGATACAACAACTTCTTTAGCCGCTAAACCAGCCACAAGAGATACACCGATTTTCCAGTCAAAGCCTAATGGTTTAAGAACTGGGTTGATTGCTTTACCGAACATAGCAGCATAGGATTGTTCCAATTTTTCAGAATTTTTTTCTTCGTCAATTTTTTGATTTTCATCATCTAAATTAGCGCTATTTTTATACATAGCCCATGCTACTGGGAATAATTGTTCATTTTGTTCTTTAATGTCATTGAACAATTCAGGTGCTTCAGAATCATCTTCTACTTCGATTTCAGGAGCAGCTTCTCCAGCATCCTCTGCTTGTGTAGTAGCATCTGCTACAGTAGATTTCATATTATCTACGATTTCATTAACTTGGTCTTTTTGTTCATCTGTAGCGATACCAAAATGAGCCAAAGTTTCTGCATCTTTCATTTCATATGTTTGAGCTACTTGATCATGCAATGCATCATAATCTTTGGAGTATTCTACATCCATTGGATATGTTGTGATGAACCATACGAGGATGGAAGCAGCAAGGATGAAAGTACCTGCTTTTTTAAGGTACATAATACCACGTTCAAACATATGAGTTAATGTAGCTTTTAAAGTTGGTAAATGATATGGAGGCAATTCCATTACGAATGGTTCTGCTTCGCCAGCAAATAAATATTTGCGGAAAATTTTAGCAAATACGATACCAAATACAATACCTAATGCATACACAGCAAATACTACAGTACCAGCCCATTCAGGAGGGAAAAATGCTGCTGCAAACAAAGTATAAACAGGTAAGCGTGCAGAACAACTCATGAATGGAGTAATTAAGATTGTTACCATACGATCTTTGTAGTTATCAAGGATACGTGCACCCATTACGGATGGTACGGAACAACCAAAACCTAATAATAAAGGAATAAACGATTTACCATGTAAACCACAAGCGCGCATTACACGGTCAATAACGAAGGCAGCACGTGCCATATACCCTGTATCTTCCAAGAAAGAGATACCAAGGAATAATAATAGAATTAATGGTACGAAGGATAATACAGCACCTACACCGGCGATGATACCATCAGAAATAAGTGATTGTAACTGACCTTCTGGAATAACTGTTACAACCCATGCTTGTAATGCAGTAAAGCCATCTTCAATCCAACCTTGAGGAATAGCACCTACAGTATTTACAAAGTTAAATAGTAACCACATTACAACCATAAAAATTGACAAACCAAGAATACGGTGAGTTAAAATTTTATCATAACGGTCAGAACGCGTTTCTAATTGTGTAGGAGCCTGTGTTAAACATGTATTATATACTTCTACTGCGAAGCGGTGACGATATTCTTGGAATATTACATCAAGATCGACTTGATCTTTGATTTCTTCACGAATCGCTTTCGCTTTTTCAATAACAGCTTCTGTATTTTCAAAGCGCATAACTTTGCCAATAACGTCCGCATCTTTTTCTAACAACTTAACAGCAACCCAACGAAGTGGATATGTAACAGTACCAGCTTGTTTTAGTTCTTCTACAAGTTCACTAATTTTGCCTTCTAACAAATCACCATAGTTAATTGTTACACCAGGAGCTTTTTGAGAAGCAGCTACACTAACTGTTGCTTCTAGCAACTCTTTTGTACCAATATTAGTACGACCTACTGTGCTAACAATTGTAGCCCCTGTCATTTCTGCCATTTTTTTTAGGTCGTATTTAATGCCCATATCTTCAGCAACATCAGACATGTTTAGAGCAATAACCATTGGCTTTTCAAGTTCCAATAATTGTGCAGCTAAATATAAGTTACGTTCCAAATTAGATGCATCAAGAACATTAACAATTACATCTGGGTTATCATTTACGATAACATTACGCGCTACTAACTCATCCAAGGAACGTGCAGTTAAGCTATATGTACCTGGCAAGTCAATAAACAATAACTCATGGCCATCAAATTTCTTATAGCCTTCCTTTTTTTCTACTGTAACGCCGGCATAGTTACCAACGTGTTGCTTCGCCCCTGTGATATTGTTAAACATTGTAGTTTTACCACAGTTAGGGTTACCTGCTAAGGCAATTCGAATTTGCCCTTTTTCTGCCATGTGAACCTCCTATTGAACCTCTACATCAATCATGCCAGCTTCGCTATTACGAAGTGCTAATTCAAAGTTTTTTACTTTGATTTCCACCGGATCCCCCAAAGGGGCAAACTTCATAACATGGATTTTTGTACCATGTACAAGACCCATGTCAATTAGACGATGCTTAACGTTGCCACTGCCATGTAGTGTAACAATAAGACCAGACTCACCTGGTTTCATGTCTTTTAACTTTTTGATAGCCATACGACACCTCCTAATTATTGTACCTAACAACCTCATATTAAACACACCAAATAATAATGCGTATTAATATCTTAAACTATTATATCATGAGAGTTCATAATTTCAACAATAATTATCATTTTGTTATTCAAAATATTTATATTTATTATTAAATATGATTATACCTATTTTAAAAACATACCAAACGTACTTATAAAATAAGGGTCTATCCATTTTAATATTATATACACAATAAGATTTCTCATTACCGAAAATGATAATTAAGGTTATCTTGTTATCAATTTATTATACATTCATTCTCATTTTCATACTTGCGTTTCAAGAATTGCTTGTCATTATTAAGACTTCTAATCTCAATTTCACCTATCAAATTCTCATTTTCTAAATTTTATTCATTTAATTAGATGTTATTCAACACTCATTATTCTCCCTAGAATATTCTATAATGATATAAATTTGCTCCACTCTAATAGATTGGGTATAATTAATATAATATGTATTAAAGAAAGGACGACACATGAAATCTTTTAAATCCTTAGGCGTTTGCGACGAACTTATTAGCACCTTACAAAAACAAGGCATAAAAGAACCAACGCCGATTCAAGAACAATCGATTCCTATCGTCTTCAAAGGCAATGATATTATTGCAAAGGCACAAACAGGAACAGGAAAAACATTAGCCTTCTTATTGCCTATATTGCAACGCATTCACACAGATGTACATCAAGAACAAGTACTGATTATCGCACCAACACGGGAACTCATTAAACAAATTTCCGACGAAGCAAAGGTGCTAGGCGCTGTGTTGGATGTCGATATTCTTCCGCTCATCGGTGGTAAAACGATTGAATCCCAATTACAACAACTTGGTAGACGTCCTCACGTTATCCTAGGTACACCAGGTCGCTTATTGGACCACGCTAAGCGCGGCTCCCTCCATCTCGATTCGATCCGTCGCGTAGTGTTAGATGAAGCGGATCAAATGCTTCACATGGGATTTTTACCAGACATAGAAAATCTAATCGGTCAAACAGATGCGAATCGACAATTGTTACTCTTCTCTGCTACAATTCCGGACAAGATACGCAACCTAGCAAAAGCATATATGACAAAACCGGTATCTGTAACAGCGGAAGGTAAACACATTACACTAGACTCAATTGACCAACGCGTATATATGATGAATCCAGAGGATAAAACACCTCGCCTCATCAAGATGATCCAAGAAGATAATCCATATTTGGCAATCGTGTTCTGTAACAAGCGAGAAGGCGCCATTCGACTATCCTACGAGTTGACAGCTGCAGGTCTCAACATTGCTGAAATGCACGGCGACCTAACACAGGGCCGACGCACACAAATACTTCGAGACTTTGCCAAGGCAAAAACACAAATTTTGGTGGCTACTGATATTGCAGCGCGCGGCATCGATATTGAGGGCATCACTCATGTATACAACTATGATGTACCTCATGATGTAGATTACTACATCCATCGTATCGGTCGTACAGGTCGTGCAGGTAATTCTGGTATAGCCGTTACATTTGCTACGCCAGCCGATGAATCTTGGTTACGACGCATAGAACGTGCGATCCAAGCAACCTTAACAAAATACACAAAAGATGGGCAAATCAAAACTAAAGGTAATGCCAGCACTGCGCCAAAACGCAAAAAAGCAACATCAAAACCTAAAATCACAAGTTCCTATCAATCTACAAAGGCAAAAGCCCATAAGGCTCGAGGCCATAAGGGTTCCAATACTCGACAACGCCGTACCTCTACATCACAAACAGGTCGACGTGGCAATCGAAGATAACACAAAAATGCGTGTAGCATATCATAAGCTACACGCATTTTTTATGTGCAATTATTTATTTTGATTTGCATAGATACTCGGTACACCCTCTACATCCATGCACTGCGTCTTGCAAGCTAAACGATTACTACAAACCCATGTAGTACGTCCTCTCATCTGTTGCTTTACAAAATATCCTTTTTTGCATCGAGGGCATATATATTGCTTTGACTCTTCCGGAACCTCCAGATTTGAATCCTCGTTTTGACCACCACCTACAGGTTGAGTATATCGACAAGACGGATAATTAGTACAACCTAAAAAGGCGCCAAACTTACCACTCCGCCGTTGTAATCGCCCCTTCTTACAGGATGGACACTCAGGTAAATCCTTCAGATTTACTTGATTGGCATCCATAGGCCGTCTTGCATTTTGATTCGAAATGGTACGGACCACATTGGGCATCATTTGATCACGACTTACCAGTTTATCAAAACCAAGTTTATCAATTAAGTGTTGTAAAAATTGAATCTGATCTTTTAGGAATGACTCCAGTGTATCCTCCCCCTCACTCATAAGAGCAAGACGTTCCTCCCAAATGGCTGTTTCATCAGGATATAATAATTCATCAGGCAATGCATCTACCAAAAGATATCCCGTATCGGTAGGAGATAACACCTGTTTCTTACCAGATGTCTTCATAAACCCACGACTGATTAATTCATCAATAATATTTGCCCGCGTCGCTTCCGTTCCAATACCGGATACGGCCTTCAATTGTTTCTTCAACTCTTCATTCTTAACAAACTTATGAATTTCCTTCATCGCTTGTAATAATGTAGAAGGCGTAAATCGAGAGGGCGGTTTTGTTTGTTTTGACTCTACAGATGAATCCGTATATTTAACTGAGTCATTCTTTTTAACCGACGGCAAATGATCTGCTTCTTCGATAGCATCCTTTTTAGGCCCCGATTCTGCACCTCGTTCATCGGTTAAGTCCGGTTCATCACCATCTGCGTTAGTCTTAGACTTTTGACGCTTATATAAGGACTTCCAGCCTTCTTCAATAACAACGCGACCATTGGCAACGAATTCTTCCTCGCATTGACCAACTACAATCCTTGTTTGCTCATATACATGTTCTCCATAAAATTGAGCAATATAGGCCTGACTGATGAGAAAGTAAATATTACGTTCTGCTTGAGTTAGGCTGTTTACATTACAAGCAACTGTGGTTGGAATGATGGCATGATGGGCAGTAATCTTTTTGTCATTCCATGCACGACTCTTAATATTTCTATCCGCATTTTGTGCCCATTGTGAAAGTTTTTCATCCCCCGATTGCGCTAAATTGCTGAGAATAGCCATACGATCACCATATTGATTAGGTGGCAAGTATTCACAATCAGAACGAGGATACGTGGTCAATTTTTTCTCGTATAATTTCTGTGCCGTATCAAGTACAGTTTGAGGGTCATAAGAGTATGCCTTCCCTGCCAACACTTGTAATGACGATAGTGATAATGGCAACCGTTGTAAATCTTTCTTCTTGGATTTTGTAACGGATTTTACCACACCATCAAGGCTTGATGCTAGCTGTTGCACTAAGCTTTCAGCAACCCCTTTATTAATGAGACGCCCATCTGGATCTAATCCTTTTTGTTCATCCTTAGGTTGCCACGTTGCCCAAAAGGTACCATTCTCATGGGTATATAAAATTTTAACGGTAAAATAATCAACCGGTTTAAAGTCGGCTAATTCTCGCTCACGACGTACTACGAGTGCTAGTGTCGGTGTTTTTACACGGCCTATAGGCAATGTTACCTTATTCCCCTTATACCGTTCAGATAATGTATAGGCCCTCGATAAATTCATCCCGATTAACCAATCGGCACGCGCTCTAGCTAATGCAGATTGATATAGATTGTGAAAGTCCTTATTATCGCGCAAATCACCTAATGCCGATTTTACAGATTTCTCGTCCAATGCATTTAATAAAATCCGTTGCACCGGTTTTGTATTGCCTACAAAATACAAAACCTCATCGACTAATAACTGACCTTCTCTATCCGGGTCACCCGCGTTGACAATAATATCGGCCTTTCCAATCAGCTCTTTTACAGTTTCAAACTGTTGACGACTGCTATCGGTTACGAGTAATTTCCACTCAGTAGGTACAATTGGTAAGTCTTGAGGACGCCAACGAATATATTTATCGTCATAGTCACCAGGCTCGGCTTGATGTAATACATGCCCTACAACCCATGTAACAACATCGTCACCTTGGATAAAATAACCATTGCGTTTTTGTATATTCTTATTTTCCGGCAAACATTTACTGATTTCTCGAGCCATGGATGGCTTTTCTGCAATAAATAACCGCATGGTCCCCTCCTTAACGTACATATGGCGACCATCCCCGTAGTCGCTCTTTGAAATCTCATTATACTACAATTTAGTGGTCATAACTACCAAAATCATGTATAATTTTAAAGATATGAATAATGTGAAAATTGTACAATACAATTAAACTTTCACAAGCGAAACAACAGAGGTGAATTATGACATTTTTAGAAGAAGTACAACGTCGTCGTACGTTTGCTATCATATCTCACCCGGATGCGGGTAAAACAACATTAACAGAAAAATTACTTTTATACGGTGGCGCTATTCACTTGGCAGGCTCCGTTAAGTCTCGAAAAACGGCAAAACATGCTGTATCTGACTGGATGGAAATCGAAAAGCAACGTGGTATCTCTGTAACGAGTTCCGTATTGCAATTCGACTACGATGGATGTCGCGTAAACATCCTCGATACACCTGGTCACCAAGACTTCTCCGAAGATACCTACCGTACATTGATGGCTGCCGATAGTGCAGTCATGCTCATCGACGTAGCAAAAGGTGTGGAAGCACAAACTAAAAAACTATTTGCTGTTTCTAAAGAACGGGGTATTCCGATTTTTACATTCGTAAATAAAATTGACCATTTTGGTCGTAATCCATTCGATTTGATGGAAGAAATCGAAAACGTTCTCGGCATCCGTACATGCCCTATGAACTGGCCTATCGGTATCAACGGTGAATACAAGGGCGTATACGATAGAGAACATGAAACGATCGAGCTCTTTGCTAAGGATGAAACACATGGTCAAGAAAAGTTAGCCTCTGAAAAAGGTGCATTAACTGACCCTCGTATGAAAGAATTATTAGGTGACGATGTATATCAAGCATTGCTTGATGATATCGAATTATTAGATGTTGCAGGCGATCCATTCGACTTTGATAAGGTGCGCGCCGGCGAATTGACACCGATGTTCTTCGGCTCCGCTATGACAAACTTTGGGGTAAAACCATTCTTAGAAAAATTCTTAGAACTCGCTCCATCCCCAGCTCCACGTCAAGCTATCGAAGAGGTTGTACAACCTACAAGCGAAGACTTTTCGGCATTAGTATTTAAAATTCAAGCCAATATGGACCCTAATCACCATGATCGCATCGTATTTATGCGTATCTGCTCTGGTAAATTTGAAAAGGGCATGTCTGTATTGCATCGCCAATCGAATAAGACGATTCGCTTATCACAACCACAACAATTCTTGGCTACAGAACGTACCATTGTAGAAGATGCGTATCCTGGCGATATTATCGGTGTCTTCGACGCCGGCACAATGGGTGTAGGCGATACACTATGTGCACAAAAGCACAAGGTTACATTTGGCGACTTCCCTGTCTTCCCACCTGAATTCTTTGCTCGTGTATCACCAAAAGATACGATGAAACGCAAACAATTCCAAAAAGGCATGACACAACTTGCCCAAGAAGGGGCTGTTCAAATCTTTGAACAATCAGGTGCTCTCGACTCCTTCGTAGTTGGCGCTGTTGGTATGCTTCAATTTGAAGTATTGGAATACCGCCTAAAAAATGAATACGGTGTCGATTTATTAAATCATACATTGCCATACAGTGTGGCACGCTGGATTGACGGAGACGTAGATACATCCACACTAAAAGGTCTAGATAATGCAATGATCGTAAAGGATAACCGTGACCGCACCGTTGTACTCATCGCCAACGAATGGCAAATGGGTTGGGTTCTAGAACGTAATCCAGATATTACATTCTTAACAACACCAAAATTACATAATGAGATTTAATTAAATCGTAGTTCACTATATAAATGGCGAAGGCCCTTTCTATCGAGCCTTCGCCATTTCAGTCTCACGTTCATACAATCAAAAGTTTTTCTATTCTCATTAGAGGAATTTATAAGGAAGTCGTAGAATATATAATCTATACATATTTTGTATACATGATAAATTCTATAGTATTTAATTGGTTGTTCATGATACAATGTAATAAATTATTTTTATTTGTTAAAAGGAGTGATTTTATGCCACTGATTGACCTAAAGTTAGTCAACGATGTATGGACACTAAACCTGTCCATGATTCAAACTGTGGGCCTCGCTGTAATTACCTTATTCATAGGTACTTGGATTAATAAACATTCCAAGTTTTTACAACGCATGTGTATGCCAGCACCAGCTGTAGGGGCTCTACCATTTGCATTTTTAACTGCTATTCTTTCTTATTATCATATTTTGGATATTAAATTTGAAGGTTCCTTGCAAACCTTTTTAATGCTTGCCTTCTTTACTACCATCGGTTTGATGGCTTCCTTAAAGGTATTGAAAAAAGGCGGTATTTTCATTATCTTCTTCTTCCTTGCTTGTGCCGTGTGGATTGTAGTTCAAAATACTGCAGGTATCGCCATTGCAAAAGCATTGGGTATTGAACCTATTATTGGTATCATGGCCGGTTCCGTATCCATGATTGGTGGTCTCGGTACGGCAGGTGCCTTCGGTCCATACTATGAACAATTACTTGGTATTCCAGGTACTGCATCTGCAGCCGTAGCAGCAGCTACATTTGGTATGGTAGCTGGTACGATTTTAGGTGCTCCAGTAGGAGAACGCATCATCAAAATGCATAAGGTAAAAACACCTTACGACAACCCTGAAACTATGGATGATGACAACATCGATTATATCGAAGATCACGTTGAAGGCGGCGGAAAGCAATTCAACTCTCAAGATTTGTTAACGATTTGTATGTGGATTGGCCTAGCTCTTGGCATTGGTACCATCGTAAGTGCAGGTTTATCTATCTTAACTCCATTACCTGCATACATTGGCTCTATGATTTGTGCAGCCATCATTCGTAACTTTGGTGACTTTACAAAATCCTACAAGATTAACGATGCTGCCCTTGATGCTGTATCTAATGTAGCATTGTCCCTATTCGTTACAATGGCAATCAATAGCTTGAAACTTGTACAATTAATCGACCTTGCATTACCACTTATTACAATCTTAGTTGCACAAATGGCGCTTATCTGTGTATTCGCATACATTATTTACTTCCTATTTGGTCGCAACTACGATTCCGTTATGCTCGGTGCAGGTGCTATCGGTTTCGGCTTAGGTGCTACGCCAAACGCATTGGTTAATATGTTATCCTTAGCAAGTAAACACGGCCCATCCCCTCGTGCATGGCTCGTTGTATCCTTGGTAGGTGCATTCTTAATCGACTTTGCTAATGCCTTTATTATTACAACAATGGCTGGCATTCTATACTAAAATGAAAGGACCCATTCGGGTCCTTTTTTATGCCAAAAGGTCCTAAGGATAATCCTTAGGACCTTTTAATTATATTATTTAATTAAGGCCGCCCACGCATTGGCTACATCGGCAAATTCTTGGAGGGTAAATGTCTCTCCTCTTCGTTGACCATCGATATTGGCTTTTGCTAAAAGCTCTTCAATTCGATCTTTAGAAAGCCCTGTCGTCTTCATTGTATTAGCAAATGTTTTACGTCGTTGTGCAAAACCAGCTTTCACAACGCGGAAGAATAGTTTCTCATCAATCACATCCACAGGAGGTTTATCACGCAATACACAGCGAATGACAGAACTCGTTACAGCTGGCGCTGGCAAGAAAGATTTTGGCGGAACATCTAACACGATATCGGGCTTAGTATAATACTGAACAGCCACCGATAGAGCACCGTAGTCCTTCGTACCTGGCTTTGCCACCATCCGTAAGGCTACTTCTTTTTGTACCATCACAACGAGGCGCTCTATAGGCAATCTACTTTCCAAAAGAGACATAATAATAGGCGTTGTAATGTAATATGGCAAATTAGCAACAACCTTGAACGGTTCATGATGCATAATGGACGGTACATCCAATTTCAACACATCCCCATGAACAATAGTCACGTTACTATATTGAGCTAGTGTCGTATCTAAAACCTCTAATAAACGCGTATCGAGCTCAATAGCCGTTACATTAGCACCACTTTGTGCTAAGCCTTGTGTAAGCGTGCCAATACCAGGACCAATTTCTAAAACAGGCTCTCCTTCTTGTAAATTCGCAGCTTTTACAATTTCATCAACAATGCCACGCTTAATCAGAAAATTCTGGCCCAACTTTTTGCTCATTTTAATATCAAAACGTTTACAGATATAATGAACTACTTCTGGACTCGCAATGATAGATTCAATCATGAATACTCCTATTCTAAATTTTATTACGAATTTAATACTATGTTTGTTGAAAGTATATTAACATCTTGAAACGGCTTGTTCATATTCATCACGACTGATGCCATAATGATTGAGTCGATATAAGAACTGTTTGCCATTTCCATATCCTATACCCAAAGCAGCACCAACGGTAGCTCGTTTATCAGCACTATAAGGAAATCCAGAAAGGCCATGTCGTACAAGATCTGCCATCGTAAATTCCTCGCTAGATACCAATGATTCTGTATGGAGTACGGATAAAGCCTTTATAATAGACTCTGGCGAAGCTTGTTCGATGCCAATATCATCATTTGCATAGGCCTCATCGCGAGGAACAAAGGCATGTTGTGCATTAGGAAATTTCTTTGTTAATACGCGACGTATACGTTCGCCAGCCGTATCTGGATCGGTAAGAATAATAATGCCCCGCTTCTCATAGGCTACGCGAATCTGTTCAATAACGCCCTTGCGCAAGGTAAATCCTTCCGTAGCAATACAATCAGCGTCAATAGCTTGATGTATACGTTGTATATCCGACTTTCCTTCTACTACAATAACCTCTTTTAACATAGGCCCTCCTTATATCTATTATATTATTGTAACATATATAGCATTGCTTAAATAGGTGTAATAGTTTAGTATAATATTATATAAAACTATAAAATAAGGAGATAATTGTGACATTACAACAATTGCGATATGTAACGACAATTGCCAATATCGGCAGTATTAGTGAGGCTGCAAAACGTTTATTCGTATCTCAGCCAAGCTTGACAAAAGCCATAAAAGAATTAGAAAAGGAGATGGGCATTACCATCTTCGATCGCACCAATAAGGGCATTACTGTATCTAAGGAGGGCGAGCGTTTTTTAGGATATGCACGCCAAGTATTAGAACAAGCTACGCTGTTAGAAGAACAATATAAGAGTAATAAAGGTGGAAAAAAACAATTTTCCGTATCTACACAACATTACTCCTTTGCAGTAAATGCTTTTATCGATCTTATCAATCAAAGCGATGTAGACTCTTATGATTTCTCGTTACGGGAAACACAAACCTATGAAATCATTGATGACGTAGCGCATATGAAAAGCGAAATCGGTCTTTTATATTACAATGATTTTAATCGACCTGTTTTAGAAAAATTGATTCATACTAACGAATTAACCTTTACAGAGCTATTCACGGCTAGCCCTCATATTTTTATCGGCAAACAACATCCATTAGCTACTAAAAAAATGGTCTCCATGAATGAATTGGAACCATATCCTTATGTATCATTTGAACAAGGCGACCATAATTCGTTCTATTTTTCCGAAGAAATTTTTAGTACTGTTGTGCGCCCAAAACATATACGCGTCCGTGATAGGGCCTCCCTCTTTAGTCTATTAATCGGCCTCAATGGATACACCGTATCAAGCGGCGTTATCGATAAGGAGTTCAATGGTGAAAGTATCATTTCCGTGCCCCTAGCAGAAGAAGGCATCATGCATATCGGCTACATTACTAACAATAAAATGCAGCGCAGTCGTTTAGGACAAGGATATATTAATGCCTTAGAGCAATATGTAAACAATTATGGCAAACATATTCAATTGCCCACCGAAAAATAAATCTTTCGATTCTACAAATCAAAATAACAAACTAAATCAGTACATCCTCTATACAGAAGGATGTACTTTTTCTTTATAACTAATGCCATACTATATGGTTGCCTCCATAACTCTAATCTATACCAAACATTAACATATAGATATTTTTAAATATAGTTAGACTTAGCTATAATAAACCTATCGAAATTATCGGTTATACCGTTTATTATAGGAGGTTTTATTATGTCTAACCATTTAGCACCATTTCATTTTGATATTGTAGGTTCTTTCCTACGTCCAGCAGAATTAAAAGAAGCACGTCAAGCTTTCACAGATGGCAAAATCAGTCGTGAAGATTTAACAGCCGTCGAAGATCGCCTTATTACAGACCTTATCAAAAAGCAAAAAGCAGCAGGTCTACCTGTGATTACAGATGGCGAGTTCCGCCGCGCATATTGGCATTTAGATTTCATGTGGGGATTCAATGGTGTAAAAGAAATTGAACTTGAACATGGCTACAAATTCCACGGCCAAGAAACAGCACCAGGTTCTCTTGCACTTACAGGCAAAATTACAGGCACTAATCACCCATTCGTAGAACATTTTAAATTCGTAAAACAATTCGAAGATGAACATACAACAGCTCGTCAAACCATCCCTGCCCCATCTCAATTCTTAGCAGAATTATTCCGAGAAGATAATGGTACTGTAACACGTTCCTTCTACCCAGATTTAGAGGAGTTAATCCAAGATATTGCAGCAGCCTATCGTCAAGTTATAAAAGATTTATACGATGCAGGTTGTCGCAACATTCAATTTGATGATTGTACATGGGGTATGTGCTGCGACCATGGCTATTGGACTGGCCGTCAAAAAGATAAAAGTGTAACCATCGAAGGAGAAACAGCAAAATACTTGCGTGTAAATAACTTGGCTCTTGAAGGTCGTCCTCAGGATCTAGCTTTTACAACACATGTATGCCGCGGTAATTACAACTCTACTTGGGCTGCTAGCGGCGGCTATGAACCAGTGGCACCAATTCTATTTGCCAAAGAAAACGTAGATGCATATTACTTAGAATTCGACGACGAACGGTCCGGTGGCTTTGAACCATTGCGTGAAGTATCACCTAATAAAAAGGTTGTATTAGGCCTCATTACAACAAAACGTCCAGAACTAGAAGATAAAGAAGTGATTAAGGCTCGCATTAAGGAAGCTACGAAATACATTCCTCTCGAAAGACTTTGCCTATCCCCTCAATGCGGATTTGCATCCTGCGAAATCGGCAATCAATTAACCGAAGAAGAACAATGGGCCAAATTAGCATTAGTTAAAGAAATCGCACACGAAGTATGGGGTGATTAGATGACAGAACGCACAATATACTTAGGTGGTGGTTGTTTCTGGGGATTACAAGGTTATATTCGCCAAATTCCTGGTATAGTATCGACTGAGGTGGGCTATGCCAACGGCCCTACTACCAACCCAAGTTATGAAGATGTATGTCATGACAGTGGCCATGTAGAAGCACTAAAAGTAATCTATGATACCGATATATTATCATTAGATCATTTAATTCAGTATTTCTTGCGTGCTATCGATCCATTTAGCATCAATAAACAAGGTGGGGATGAAGGAGTTCAGTATCGGACAGGTATATACTATACAGATAGTGCTGATAAAGCAATTATCGAGACTACATTAGCACGTGCTCAATCCTTTGAAAGCAAGCCCTTCGCCATCGAAGTATTACCACTCGATAACTATTACTCTGCAGAAGAATATCATCAAGATTATTTAGACAAAAACCCTAATGGTTATTGTCACATTCCTCTCGGCCTATCCCAAGAGCCACTTATAGACGATAGTGCCTATAACAAACCGACCGAAAAAGACTTGCAAATTTTATCACCGCAAGAGTTTGAAGTAACTCAAAATGCTGCTACAGATGCACCATTTAGTCATGAATTGACTGATGAGTTTAAATCCGGACTCTATGTAGATATTACAACGGGTGAACCACTATTCGGATCATCGCGTAAATTCGAATCACATTGTGGTTGGCCAAGTTTTACAAAACCAATAGCAAAGGATGTTATTCGATATTACAAAGATAACTCACACGGTATGCAGCGTATTGAAGTGCGTAGTCGAATCGGTAATGCCCACTTAGGTCATGTCTTTGAAGATGGACCTAATGGATCATTACGTTATTGTATCAATGGATCTGCGCTCAAATTTATACCTAAAAATGAATTATTAGGAACAAAGTATGAATACCTAATTCCTTATATCGACTAATATCTATACAATAAAAGGACGATACATTTCCTCGTTGGAAACTATCGTCCTTTTCTCATTAGGTTAATTATACAAAAAGGAGATATCACTTGGATATCTCCATTTATTATTAATATGAATTAATCGAGTACGTAAACTGTTACATCACGTCGACCAAAGTCCATGGCTTCACCATAGGAGTCCATAACAAGGTCAATACGATTCCCTACGATAGCACCGCCTGTATCAGCTGCTACAGCCTCACCATAGCCTGGAATAAATAAGCGCGTACCTAATGGAATCACATCAGGGTCAACAGCAACTACACCGCGTACTGCAGGAATGCCTGTAGCAGTAATACCAGCACCGTCGCCATCACCTGCTAAATAAGCAGATGCTTCCATAACGATGGAACGAGATGCACGGCCAGATACATTACGGGATGTCGTTACTTCACGAGTACCTTCTTTAATAATTGTAGGTACCATATTTGTCATTACAGACTTAGACAATTCATTCGTTCTAATAGCGGTGCCATTATTATATAATGTCTCAACCTGAACGCGTTCAGTGCCCGGTTGACCAACTTGAACAACTTCTTCTTCACCTTGAGCCATTGTGTCATCTTTTTGACGAATAACTTGAACTGGGATTTCTTGATCCACAGTATTCACTGCACGGCTTGTAACACGTACAATATTCACAGTACTACCAGCTTGAATAGCACCACTAGGTGCAGTGGTATAATTAGGAGCTTTAAAGCCTAATTCTTCTGCTAAGTCCTCTGCTGTAGTTTGTGTAGTATAAACAGTTCTAGTTTTTCCATTTACTGTAACAGATACTGGGAATGCTCTTACTACTGTAAGTGTTGTCCCTTCTTGTACAGAATTAGAATCGCTAATTACTTTATCTTTCGGATTTAATTTAATACCTGCGTTACGCACGATACCTTCATTCGAATTTAAATGTGTTTTAACAGTATGAGCTGCACCATCAGCCATGACTGTAACAGTTTTATCGTTGTAAGAAAAACCAGTCAAGGTTATTGCAGTTACCATCAATCCAGCAACCACAGACGATATATATCGCTTGTGCGTCTTTTGAATTCTCATTACGAAATACCTCCTGTAACAATCATATTCTACTACAGTTAGATATAACCTGTCAAACGCATAAGGTTAACAATCGTCGATAAACCTTTATAATATATGGTTTTTATTATTTTTAATCTTTTGTTTTTTTACACTTTGTCCACTGTATAAATACATATCTAGATTTTTCGATAACATACTACATAAGCAAAATTGTGGAGGTATATAAGATACTACTACAATATATAGTATACGATGTATATATTATTTATAAAGTGAATATTTATGAGTTTTTCTATTGTTACCACAAAATATATTAAAGTTCTAAATTTTCATTTACATTTCATATTACAATAAATAAAACGACTAAAACATACGTAAATTGGGTATTTATAATCTATATTTATACATCTATATAACAGCGTTTTGAAATTTCATTATTCTTTCATCTTAAACATTGGCTTAAATCGTTCTATGACTGTCATTTGCTCCCTACTATCTTGTGTATTAGCAGCCTCCATTAATTCTTCTTGTGCAGATAACGGCCCCTCTATATTAGATACTTTATAATAAGAACCATCGGATCTCATAAGATGTGCTTTTAATGTATCTACTAAATATAAGTCTAGAATACCTTTAATTCTTGCTTTATGACGTTTATCCTCAATAGGAATCATCAATTCAACCCGTTCATTTAAATTACGAGGCATCCAGTCCGCACTAGAAAGAAATATTTTTTCATTGCCTCCATTTCGGAAATAGAACAATCTATGATGTTCCAAGAAACGCCCTACTATTGAACGTACCGTAATATTATCACTAACCCCTGCAATGCCAGGTCTAAGAGTACAAATCCCCCGTACAATCAAATCAATACGCACCCCATTAGCAGAGGCCTCATATAATTTGGCAATGACTTTTTTATCCAGTAAGGAATTCATTTTTGCAATAATATATGCATCTTCACCACGTTTAGCACATTGAATCTCTTCATCTATAAGATCCATAATTCTCTCTCTCAAATTTAATGGTGCTACGATAAACTTATTCCAAATCGGTGGATCCGAATAACCTGAAATTAGATTGAAGAAGCGAGATGCATCATCACCATATTCGTCATTGCATGTAAAAATGCCACAATCCGTATATATGCGGGCCGTTTTACCATTATAATTACCCGTTGCTAAATGCACATAACGGCGTATACCATCTTCTTCACGGCGAACTACCATTGTAATCTTAGAATGGGTTTTTAACCCCTTTAACCCATAAATAACATGACAACCCGCCTTTTCTAATCTACGAGCCATAGTAATATTATGCTCTTCATCAAAACGGGCCTTTACTTCCATCAAAACAGTAACTTGCTTACCATTATCCGCTGCTTTTATAAGAGACGCAATAATGGGTGATTCTCCACTAACGCGATACAAGGTTTGTTTTATAGCCAAGACATTTGGATCTACCGCAGCTTGTGCTACAAATTGTTCAACCACACTAAAGGATTCAAAAGGATGATGTACAAATATATCTCTATTACGAATCACATCGAGTAAATTTTCTCCTTCGAATCCAATTAAATCGCTTGGTATTTTAGGCTCAAATGGTTTATAGCGCAAATTATCATACCCAGGGTAATTTGAAAAATCGAAATACATACGACAATCTAAATGACCATCTATATGGTATACATCTTTTTCTTCAAGTTCTACACTTGCCAATACGGTACGCAACAATTCAGGAGAACCAGCTCTAACAACCTCTAAGCGAACCGCATCACCACGGCGTCTACGCCGTAAAGAGGCTTCTACCTCTGTCAATAAATCCTTTGCGTCTTCTTCATCGATTTCCAAATCTGCATCACGAGTCAAGCGGAAAATCATGGCCTCTTCTATGCCATAACCTTGGAAGAACTGGATTGCATAATAACTTATAACATCCTCTAAATACACAAATCGATGTACCTTATTTGAGGAGGATGGTACCTCGATAATTCGATCTAATACTGACGGTATTGGCAAAATTGCAATCTTATAATCCTTTGTACCATCTGGTTGAACTTGAAAGATGCGAACAATAGCATTAATCGTATTATTTGCCAAAAAAGGAAATGGATGTCCTGAGTCAACGGCCAATGGAGTGACCACAGGATAGATTTGTTCCTCAAAATAATGACGTAACCAGGCCTTTGTCTTTACATCTAACTCTTCAGGATGAAAAAAACTAAACCCTTTTTCCTTTAAATCTGCTAAAACGCGATGTAGATATGTATATTGTAACGAAACTAAACGTTGTACAGATTCATCGATAGCTTTGAGCTGTGCCTTGGCATCCATATGAGCAGCATCATATTTAACAATACCATTCATAGCTTGATGACGTAATCCCGCTACGCGTATCATAAAAAATTCGTCTAAATTAGAACTGGCAATAGCGATAAAGCGTAAACGCTCCATTAAGGGATTGCTCGTATCCATCGCTTCTAATACAACCCGTTGGTTAAACTTTAACCAAGATAATTCACGGTTAAAATAGTACTTTGGACTTGTAAACAACTTATACACCCCCTATGGTCAAGGAAATTTCCATACCAAATATTTCGCTAAAATAGATAGAATCTCGATTAAACGTCCACCATTCAAGAGAAATATTTTCCTTTGTCCGTACGTGAACAATTAATTCTTTATCCTTCTCTTCTAATCGTATCTCGTCTATTTTTTGATTACTTCCCGCATCTAATGAACAGGCTACACGGACGATAGCAACAAGCTTTGTAACCTGTATTTTCTGTAATTCTGTTAGCACTCTAAAGTAATCATCATCATCTGAAGGTGTCCCTTTATAGTGGTAATAAACTACATTCGCAACTACTTGTTTTTCTTCCTCTGAAAGTCCAAATATATCAGTTCCCATGACGATATGATACGCATGCTCGCCATGATTTCTAAGGCTTACAAATTTACCAACAGAACACAAGATTGCCGCTATGCGACACAAATATCCCCACCGCTCTGGCAAGCCTTTATGACGCAATGCATTACAAAAGGCTAAACTAAAACGTTCAACCTCCCTATCATGTATAGAATCCGTGTGATAACGAGCCGCTATAGCACGTGCTAAGTCAGCATTTTGCTCACGTAACTGATACATATACGGATGATTTTCAGATTCTACACCGTAAAACCAACTAATACCTTGTGAAAAAGAATAACTACTAAATATTAAAGACTCTGGTTGAATAGCATTAATGATTTCTGCAAACAAAATCATTGTAGGCATAAGAATATTAGCTTTAAATTCCGGTATCTTATACCGATTCATCAATTTGGTAGCCGTAATACCATCAAAGGAGTCTACTAGCTCTTTAAATTGCTGTGGGTTAATTGTTGTAATAGGTTCACTATCACTATATCCCATCAATTGTAAGATTAAACGTGCTTCATCACCGGAAAATATGACATTCTTAATATTAAATAATTGCAATTCTTCTCGCAATGGACTAATCATACGATGCAAATATTCTGTAATAGCAGTGCTAAACGATATAGAAGCCCTTTGATTTCTGTTAAAAGACTCCATAACACGGAGAGAACCACTATGCATGTTTTGTTGGAATAACAAAGATGCTCCTCTCCAAGCTGTTAGACCAACCCCTCCAGATGTAACATCTGCAAAGAGACAAGCTGTATCCTCATCTGTCGCCTTATGATGGTACATCATTTCGTAATATACAAGAGCGTACTTAAAATATACCTCTTTAGGCATATCTATCACTTCAACACGCATGCCAGTTTGTATAAAAATCTGATCCAATATAGCTCTTCTATTAGTGGCCTCCCGAATTACGGTAGTGCCATATAAACGGCATCTAGACACACCATAATCAGCCATTAATTGTTTATAGCCCTTAAGAATGTCACAAATCTCTTCAATCGTTTTAAAGCTAAGACGTGAAGTTTGAAATAATTCTTCTCCAAAGGTCACTTCTCGAGCTGCATAATCGATGACACGTACATCATCAATACTTTTGTATTCTAATATTGTAATGCTCATGCTACTAGACCCAACATGTAAAATAGCATATCTGAGCACTTTTGATAATGTCATACCTACCTCCTACTGAGGGGACCACTCAATTTCTAACTGACGTTTAAATTCCTTTTTAAAAGGCTTCACTAATTTTTCAACAGCCCCTTTTGTTATATCAATATCTAGATGCTTTGGATACTGTATAATCAAACGCACCTCATCTGGACTAATTCGACTATCTAAATTCATAACCAGCTGTTCATGACTTTCATCAAGAGCCTCAGCAATAGCTAGAATAATTGACAACTTTTGCCCTATCGAACGCTGCTCATCATCCAGTAGTTTACCGTACAAGAAGTTTTTATATTCCTTAGGTGTTAAACCATGCGAATTCATAACGAGAAACGCACTAAAAGCCTGTTCAATATGTGTCATTCCGTATAGATTACTGTTAACCAGCATATAGCAACCATGTCGAGCATGACTATAATAATTCACACGTTTGCCAATATCATGCAATAATGATGCTACTTGCAAACAACGGCGCAGCGCATTATCGCCCTTATGCAAGGACCACCATTGTTCAAATAATGTATCAGCTAATCTGCAAATATATTTAGCATGAACGAGCTCATGACGTGTCATCTCCAATAAAACATTTTCTGCAGAGTGAATCAATATATCTGGAATAATAGGATTACCACCTAAATAGTTATGCCCATAATAATCATAAAATAAACCTTCTCGAAGGCCAGAACCACCTACAACTAAGGTTTTACAATTCACATAATTAAATAATTCATAGACGATACTCATTCCCGCAATTATGATATCAGCTCGCTCGGATGAAAGACCATTTATTTTTTTGCGTTGCCCTAACGGTTTAGATCTAACCTCATCCAATAATTCTGTAAAACGATGGTATGGAATCTCATAATTATGTAATTTAGTAATAGGATATGATAATTTACGTTGATCCATTTTGGCTATATTTCGTGCAGTACCACCAATACCTAACAGAGGCATTTTAGTGTTCTTAAGCCAAGGCTGTTCCTCTATGACCTTTCTAATGGCCTTAATCATTTTATTGTATTCTTTGTCTGTAAACTCATCGCCCTTCTGATAGGTTCCGGTTAATGTTAAAGCACCAATAGGTAAGCTAACAGACTGTTCAATTTGACGATTTCTTACTAATGTAATTTCAGTACTGGCTCCGCCTAAGTCAAAAATAACAAAATCCTTGAGACCAATCGTATTAATAACACCCAAAAAGCCTAAACGAGCCTCTTCTTCTCCTGAAATACATTCTAAATCAAGCCCGGTCTCACGTTTCACGGTTTCAATAAATTCATCACCATTTTTAGCTAATCGAACAGCTGCTGTAGCAACAGCTTTAATAGAATTTACTTCAAGCGCTTTTGCCATATGTACATAAGACTGTAGCGATACTAAGGCACGATTCATAGCAGGTTCTGTCAGTTTATGATTGCCCCACATATTTTCGCTTAAGCGAATGGAATTTTTTTCCTGATAAATTAAGCGATAACTACCTGTATCTGATATTTCATAAATAACGAATCGAACGGAATTCGATCCTAAGTCAATAAATGCAATGCGTTCCATCTTATCATCCTTTATAAGCCCAAATCGATATAGACTATATATGTTAGTATACCATAGAAAAACGCGATCCTTTCTACGAAAGAATCGCGTCCTACCAAGGATATATGTATAAACCATAATTAGTCCACATATATCCTATAACTAGCAGTATTTATTTTATTCCAAATACACGTTTGCCATTTTCATAAGCAATCGAAGCAAACTCATCTACATCCATACCGCGTAAGGATGCAATTTCCTGAGCCACAAATTGTGTTTTACTCGGATCATTACGACGGCCTCTAAATGGAGGTGGTGTTAAATACGGAGAATCCGTTTCAATAAGAATACGGTCAAGTGGCACTTGTTTAGCAACCTCTTTTAACTTCGTAGACTTTGGAAATACAACAGGTCCAGCAAAGGATATATAGAATCCCAATTTAATAGCCTCTTTAGCCATCTCCCAACTACCGGAATAACAATGGAAAATCCCCCAATTGTCCTTGCCTTCGTTGCTCAATATATCCATGATATCACCATGGGCATCACGGTCATGGATGATAATAGGCAAATCTACCTCTCGAGCCAACTCGAGTTGACGTATAAACACCTTCTTTTGCGTTGGTCTATCAGAAAAATCATAATAATAATCTAGGCCGATTTCACCGATAGCACGCACTTTATCATTGCGTAATGCTAACTCTTTAAAGTATTCATAATCATCATCGGTAAAATCTTTCGCTTCGTGAGGGTGTGTGCCTACAGCCGCATATAAACGGTCATCTGTTTCAGCCAATGCAACACCAGATTCAACAGTTTGTCTATCAACACCAGGAATCATAATGTATTCAACGCCTGCATCGAAACAAGATTGTAACATATCAGCTCTATCGTTATCAAAACGATTATCGTTAATATGTGCATGTGTATCAAAGAGTTTCATTATTTTACAATGCTCCCTGCTGGTAATGATTCAATATTGGTAACTTCTAAATGTTCTTCCCAATCAGAAGCGGATAAAATCATACCGTAAGATTCTATGCCCATCATCTTTTTAGGGCTCAAGTTTGCTAAGTAAATTACCTTTTTACCAACCATAGATTCTGGCTCGTAATATTGAGATATACCACTTAATACAGTGCGTTCTTCAAGACCAATATCCAATACAAATTTCAATAATTTTTTAGACTTAGGTACCTTTTCACAACTTACAACCTTAGCGACACGAAAATCCAATTTTTCAAAATCATCATAGCTAATATTTTCTTTTAAAGGTGGAATATTAGACGTATCAACAGATTCTGTAGTTTTTTCTTCTACAGAAGCGATTTCTACCATTTCTGGAACTTCAAAACGTGGATAAATTGGCTCACCTTTTACGACCTTTGTACCAGTTGGAATACCACCCCATGTACGTACATCATCTAATTGGACATGCTCAAAACCACCTAGGCCCAACTGTTCCCAAATTTTTGGAGCCCCCACTGGAATAACAGGGCTTACGAGAACGGCAATGATGCGTAAGCTTTCAGCAAGATGATACATAACGGATTGCAAACGACGAATATCTGTCTCATCAGAGCTCTTAGCCAAGACCCAAGGCATAGTTTCATCGATATATTTATTCATACGGCTGATAAAAGCCCATACTGTTTTAAGGGCCTTATTTAATTCCATAGCTTCCATTTGAGCTT
Organism: Veillonella atypica; assembly: GCF_041431435.1. Taxonomy (NCBI): domain Bacteria; kingdom Bacillati; phylum Bacillota; class Negativicutes; order Veillonellales; family Veillonellaceae; genus Veillonella; species Veillonella atypica. The sequence continues at coordinate 559,220 of NZ_JAPVXV010000001.1, forward strand.
CAAAATCTGCTACCGTTTGTTCTGCCAAGGAAGAAATTTCTTTATCTAAATCATCTACATCATCAGTTTTTGTGATGATGCCACCATGATATTTTTCAATCATCGCAATAGTACGATTTAAAAGATTACCTAAATCATTAGATAAATCCGCATTAATTTTGGTTACAAAGTTAGGCAATGTGAAGTTTCCATCATGGCCTAATGTAATTTCACTTAACAAATAATAACGCAAAGAATCGGCACCATATGTATCAATCAATGGATTTGGATCGATAACATTACCTAGAGATTTACTCATCTTGGTACCATCTACAATCATCCAACCATGACCAAATACCTTTTTAGGCAATGGCAACTCAAGGCTCATGAGCATCATAGGCCAAATAATAGTGTGGAAACGAACAATTTCCTTGCCCACCAAATGAAGATCTGCTGGCCAGAATTTCTTATATAGTTCACCATCCCCATCGAAAGGAGATAATGCGCTAATATAGTTTACTAATGCATCGAACCAAACATACACAACGTGTTTCGGGTCGAATGGAACCTTAATCCCCCAGTCAAAAGATGTACGAGAAACAGCCAAATCCTCAAGACCTTGTTTTACGAATTGAATCATTTCATTGCGACGAGATTCAGGTTGAATAAAATCAGGATTTTCTTCGATAAATTTAAGCCATTGGTCTGTATATTTACCAAGTTTAAAGAAATAGCTTTCCTCTTTAACGCGCTCTACAGGACGTCCACAATCTGGACAGGTATGATTTTCACCAAGTTTTTGTTCAGTCCAGAAGGATTCGCAAGGTGTACAATACCAACCTTCGTATTCTGCTTTGTAAATATCGCCTTTTTCGTAAGCTTTCGTAAATAATTCTTGGACTACCTTTTCATGACGTGCATCGGTAGTGCGAATGAAGTCATCATTGGAAATATGCATTTTTTCCCATAATGATTTAAATCCATTAACAATATTAGTCGTATATTCTAATGGTGTAATACCTTGTGCCTCAGCAGCACGTTGAATTTTTTGACCATGTTCATCAGAACCAGTTAGGAATCGTACATCATAACCAGCTAAACGTTTAAAACGAGCAATTGTATCAGCTACAGATGTACAATATGTATGACCTATGTGCAATTTAGCACTAGGATAATAAATTGGAGTTGTAATATAAAATGTCTTCTTTGTATCGCCCATCATAATCTCCTTCTATTCATCACTTGTGAAAGTGTTATCGCTCTACAATATTATAAACCTCACGGCGAGAAACGCCAAAGCGTTTTGCTACTTCGCGAATAGCTTCCTTCTTTGGTACTCCTGTTTCTACTAATTCGGCTACGGCTGCTTCATAGGATATAGGTTGTTCTTCCATATCATCAGTCGGTTCACCCGTCTCACAACCACCTATCACTAAGACAAATTCACCCTTATAGATAATTTGATTTAGGTCCTCACAAATGGAAGCTAAATCACTGCGTAAAAAGGTTTCAAACTTTTTAGTTACCTCACGAGCAATCGTAATCGGTCGATTGCCAAAGGCCTCATACATATCACAGAGAACCTCTTGTAAACGATGAGGTGCCTCATAAAATATTAGCGTTCCTCGTTGTTTCGCCATAAGCTGAAGAGCATCATTGCGATGTTTCCCACGCTTTGGTAAAAAACCGAAGAATGTAAATTGTTTAGTATCTAAATCAGATGCAATAAGCGCCGTTAATGCTGCATTAGCCCCCGGTAAGGGTACAACGGATATATCTTGTGCAATGGCCTTCGATGCAAGATCTGCACCAGGGTCAGATATAGCAGGCATGCCCGCATCACTAACACAAGCAATATTCTTACCCTCTAATAACATCTCTATAATAACAGTTCCTTTTTCTTCCTTATTATGTTCATGATAAGAAATCAAAGGCTTACTAATTTCAAAATGCTTTAACAGTATACCAGTGTGCCGTGTATCTTCGGCTGCAATAGCATCAACCTCTCCCAGTATCCGTACAGCACGATACGTCATATCCTCTAGATTGCCAATGGGCGTAGGCACTAAATACAAGGTGCCCTTGTTATTTTCGTTCATACCAACGAGACACCTCCTCCGTGTACACATTAGGTTGGCTATATACGATTAATGGCGGCTCAACGATTAACCCTTGTTCACCGACCTTTATGGCCTCAATCAAAACGATTTTAGCCGGTTTATGAATCATACCATGAACCATGCGTATTCGTTTAACAGCAAATCCAACCGCTGTTAATGCATGTATGAGCTCTGATAAACGAGGTGCACTATATACCATCCATAAACGCCCCTTATTTTTGATTAATCGCGAGGCCGCTTTACATACATCATCAATAGAAGTACACCTATCATGTAATGCTAAGCAACGATGATTATCATTAGGTACTTCACCTCGTCGATGATCGAAATAAGGAGGATTCACTAGAACACCATCAAAAGGTTTGGAACCAAATTGCTGATAATTCATAGTGCGATAATCACCTTGAAGTATGGATATAACATTGGATTTATGATTATATAGAACACTGCGTTCAGCCATGTTAGCCATTACTTCATTAATCTCAACACCTGTAATATGACCAGCACCTAGAGATGTACCTATTAACGGTAATACCCCTGTACCTGTGCCTAAGTCTATATACCGATGACGCTGATTAAATCGGCAAAAATGAACCAATGCAATAGCATCAAAGGAAAAGCGAAATTGATCGTGCCGCTGATATATCTTTAAATCATCGATAATCAAATCATCGAGTTGCTCTTGATTATTCATCTGGCAATGCCACATCAGACCATTTTAAATCGATGGTTCGACCTGCCTCCAACTGAACCTTAACGGTATGTTTATGATAATTTACCTTAAGAACCTTACCAATACCTTCATCAGTTACGACCTCTTTACCGATACCTGGTGGCTCTACGTCGCGAGGCGATGGAGTTCTATCCTTCTTTACATAAAGGTCTCCACCCTTTTTATATAAATCGTCTTCATAGTTTAAACAACACATAAGTCGACCACATACACCAGAAATCTTGGTCGGATTCAAGCTCAAGTTTTGATCCTTAGCCATGCGAATCGATACCGGTGAGAAATCACCTAAAAAGTTAGAACAACATAAAGGTCTGCCACAGGCACCTATGCCATTTAACACTTTAGCTTCATCTCGAACACCTACTTGACGTAACTCAATGCGCGTTCTAAAAACAGTAGCTAAATCCTTTACTAGTTCACGGAAATCGATGCGCCCATCGGCAGTAAAGAAGAATACAATTTTATTCATATCAAATGTGTATTCTACATTAATTAGCTTCATCGGCAATTTGCGCTTCGCAATCTTTTCTAAGCATATAGCAAAGGCTTTTTCTTCTCGTTCCTCATTTTTTTCTAATTGTTGTAAATCCTTAGGTGTAGCCTTCCTCATGACTTCTTTTACAGGCATCACTAAAGAATCCTTTGCAACCTCTTTTGGTCCAATTACAACCGTACCATATTCAACGCCACGCGCTGTCTCTACAATGACGCCATCATCGATTGTTAGAGTTTCTTCGCCAGGTAAGAAATAGTAAATCTTACCAGCCTTTTTAAATCGTACGCCAACGATGGTTACCATTTAAACCTCCTCACGAGCATCGTGAAGGGCGATACTAAGACCGTCCATCACGAGAGCGATTTTTATGTGTAACCGCAGTGCCTGTTCCGCGCGCAATGTTTCATGAGATACAGTTGCTAAAGCGGCCATTGGCCAATGCGGTAATAATTCTAATAATACTGTTCTATGCATGGGTACTTGCAGTTGCTCTATGGTTGCACCACATTTAAGGGCCATCATATCGCGACTTAACAATCGTAACCAATGCATTAAATCCAATGCATCATCACGGGTCAATGACTCACACCATATGGCAATCTTTGAAAACCATCGTGAATCAGAGCCTAATGTTCGCATCCATTGTATGGCTAATTCCAACATGGCTATCGTTCCCTGTTGTACTAATGCTTCCACAACAGCAGGGTTACCATGGCCCATCGAAATAGCTTCATCTATGTTTCCTGTAATACCACGTTGCTGCAATGCGTAGCGAATACTTTCATCCGAAACGGATTGAAAGCCCACACCCATACACCGTGAAATAATTGTTGGCAACACAAGATTAATCTTGTTCGTAATAATAATGAAGTACACCTGTGCCGGTGGTTCTTCAATCGTTTTTAACATGGCATTCGCCATAATAGCATTGGCCATGTGAAAGTCTTCAATGATAACGACGCGGTTTCCAAGACCAGCAACAGATAGATGATCTTGCAATAGGGAATACCATTGTTCTACTTTTAAGGTTGATTTCATAGGACGAATCCAAAATGCATCTCCCTTATCCATATAAATAGGTAAACCTTCCGCTTCTATTTTCTTTTCACTTTCACCATTGGCAAGGCGTGCATTTTTTACCTCGTCTAGATATTCAGCCCCATTATGGCCTGGAAATACCTGCCGTCCTAAAATCAACGATGCTAACCCTATAGCCATATCAAGTTTACCAAGTCCAGCCTCTCCATAGAACAACAAGCTATGTGGTAATGTTTGCCGTTTTACCAATTCAGTTAGGTGGTTTTTAATCGTATCTTGACCGATTACATTATCAAAATATGTCATAATCCCTCCTATCCTGTCCAATATTACTATTATATAGGAAAATGGCGACTTTTTAAAGAGTCGCCATGTCCTAAGATATGTGATTTTATCTATCTCAATATCCTTTTTACCACATCGTATATGTCATTATGTATAGATTCTATACTGCGCATTGTAAAAGTTCCAGATTTATCTTGTTGGGCACAGGAAATACGATGCCATTGATAACGTTCAACTAATTCATCATAGGCATTGTGAACAGCTTGCAAATACACTCTATTTCCTTCGTGTATATCCCCTGTCTCTCCCCCTGTTTTACCAGTTCGCTCAGACATCAAAGATTCCGTCACGACTAATGGAACATCAAGCAAACATACCGCATCAGGACGAGGTAAACCAAACTTAACAAATTCAAAGTCTTCCAACCATTCTAAAAATTGAACACGTTTATCCGCATCCGTATATTTCACCATTTGATGAACCATATTTGACGTCGTATACCGGTCAGCAATAATGATGCCACCATCATTATAAAATGACTGCCAATCCATTCTAAAGGATGCAAAACGATCGATAGCATACATAGAACTTGCTACATAGGGATTAACCGAGTCTACATCTGTGCCAAATTGGCCCGATAAATACATCTTAATCGGCATCGATGCATCACTATCATAATTTGGAAAGCTAACACTGCGCACACGATGACCTTCTGCTTGTAATCGTTCTACCAAGCACTTTGTTTGTGTAGCTTTGCCACTGCCATCGCCACCTTCTAGTATGATTAAAGTCCCCATCTCTACTCCTCTACAACTTGTATCGTTTCTAAATTCATATCGGCTGCACCATTTGGCATATACCCCAATACACGCCGTTGTTGTATATATTGTAACACAGATTCTGTAATCTCTTCACCTACGGCTATACAAGGAATTCCCGGTGGATAATAAGCAATGGTTTCACCGCAAATATGATGTAACGCCGCCTCAAACATACAGGATTTACGATCCTTATAAAGGGCTTCCCTCGGTGTCATACGTACAACAGGAGTAGGCAGAATGGTAGCTGACTGAATAGTCTCAGTACGTTCCTCTATTTGTTCACCAGCACGATTTGTTAAGGATGACTTACTACAAATCTCATCGCTTATAGCCTGTACAGCCTTTACAAGAGTCATGATAGATTCTTCTGTATCACCTATCGTGATGAGTACTAACACATGATGCGCCTGCACAAGTTCAACTTCGATATGGTGAGCACGTAATCGTTTTTCGAAATCCACACCGGTAAGCCCCAATTCCTTGGCATCAATCAACACCTTTGTTACATCATAGTTAGGTCTATCTACATCCTTGCTTGACATGATAGAAATGCCCTTTATGGCTTCCAATGCACGTCGTAGTTGTAAACTTAATGACACAGCATGATTTACCAAATTTCTACCTTCCGTAGCCAACTGATGGCGCGCCATATCAAGGGAAGCTAAAAATATATAATTAGGACTCGTACTTTGTAACATCTGATGCATTTGTGTAATGCGGCGTTTATTAATTAAATCGCCTTGCCCTAATAGCCAAGAGGTTTGCGTCAAAGAACCTACCGATTTATGCGTGCTTTGTGCCACTAAGTCTGCACCTGACGCAATGGCTTCAACAGGTAAATTTTCTGAAAATGGTAAATGAGGTCCGTGCGCTTCATCAACAAGAACAATCATCCCTCGTTTGTGTGCTTCTTGTACGATGTTTACAATATCTACACCTACACCATAATAGTTTGGATACACTAAGAGAATCGCCTTAGCCTCTGGATGAGCATCCATGGTTTTAATAGCATCCTCCACTGATACACCTAGAGGGATACCCCACCGATCATCAAATTGGCAATCCATATAAACAGGCTTTGCACCAGATAACACTAATCCACTAATAACGGAACGATGTGCTTCTCGAGGAATGATAATCGTTTCATCAGGACCTACTGTCCCCATAATCATCGCTTCAATTAAAGCGGTTGTGCCATTAATAGAGAACCAGCAATCATCAGCTCCATATAATTCAGCAGTTAAGTCTTGCGCCTCTTTTAACTCTCCTTCAGGTTCATGTAGATCATCTAGAGCATACATAACCCCTAAATCATATGGCAGTGCTGCTCCCATCCATTCCTTTAGTAACTGAGGCGCTTCAACACCAATCTTATGACCAGGTGTATGAAAAGGCACAAAATGTTGTTCCTTATATGATTCTAAAGCCTCTACAAAAGGCATTTTTTCTTGATTGCTCATATATACCTCGTAAAAAGGGCATGAATCTCAATGAGACTCATGCCCTTATGCATGTTATTTATCGCTGTGGACGACGCTTAGGATTAAACTGATTCATCCCTTTGTCTATGCCCACCTCTAAGGTGCCTAATACAGCTTTTACTGTGTCTTTGATACCTTTTTGTACTTTCTCTTGATTTTCTTCACTAAATGGTGCTAACACGTGATCAATGACGGTCCATTGTGGTAATGGACGACCAATACCTACGCGAAAACGCGGAAAATTTTCTGTTCCTATATGGGAGATTAAAGATTTAATCCCATTATGCCCACCAGAACTACCATTTGGTCGAATACGTAATTTGCCTACCGGTAAATCCATATCATCATAAATGCAATACACATCAGATGGATCAATCTTATAGTACCGCATCAATGGACCTACAGACTCACCACTTGCATTCATAAATGTTTGAGGCTTTACAAGCAATACCTTCTCACCAGCTACATTAATACTGCACACCTCTGCCTTTTGTTCTTCCCTCCAAGGAGTGTGAGAAACGCTATCTGCAATGGCATCGATGACCATAAATCCAATATTATGTTTTGTCGCTTCATATTGCTTGCCTGGATTACCAAGGCCTACTACTAACTTCAAGAATCACCTATTATTTATCAAATAAATTACTTACTGAAACTTCATGAAAGATACGCATAATTGCTTCGCCCAATAATGGCGCTACAGATAGTTGCGTTACATTGTCTAATTTGCAATTTTCTGGTAATGGCATTGTGTTTGTTACGATAAGCTCTTTAATGTTGGAGTTTGCAATGCGTTCACTTGCTGGATCTGTTAATACAGCATGGGTAACAGCAGCCATAACAGATTTAGCACCAAATTCTTTTAATGCTTTAGCACCTTCTACAAGAGAACCTGCTGTATCTACAATATCATCAACGATGATACAGTTTTTGCCTTTTACATCACCAATGAGGTTCATAACTTTAGCTACGCCTGGTTCAGGACGTTTTTTCTCGATGATTGCAATTGGTGCACCAATGCGGTCAGCCAAATCACGAGCTCTTGTAACACCGCCAAGATCTGGTGATACTACAATAACATCTTCAAGATTTTTTTCATTAATGTATTTAGCTAAAATAGATGCACCATATAAATGATCTACTGGCACATCAAAGAAGCCTTGAATTTGACCTGCATGCAAGTCAATTGTTACAAGACGTGTAATACCAGAAGTTTGCATCAAGTTTGCTACTAATTTTGCAGTAATTGGTTCACGACCACGAGTTTTGCGGTCTTGGCGAGCATAACCGTAGTAAGGAACTACAGCTGTAATATGACGAGCAGAAGCACGTTTTAACGCATCAGCCATAACCATTAATTCCATTAAATTATCGTTTACAGGATAGCTAGTTGGTTGAATGATAAATACATCTTTGCCACGTACGCTTTCATCAATCATAATTTGTACTTCGCCATTATTAAAGCGACCTACAAACGCTTCACCTAAAGGCAAACCTAAATAATCACAAATTTCCTTTGCCAACTCTGGATTTGCGTTACCTGTGAAAATCTTAAGTTTTTTGCCGTCTTCAAATGCCATTTTGATACCCTTTCATTTCTCCGTAATCTTAGTTAGTTACTCAATGTATATGTAACGGAATATTACAGATATACAACCTTATTGCCTTATTATTGTATACTATTTTTCCTATCTTGTGTGAAAAATTTTTAATAAATTCCTATTTCTTTTTGAAAGTATCGTCTGTAACCCAATTTTCTTTCACAATTTGCTTGCTACGACCTACAGCTAATGCCTTATCAGGAACATTTTTTGTAATCGTAGAACCTGCACCTACATAGCTATAATTACCAATTGTAACAGGTGCTACCAAATTGCTGTTACAGCCTACAAATGCACCGTCGCCGATAGTTGTACGATGCTTGATTTTTCCGTCATAATTTACCGTAATCGTACCGCAACCAATATTGACACCAGAACCTACATCGCTATCGCCAATATAGGATAGATGAGGGAATTTGGTGCCTTCCCCAACATTGGAATTTTTAACCTCAACGAAATTACCAATATGAACCTTGTTGCCAATAACCGTATTAGGACGCAAATGAACATATGGACCAATATCTACGCCATCTTTTACTTCGCAGTCATGACCATAGGTAAAATGAATTACTGTATTATTGCCAACAGTTACATTCGTCAAGCGTGTATGAGGTCCAATTTCACAATTTTCACCAATCACCGTATTGCCTTCTAAAACGGTACCAGGATGTAGAATTGTATCAGACCCCACAGTAACCTCTGGTGCTACATAGGTATTATCAGGATCAATAATCGTTACGCCAGCGGTCATTAATTCTACATTTTTACGATGTTTTAAAATAGATTCTGCTTCAGCCAATTGCAAGCGAGAGTTTACCCCTAACGATTCTTCAAAATTTTCAGTCATATAAGCGCTTACTTTATCGCCGCCATTTACGAGAATACCAACCACATCTGTAATATACAGTTCACCTTGTGCATTATCGTCGGATAATAGGCTAAGACAAGGCCATAGTTTTTTACTATCAAAAGCATACATACCAGTATTAACTTCTTGTACAGCTAACTCTTCTGGTTTGCCATCCTTTTGTTCTACAATGCGTACCACATGACCGTCTTCGTTACGAATGATACGTCCATAACCTGTTGGATCTGGCATATGGGCCGTTAAAATTGTAGCCGCTGCTCCAGATGCAGTATGTTCTTTTAAAAGAGCTTCTAAACTTTCCTTAGTTACGAGTGGCGTATCCCCACACAACAATAAAATAGTGCCATCAAAAGATCCTAATACAGGTTCGGCCATTTTTACTGCATGACCTGTACCATTTTGCTCTTCTTGACGTACAAATTCAGCACGACCTTCTAGATAGTCTTGTACTGCATTACCACCAAAGCCAACGATAACAACATCCTTATCGGTTCCAAGAGATTGAACAGTTTCTAGAACGCGTTCAACCATAGCTTTACCGCCAACTTTATGAAGTACCTTTGGCAATTTGGACTTCATTCGTGTACCCTTACCAGCTGCTAAAATAAGACTTGCAATATTCATAGTAAACTCCTATCTATCAATCGTATCAAATACAGGTTCGATGTGAATTTCATTTGTACTTTCATCAATGCCATGGAACGTAAATAGTGATTCATAATCATTGATTAACTTAGGATTTGGTTCAGCAGTAGCCACTAGAACACCTGTTCCCACCACTTTACCATTCATCTCATGTACAAGCTCGGTCAGGCCTTTAGCCGTACCGCCAGCCTTCATGAAATCATCAATAATTAGCACCTTCGCATTTTGTGGAATAGCGCGTTTAGTTAATGTCATCGTTTGAATTCGACCAGATGAACCCGTTACATAGTTAATACTAATGGCAGATCCTTCTGTAACCTTACTATCACGACGCGCGATAACAAGTGGCTTGTTGAAAGCCCTAGCCACCATAACCGCCAAAGGAATCCCTTTTGTTTCTACCGTCAAAATATAATCTGGATTGCGATCTACAAAGCGAGTCATAATAATTTCGCCTAACCGAGTCATCACATGCCAATCATATAAAATATCCGACATATAAATAAATCCACCGGGAATAATACGATCTGGTTCACGCAAACGTTGCTGCACATCGCGTAAGATTTCATTGGCCTGCTCGCCTTTTCGATGAGGTATGAATCGAACACCGCCAGCTACCCCCGCTACCGTTTCTAGAGTACCCAACTGAAAATGTTCCATCGATTGACGGACACAGGTTAAATCTTCACTTACTGTAGATTTCGCCATTCCGAAAAAATCACAAAAATAATTAAGAGATATAAGTTTTTGTGGAGAATCGACTAATAATTTAGTCATTGCCACCATTCTTTCAACACGTCGAACTTTATTCATAAGCCTTCCTTTGCTGAATACTCGATTTATATTGATATCTATATTATACCATGAATTTCCGAATATTCGCATTGAGAAAAAATATATAATTCGGAAAAAGCTCTAGTCATAGACTAGAGCTTTCAACAGTTTATATATAGTTATAAAATATATACTTTTACAGTTTGACGACCAAATCGCAAAGCTTCTGCACGAGAATTAAAGGCTAGGTCAATACGGCTACCTTTAATAGCTCCGCCAACATCATCAGCCACGGCATAGCCATAACCTTCAATAAACATCTTTGTACCTAATGGTATAATCCGTGGATCTACTGAAACAATACCTTTTTTTAAGCGACTGCCAGTTGCCGTATAATTGCTATTTCCTGGGTCTTGAGCACTATATGCACTAGCATGCATCGTCATAACGCGTACATACTTATTGGGAACCCCATTATGACTACGCGAAATGGCGGAATCGCCAAAACGAGTTTCTTCCTTTTCTAAAGCACTCATCGTAGCCGTACCTACACGCCCATCTACAGCGAGCCCTTTAGCCTTTTGAAACTTACGTACTGCTAATTCAGTGTTATGCCCAAAAATACCATCTGCTGAATCATTAAGATATCCTTGATGCACTAACATGGTTTGAATTTTCTGTACATGATGACCTCGTTGTCCCTTATCAACTGACTTCGCCTGTGCGAAGGCCATCATATTAGTCATACATAGCACAGTACATAGTATTAAAATTCTCTTAATCATGTACATTCCCCTTTATTGCTTAAGTTAGCAATTATGATATACCCCAATATGACATTCTTTTCGTTTAGCCCCTACAATTCGTAAGTAGCCATAACCAATGATAGCAGAAATGATGGAACCAATCAATACGCCACCTTTAGCCATCTCTTGAGCATGACCTGGATCAAAAGCTAGAACGGAAACAAATATACTCATAGTAAAACCAATACCACATACAATGGATGTACCATAAATAAATTTCCAGTTAGCTTCTGCTGGCATAGGTACAATACCTAACTTAATCATGCCAAACATAGCACCAAAGATACCGATTTGTTTCCCTAAAACAAGACCTAATGCAACGCCTAAAACAACTGGATGACTTAAATCAGCCATACCAAATCCATCAAGGTTAACACCAGCATTAAAGAATGCGAAAATTGGAACAATAACAAAACTTACCCAGTTAGATAAATAATGTTCCCAATGTTGCATTGGTCTCACATATTTACGACCAATCTTGCCCCGTTCAGGAATTGTCATCGCCAAGATTACGCCTGCCATTGTAGCATGCAAGCCAGAACGAAGAATACAGTACCATAAAATGATCCCAAGAATGATATAAGACAAAGATCTAACGTAACCAGACCGATTACAATAAATCAATAACCCCGTTACAACTACAGCAGCAAATAAATAGAAAAGATTAAGATTTGCTGCGTAGAATATAGCAATAACAATGATGGCAATTAAGTCATCAATAACAGCTAAGGCTGTCAAAAATACTTTCATAGAGTTAGGAACTCTTGAGCCTAATGCAGTTATTACACCTATAGCAAAAGCAATATCTGTCGCAGTAGGAATAGCCCATCCATGAACGTAAACTTCACTAAATCCAGCAATAAGATAGTAAATAATAGCAGGTACTAATACACCAAATAATGCAGCAATACCTGGCATGATACGCTTAGCATTCGTATTTAGTTCACCACTTACCAATTCACGTTTTACTTCTAATCCAACAAAGAGGAAAAAAATCGCCATTAATGCATCATTAACCCACTCCATCGTTGTTAATGGACCTAGTTTTAAATTAACCAGAGACATATATTGTGTTGCCAATGGAGAATTCGCTACGATTAAGGCAATAAGTGTAGCTCCTAGTAAAACGGCAGTAGCCGAACCAGGAGAACGTAAAAGTACAAATATCCGTTCCATATGATTCCTTCCTAATATGATAAGTTTATTATTTGTTCTTAATAGATCTTATTTTATAAGCCACAATTAAAACTATAGCACCTAATAAACCAGAAATAATAGAGCCTATAAAGATACCAATTTTAGACATTTCTTGAGTTACACCAGGTGGAAATGCCAATGTAGCCACAAATAAGCTCATAGTAAACCCAATACCACAGACAATGGCTGTACCATAAACCTCGGGCCATGTTGTATTAGTAGGCATCTTAATAATCTTAGACTGAACTAAAACGTAAACAGCGGAGAATATACCAAGCTGTTTTCCCAAGATAAGGCCTAAAGAAACACCTAAAACAACAGGGTGGAACAAATGATCTACAGAAACATCTGAGAAGGATACACCAGCATTTAAGAAGCTAAATAGAGGAATAATCAAAAAATTAACCCAATTTTTCAATTTATCCGCCCATGCGTGCATAGGATAAACAGTTTCTCCATCCAACTTACCCATTGCAGGAATAGTCATAGCTAACACAACACCAGCGATAGTAGCATGAACACCAGATTTTAAAACAAAATACCAAAGAACGGCACCGAGTACACCATATAAAACTGGTCTCACATAGCCTTGTTTATTGGTATACCACAACGCTCCCGTCACAATAGCAGCAACGATTAAATGAGGAAAATCTACACCACCACCATAAAATATGGCAATCACTATGATAGCAATTAAATCATCGATAACAGCCAATGCCGACAGGAATGCCTTCATCGCTTGTGATACGCGTTTACCAAGCATCATAATGACACCAATTGCAAAGGCAATATCGGTAGCAGTAGGTATTCCCCAACCATGCGTATATTCTGGTACAGATCCAGCAATTAAGAAGTAAACTAACGCAGGCGTTACCACCCCGGCAAATGCAGCTAAAACTGGTAACAATCTCTTTGAGTTGGTGTTTAGCTCACCGGAAATCATTTCAGTCTTAATTTCAATCCCTACATATAGGAAAAATAAAGCCATAAGACCATCATTTACCCACTCCAATACATCCATTGGACCTAAATAAATATGCATCAGAGAAAAATACTGTTCAGCTATTGGAGAATTGGCAGTTATAACACCAAGAATCGCAGCAAGTAATAGCATAATACCGCCAGATGATTCAGACTGAATAAATGCTTTAATATATTTCATAGTAACTTCCACTTTCTCAATCATAATATAAATACAGGTTTTAACACATAAAAAACCTAGTTGATTTATATTATTATATCATTTTAGTTCGAAATCAATCAATAAACTAATGATGAAGCACGCTGATTAGATACAGGAAGAATATAATAACTTAATGATTAAATCCTCTAATTAAAGAAATAAAAAATACAACTAGAGGAATAGTTAAACAAATACCTGCTATAGTATTTGTAACTGGATTGGACCAAAGTGGCATAATAAATCCAAGTAATACTAAGGTACCACAACAGATTGGTGTACGCCAAACATATTTTATCTCAGCCGATACTTTAGATTCTGTAGCACTAGCTCTGCCAAATTTCTTTTTAATAGTCATAATAATACCAGTCACAATGCCTACAATAAGAACAATATCCCAGATAGCCCATAATATTTTAAGAGCCATTGTATTATGATTATGAATATGGAGATTAATCATTGTAGTCATGCCCGTAAAATACCAGGGGATATTTTTTGTAGAATACATATCCTTAGTAGAATCAGTATATAAATTAGCATAGACTGGTTGGCCCAAGAACATAGCTGGATCATCATCATTTTCAGCACCTAAATAAAATGCATAATGATGATTATTAAATTTAGATGGATAATCTATAGATATAAGCTGACGATCAGGATAAGCTTTCATAATTCGAGAGATAGCTTCAGATGGTTGTAAAATGTCAGATTGACCAACTGAAAGTTCTTGCTTTGCAGTGTGTAGTACATCTGCATTATAGCTGTCATTAGCAATAAAAAATCCACCTATCCATACACCTGTAATACATAAGATAAATCCCCATACAGTAGCAACCATAGCAAATTCTCGGTGTAATGTACTTAATTTCATATAGTTAGACAATACAGTGGATTTGGCAAAGCTTTTACGAAATGGACCGTATAAAAAAATACCAGAAATAATAGATAACCCACATACTAAAGATAAAATTGTTACAATATAAATTCCTGTTTTACCAAGGTCTAATCGTGTATGTAGTTGATGAAGTGTATGTAATACACTTCGAACCCAAGGATGTGCAGGCGTTTCATGATGCGTAGTAATAAGCCCCTTTGTTTCAGGATTATATAATACATAATCCCCTCCCATCCCCATACGCGCTGGAGGTGCTACAGTTGCGGAAGAATCAATAATGCGATACCGTAAAATATGTGCAGCCCCCATAGCTGGAGAAATATTTAAAATATCCTTAGACGGATATTTTTCTTTCACTAATAGGGCACCTTCATCAGCATAATTAAAAATAGATATTTCTTGTTGGCTCATCGCCATTGATGACGAGGAATGATGTGACCCTCCTTGAGCCCATGCATTTAATTCAGTTCGGAACATAAGGACAAGACCTGTAATACAGAACATTAAGAAAAATAGCACAGAAACTATAGATAACCATTTATGAATTTTATAAATTTTTGACATACATATGCCTCCTTCCTCATTATGTTATACATTAATTATTATATCAATACAATACAGCAACCACTATGGGTATAGAGTATATAAACAAGCTCCACTTGAATGTATATATTATAGTATGATACAATATGTACATCATGCGGGCGTAGTTCATCGGTAGAATGCGAGCTTCCCAAGCTTGAGAGGAGGGTTCGATTCCCTTCGCCCGCTCCATATAAAATATAAATATATAACAAAAAAGGCTAACCATTTGGTTAGCCTTTTTTAGCTTAATCAGCGACTTCCTATCACTCCTCACTGTGGATTTCTCATCGCTGCTTTGCAGCTGGAGAAATCTTACGTTCGGATGAAGGTGATGTGTGGCTCCCATACGTCGCTACGCTCCTCTGTTAGCTCACACCCTACCTTTCCCAGGTGCCCTGGTCGGACTCTACATGTAAGTATATATAATAAAAAAGGCTAACCATACGGTTAGCCTTTTTAGCTTAATCAGCGACTTCCTATCCTCCCAGGCCGTCTCCAGCCAAGTACTTTCGGCGTTTACGAGCTTAACTACTGTGTTCGAGATGGGAACAGGTGGACCCTCGTAGCTATCGCCACTGAATCTGTCAGAGTTTGTACTCTGAAAACCACATAGAAGGT